>JBBRTO010000054.1:0-13710 GCA_038244345.1 Sphingomonadales bacterium | reverse complement strand
CGCTTATGACCGACAACCGCCCCCCCAAGCGCATTTTCCCGACCTCAAAAGTCGATGCGCAGGCCGCCAAGCATGTGCCCTCGTCGCCGCAGACCGAGAGCGAGGCCTACAAGCTCGCCTTCCAGGACACCGACTTCCTGCTCCGCGAGGACCTCCGCCCGGTTCGCTTCCAGCTTGAATTGCTCAAGCCCGAGTTGCTGATGAACGAGGCCAACATTGCCTCGACCTTTGTTTTCTATGGCTCGGCGAGAATTCCCGAGCCGGCCAAGGCCGATGCGGTGATCGCGGCGGCGCACGACGATCGCCAGCGCAAGGTCGCGCAAAGCCTCAAGGCCAACTCGAAATATTATGAGGTAGCGCGCGAGCTCGCCCGGCTGGCAAGCGGGTTCGAACCCGACTCCGATGGCAAGCGCCACTATGTCGTCTGTTCGGGCGGCGGCCCGTCGATCATGGAAGCCGCCAATCGCGGTGCGTCTGACGAGGGCAAGGAGTCGATCGGGCTCAATATCGTGCTTCCGCACGAGCAATTGCCCAACACCTTTGTCACCCCGGACCTGAGCTTCCAATTCCATTATTTTGCGCTTCGCAAGATGCATTTCCTGCTGCGCGCGCGGGCCGTTGCGGTGTTCCCCGGGGGCTTCGGCACGTTCGACGAAATGTTCGAATTGCTGACCCTGATCCAGACTGGAAAGGTTCGGCCGATGCCGATCCTGCTGTTCGGCAAGGAGTTTTGGGAGCGGGTGATTGATTTTCAAGGACTCGCCGAGGAAGGCGTGATTTCGCCCGGCGATCTCGATTTGATCTGCTGGTGCGAAAATGCCCAGGAGGCGTGGGATTACGTCTCGGCTTATTATCCCGACTAGCAGCCACCGAGTTTCCGCGCGGCTTCGTGAATCGCGATAACCTGGCCGACCACCGCCGCGCGTTCGGGTGGAAGCTCGGCGAGATAGTCGGCGACGGACGTTGCTTTCGATCGAGCCATCGCCGCATCGTCCTTATTTCTTGGCCGGGGTCGCCGCATTGGCGGCGGCGGGGGCCGCGGCATTGCCGTCGACTGGCGCTGCCGTATTGCCCGCGGCCGGCGCCGCCTTGTCGCCAGCCGCCGGTGCTGCAACTTCGGCCGGGGCGGCGGGCAGCGGCAAGTTGCTGCCGTGCGAATTGAGGAATGCGATGACGTTTGCGCGGTCCTCGGGATTGCCGAGGCCGGCGAAGGTCATCTTGGTGCCGGGCGCGAAAGCGCGCGGGCTGGAGAGCCAGGCGTCGAGCGACTTCCAGTCCCAATTGCCGCCCTTGCCCGCTAGCACACTTGAGAAAGCGTAGCCGCCCGCGCCCTTGCCGATCGGTTCGCCGAGCACACCCCACAGGTTCGGGCCGATACCATTGGCTCCGCCGGCCGCGGAAACATGGCACGCGGCGCATTTCTTGAACACCTGCTCGCCTTTGGCGACATCGGCCGAGGCGAGATAGAATTCGACCGGCTTGGCTGCCGCGCCGGCCGCGCCTGCTGCCTCGCCGCCGGGCAGCGTGTAGCCGCCGGTTTTGACTTCCTCGCCAGCGTACATCTCGCCCGTGACGATCCACGCGCCGAGCGAGACAATCCCGGCGAAGAGCAGCCAGCCGGCGGTGGTATTTTTGCGGTCGTCCATGAAACCCCTGCGGCGCTGCCGATTATTGGTGGAATTTGGCCACGCCTTTACGGCGCTGCCGAGCCGACTTCAAGCATCGCCTAGCCAATCGTCGAGCAGGGTCCGCGCGATGGCGAAGTGCGGCGGCGGCACGAAGGCTGCGCCGGCGTCGCCGGATACAGCAAAGCTCGCCTCGGCGCGGGTGAACCAGCGGGCGTCGTCGAGCTCTTGCATGTCGATGGTCAGCGAGTCGCTCAACGCGCGCGCGGTGCAGCCGATCATCAGCGATGAAGGGAATGGCCAGGGCTGGCTGGCGATGTAGCGCACGTCAGTGACGTGGATTCCGGCCTCCTCCTGCAGCTCGCGAGCGACCGCCGCCTCGATCGTCTCGCCCGGCTCGACGAACCCGGCCAGCGCGGAATAGCGGCGCGGCGGATATTGCGGCTGGCGACCGAGCAATAGCCGGTCTTCGAAGGTGGCGAGCATGATCACCACCGGGTCGACCCGTGGATAATGTTCGGCCCCGCACGCGCCGCAGCGGCGCGCCCAGCCGCCGCGGGACATCTCGCTTGGGCTGCCGCAGACCGAACAGAATGAGTGGCGCTGGTGCCAGCTCGCCAGGCTCAACGCGGCGGCGAACAACGGCGCGTCGACATCGTCGAGCAGTCCGAGCAAGGCGCGCGTGTCGGGTCCGGCGCCGGCTGGAGGCAAGGCGGCGAATCGCGGTTCGCCTTGCGTGAGACCGAGGAACAGGAGCTCGTCGCCGCTGACCTCGCTCCACACCAGATTGCCCGCTGCGTCGAGCGCCGGAGCGCCATCGCTCCATACCAGGGCGCGCGCGACGGGCGAGGCAAGCATGTCGGCGATCGCCTCGGGCCGATTGCGAAGCGCGTCGGCGCGGTCGATCCCGGGTCCGGCGAAAAACGGTTCAGGCGGCAAGCGACTTCCTTTGGGCAAGCACCGCTTCGACCGCGCGGCGGTAAAGTGTCGGAAGGCCGGCGTCGTGCAAGCTGTCGATCGACTGCCACCAGCCTTCGCCCTCCGGTTGCCCGCCCGCAATCACCGACAGGCGAAGCTCGAAATGGGTGAAGACGTGGCGGATTTCGGCGAGCGCTGGGTTGGCGGTAATCGCGTCGCTCCACGTTGATCCGGGCAAAGCCGCCATCCCGCCAAGCATTCCCTTGGACGGTCGCCGCACCAGCCACAGCGCCCCGCCGTGCTCGATCCAATGGGCGAATCCGTACCGTATCGGCCGAACCTTGCGCGCTGCTTTCACAGGAAATGCCTCGGCCGTTCCGAGGGCGAAAGCCTTGCAGTGACACGATATCGGACACTCCGCGCACCCCGGGGAGCGCGGGCGGCAAATCGTCGCGCCCAAATCCATCATCGCCTGGGCAAATTCGCCTGCCCGCCCGCTCGGCATCAGCGCCGTCGCCGCGCTCCGGATCGCGGCCTTGTCCGACGTCGCTTCCAAGCGCGCGACGACCCGCTCGACATTGGTATCGACCGCCACACAATCGTGACCGAAGGCGATCGCGGCGATCGCGGCTGCGGTATAATCGCCGATCCCAGGAAGCGCGCGAAGACCGGCCTCGCTATCGGGAAAGCCGCCCGATGCAGCGACCACGCGGGCACAGGCGATGAGGTTGCGGGCCCGCGCATAATAGCCGAGCCCGGCCCATTCGTGCATCACCGCCTCGTCCGAAGCGGCGGCAAGCGAGTCGACCGTCGGCCAGCGCTCGATGAACCGCATGAATCGCGGGATTACCGCCGCCACGGTGGTCTGCTGCAACATCACTTCGCTCAGCCACACTCGATAGGGATCGGTCCTTGCCGCGCCCGGCGGCGCCCGCCACGGCAGCGCTCGGGTGGTTCGAGAATAATGGTCGAGCAAGGCGATCGCGGCACTGGCGGGCATGGCCCCGCTATGGCATGACCGGGACAATGTCGAAACCGGTCAAAACCAGAGAACAAGCGCCGCGCCAGGGCCGGGTCCGTGCGACCGGCGAAATCATCGGCGATATCGGCGGCCTCGCTTTCAAACGCTTCGGCTTTGTTCAGAGCGCGGTGGTCAGCCGGTGGAAGGAGATCGTCGGCGAGCGCTACGCCAAGGTTTCCTCCCCCGAATCGATCCGTTTCCCAACTGGCAAGAAGGCCGGCGGCACGTTGACCTTGCTGGTCGAAGGCGCGCATGCGCCGCTGGTCCAGCATCTCGGTCCGATGATCATTGAGCGGGTCAATCGCTTCTTCGGTTATCAGGCAATCGCCCAGATCGCGTTTCGCCAGGGCCGGGTGCCGAAAGCGCCCGTGCGGCCGGCGCGGCCCAAGCCGGCGCCGGTCCCGGCCGAGCTTGGCGAAGGGCTCCGCGCGATCGCCGATCCCGAGCTTCGCGCTTGCCTTGAATCGCTTGCCGGGCATATCGCTGGATCAAATGGCGCCCCCGCCTTCGATCCGCCCGACAATATTCCAATCCCAATCATCCGGAGCAAGATCACGTGATCAAACAGACCATCCTGTTCGGCATCGTCGCCGCCGCCTTTGCGGTTTCCGCCTGCAATGCCGAAAAGAACGGCAATGCCACGACCGTTTCGACTGCCCCGATCAAGGCCATTCCGGCCCCCAACGGCGGCGACTGGACGACGGTCGTCGCGACCACGCCCGAGGGTGGGTTCGTGATGGGCAACCCCAATGCCAAGGTGAAGCTGGTCGAATATGGATCGATGACCTGCCCGCATTGCCGTGAGTTCGACGAGGCGGCGATGACTCCCCTGACCGACAAATATGTGAAGTCGGGCCAGGTCTCGTTCGAATTCCGCAATTTCGTCCGCGATCCCTATGACATGGCGGCGTCGGTGATCGCTCGCTGCGCCGGCACTTCGGGCTTCTTCGGCCTTACCCGCCAGCTTTACGCCGACCAGCCCGAGTGGGAGGCGAAGGCCCAGTCGGCCGATCCGGCGCAGGCGCAGGCAATCGCCGCCTTGCCGGTCAATCAGCAGCTGGCCGAGATCGCCAAGCTTGCCGGTCTGCCACAATATGCGGCGATGCGCGGGCTGCCCCTGGCCAAGAGTGCGGCCTGCCTGGCCGACCCCAATACCCCGACCAAATTGGTCCAGATGCAAACCGACGTGATCGCGCAATTCCCGGACTTCCCGGGAACCCCGACCTTCCTGCAAAACGGAAAGATGGTCGAGATCAAGGCCGGCTCGTCGGTGTGGAGCCAGGTCGAAGGCTCGATCAGGACGGCGCTCGGTAGCTAAGGCGACCGGAGCGTCGGCGGGGAGGGCCGACGGTTGAAGATCCGGACGCTCAAGCTTGGTGGATTCAAGTCGTTCGTTGAATCGACCGAACTGAGGATCGAGCCCGGGCTGACCGGGGTCGTCGGGCCCAACGGCTGCGGCAAGTCCAACCTGCTCGAAGCGATCCGCTGGGTGATGGGCGAAGGCAGCCCCAAAAGCCTTCGCGGCGGCGGAATGGAAGATGTCATCTTCGCCGGCACCGCGACCCGCCCGGCGCGCGATTTCGCCGAAGTGTCGTTGTTGATCGAGCGTGACGGGGAAGGCGACCTCGCCGGCGAAAGCGAAGTCACCAGGCGGATCGAACGCGGCGCGGGTTCGGCCTATCGAATCGACGGGCGCGATGTTCGGCAAAAAGACGTCTCCCTGCTGTTCGCCGACGCCGCCACCGGCGCACATTCGCCAGCCTTGGTCAGCCAGGGGCGGATCGGCGCGGTGATTGCCGCCAAACCGACCGAGCGGCGCCAGATGCTCGAGGAAGCGGCGGGAATTTCGGGGCTTCATGCGCGGCGCAAGGATGCGGAATCGAAGCTTCGCGCGGCCGAAACCAACATCACCCGGCTCGACGAATTATTGAGCGACCAGGAAGCGCGCGCGACGACTCTCCGCCGCCAGGCGCGCGCTGCGACACGGTACCGATCGCTGACTGACCGGATCCGCGCGGCGGAAGCGAAATTGCTGTTCGCGCGGTGGGATGAGGCGCAGCGCGCTGCCGCGGCGGCGGGCGCGGAGGCCGAAGCGGCGGGGGCGGCGGTTGGCCGGCTCCAGCAGCTGATGGCCGAGGCGCAAGCGCAGCAGGAAGCGGCGGCGAGCGGGCTTGTCGCACGGCGAACCGCGCTGGCCGAGGCGCGCGACCTCGGTAGGACGCTGCAGCACGAGCTGGCTACCGCCAGGGCGCGGCGCGACACCATCGTCCGGCGGCTGGCCGAACTCGACCGGCTGGAGGCGGCGCAGGCCAGCGAGACCGCGCGCGAGGAGGCGCTTCGCGACGACGCCGCGCGCGCGATCGCCACGCTGGAAGCCGAGCGAGCGGCGATCGAGGCGCGGCTGAGCGATGGCGAAGCCCAGGCGGCGCGGCTCGCGGCCGACGTCAATCAGGCCGAGCAGGTATCGCGCGCGGCCGAAGCCGAACTTGCCGGGTTGCTTGCGCGCGAAGCGGCGATGCGCGCCGAGCGGCGAGTGGCCGAGGCGGCGCTGGATGCGGCGCGGGCACAGGCCGAGCGGGCCGCCAATGATGCCGCGCGGATCGAGGCGCAGGTAGAGGCGCTTGGCGATGGCGGTGAGCATCGCACGGCCAGTGCAGCCGCTGAGGAAGCAGCAAGCGAGGCCGCAACAGCATTGGCAGCAGCTGAAAAAGCGCTTGAAGAAGCCGACGCGGGCCGCGCGCAAGCCGCCGAGCAGCGTGACCGTGCGGAGAGCGCGCTGGCTTCGGCGCGAGCGGCGCTGGCCGCGGCTTCGTCGGAGCGCGGAGCACTGGCCGATGCGCTGGCGCAGGGCGGGAGCGGGGCGATTTCGGTGCAGGCCGAGCCGGGCTACGAGCGCGCGCTCGCGGCGGCGTTGGGCGACGATCTTGATGCAGCGCTCGGCGGGGATGGGCCACGGCGATGGATTGGGAGCGACACGGCGGGGAGCGATCCCAAGCTTGCGGCGGGCCTCGAACCGCTGTCGGCCTACGCCAGGGCTCCGCCCGAATTGGCGCGGCGGCTGGCGCAGGTCGGGCTTGCCGAGCGGGATGACGGGCAATCGCTCGCGGTCGGGCAAAGGCTGGTCACTCGCGACGGGACGATGCGGCGCTGGGACGGGTTCGTCGCGTTGCGCGGCGGCGCGGCGACCGCCGAGCGGCTGATCCGCGTCAATCGGCTGGCGGAACTCGACCGATTGTTGCCGGGGCTCGAAGCGGGGGTTGCCGGATCGGTTGAGGCGCGCGATTCGGCGGCTTCGTCGGTCGAGCGCTTCCGCCATTTGGCCGACGAAGCGCGCGCCGCCGCCACCCATGCCGAGCGCCAGTCGCGTGACTCGATCCGGGCAGGCGACGCCGCGATTAATGCGCTCGACCGGCTTGATGCTCAGCGCGCCGCTCTGGCCGAGCGCCGGTGCGATCTTGAACCGCTGATTGCGGCGAGTTCGCAGTCGGTCGATGCGGCAGATCAGGCGCTGGCCGCGCTCGCCGACCCGGCGGTGCTTGCTGGTGAAATAGATGATGCTCGCAGTGCTGCCTCGGCCGCCGGCGGCGAGGTTGCCGACCGCCGTGCCGCCGCCGCGACCAGGGCGCGAGAACTCGCTGCCGACCGCGAGCGCGATGCCGCGGCGCAGCGCGAGGCGGGCGAGTGGCGCGAGCGCGGGCGCAAGGCGGGCGATCGGCTGGTCGATACCGCCCGGCGCGCCGCGGCACTTGCCGCCGAGCGCACCGAGCTGACCCACGAGCCCGAGCGGCTGGCCGGCGAGATCGAGCGGATCGAGCGCGACGCTGCCTCGAGCGAGGCGGGGGTTGGCGCGGCCGCCACCGCCGAGGCCGAGGCCGAGCAGGTCGTCGCCGACGCGGGCCAAGCGCTCGGCGAAGCGGGCGAAGGCTTTGCCGCAGCGCGCGAAGCTCGCGCCGGAGCCACCGCTCGCGCTGAAGCCCAGACTGTGCGGCGCGAAGAATTGGCGCGCGAATGCGGCGATAAGTTCGAATGCCCGCCGCCTTTGCTGCCGGGCAAATTCGAGTTCGATCCCGCCAATCTGGCGCTGGCCGAGGCCGAACGCGAGACGTTCGAGCGCCTGACCGCGGAGCGCGAGCGGCTGGGGCCGGTCAACCTCGTCGCCGAAAGCGAGCTTGCCGAGCTCGACGAAAACCGCGCGCAAGGCGCCGCCGAGCGCGACGAATTGCGGGAAGCGATCAACCGCCTGCGCGGGTCGATCGGCAGTCTCAACCGCGAGGGACGGGTGCGGCTGCTCGACGCGTTCGAGAAGGTCAACGGCCATTTCCAGAGCCTGTTCACAACCCTGTTCGACGGCGGTCAGGCGCATCTCGAACTGGTCGAAAGCGACGACCCGCTCGAAGCCGGGCTCGAGATCATGGTCCAGCCCCCAGGCAAGAGGCTCTCCGCGTTGACCTTGCTGTCGGGCGGCGAGCAGGCGCTGACCGCGGTGGCGCTGATCTTCGGGCTGTTCCTGACCAATCCGGCGCCAATCTGCGTGCTCGACGAGGTCGATGCGCCATTGGACGACGCCAATGTCGACCGCTTCTGCGACCTGCTCGACCGGATGACGGCGCAGACCGACACACGCTATCTGATCGTCACCCACAATGCGGTGACGATGGCGCGGATGCACCGCTTGTACGGAGTGACGATGATCGAGAAAGGAGTTAGTCGGCTGGTTTCGGTCGATCTCGGCGCGGCGGAACGTCTGATGGCCGCCGAATAAACCCTCTATTGCGAATGAATATCAATAGCGGTAGGTGATCGCCATGTTCATCGCCGATTCTGATCAAGCCATTGTCGTCGTCGCCCAGCGCGTCGATCAGGACATGAGCACCGCGACCAAGACCTCGACCCCCCTCAAGGACGTCCCCCAAGCGGTGAACGTGGTCACCGCCGCCGACATCGCCGACCAGGGCATGCGCTCGATCACCGACGTCCTGCGCGCGGTGCCGGGCGCGACAGTGGCTTCGGGCGAGGGCCACCGCGACCAGATTTTGCTTCGCGGGCAGAACACCACCGCCGACTTCTTCGCCGACGGGATTCGCGACGACGTCCAATATTACCGCGGGCTCTACAATCTCGATCGGGTCGAAGTGCTCAAGGGCCCTAACGCGATGATCTTTGGCCGCGGCGGCGGCGGCGGGATCGTCAACCGGGTGCGCAAGACGGCAACCAGCGACACCTTCGCCGCCGGTTCGGCGATCATCGATGCTTTTGCTGCCGGCAGCGCGGCCGTCGACCTCAACGTCGCCTTCGCTCCGCCGCTCGCTGGTCGGCTGAACGCCGCTTACGAAACGTTCGACTCGTTCCGCGACCATGTCGGTGGCCGTCGGATCGGCATCAATCCGACCCTCGCCTGGACCCCCTCCGAAGCAAGCCGGATCGACCTCACCTATGAATATTCGCGCGATCGCCGGGTGGTTGACCGCGGAATCCCGTCGCTCAACGGCCGACCGCTCGATGGAGCGCGCAGGGACTTCTTTGGCGATCCCGAGGTTAACCGGTTGCGCTTCGATGCCCATGTCCTCGATGCCAAGGTCGAGCATCGCTTTGGCAACGTCCTGCAGCTAACGACCCGCGCCCGTTATGGCCATTACGACAAATTCTACCGGAACTCGCTTGCCGCCACCGCGGTCACGGCGAGCGACACGGTCGGCATGGAAGCCTATCAATCGCGATCGGAGCGGGCCGCCTTCTACCTCCAGAATGATTTTGTCGCGAAGATCAGCACCGGGCCGCTCCAGCACACCTTGCTAGTCGGCGCGGACTATGGCCGCCAGGATAGTTTTGCCGACCGCCAGCAAGGCTTCTTCGACAGCGCGGGGAAGATTACGCGCCTGTTTGTGCCGGTCGGATCAGCCGACCGATTGCCGACGATTACCTTCCGCGACAGCGCCGTTCGCCGCGCCACCGCCGCCGATACATTGGCCACCGCCGTTGGCCTGTATGTCCAGGACCAAATCGAGATCGGCCGTCATGTCGAATTTGTCGCAGGGCTTCGCCGCGACTGGTTCAAGCTCGACTATGCCGACCAACTGTCGCCGCTTCGCCTGACTCGCCAGGATGCGCTGTGGAGCCCGCGACTGGGACTGGTTCTCAAACCCGACGAACGGCTGTCGCTTTACGCTAGTTGGTCGACTAGCTTCCTGCCGCAATCGGGCGACCAATTTTCGTCGCTGACCCCGAGCACCGCGGGGCTCAAGCCCGAAAAGTTCGTCAATCGTGAGATCGGCGCCAAATGGAGTCCGATGCGCGGGTTCGACGTCACGCTTGCTGCTTACATATTGAACCGGACTAACACCCGTGCAAACGATCCGGTGACGGGCGATGTCGTTCTGACCGGCGAGCAGCGATCGAAGGGGATCGAGGCCAGCGCGCAAGGCAAGCTTTCCGAGCGATTGTCGATGAGCGCCGCGGTTGCGCTCCAGCGGGCCGAGATCACCCGCACCACGGCGTCGGCGCCGGCCGGGCGCGAGGTAGCGAGCGTGCCGCATTTCACCGCAGCCTTGTGGGGTCGCTACGATTTCACCGATCGCATCGGCCTCGGCTTCGGCCTGTATCACCAGTCGAAATTCTATGCCTCGATCAGCAATGCGGTAACCGTGCCGGGCTTCACCAGGGCCGATGCAGCGGCGTTCTTCGGATTGACGCCGGGGCTGGAACTCCAGCTCAATTTAGAGAATCTGTTTAACGAGAATTACATCGGGCTGACCCAGACCGACAATAACCTCACCCCAGGAAGCCCGCGCTCGCTGAAAGCCGGTATTCGCTTCAAGCTCTAGGCGGCGAGTGCGGCGGCGCGTTTCCGGATGCGCTTCAAATCATCAATGAACCGCGCGCGTTCGGTTCGTCGGGCGTCCGCTTCGGACAGGCGGAGCAGGAAGCTGGGGTGGACCGTGACCCAGCACTCGCTTCCATCGCCGAGCGTCAGCGGCGCGTCGCGGACCTTGGAAATCGTCACCGTCTTGCCGGTCAGCGATCGCGCGGCGGTGGCGCCGAGCGCGACGGTCAACGCCGGGCGGATCAGTCCGCGCTCCTGCTCCTGCCACCAGCGACAGGCGTCGATCTCGCTGACATCGGGGCGCGCGTGGATGCGTTTCTTGCCGCGAAGGACGAATTTGAAATGCTTGACGGCGTTGGTGACGTAGGTGGTCGAGCGCTCTATCCCGGCCTCCTCGAGCGCTGCGTCGAATATTGCGCCTGCGGGGCCGACAAACGGGCGTCCCGCAAGATCCTCCTGGTCGCCCGGCTGTTCGCCGACGAAGATGACCCGTGCATCGAGCGGGCCTTCGCCGAACACGGTCCGGGTCGCGCATCGATAAAGCTCGCAGCGGGTGCAGGCGGCGGCTTCGGCGCGGAGCGAGTCCCATGACGCCTGAACATTGGATCGCGGCGTCGGCGCTTGGCTCCGCGAAGATTCGATCATCGCCGCTTCGCGTGCTTGCGCGCCAGCCAGCAGCCCGCCGATCAGCGCGGTCTCGGGCATGTTCTTCCAATATTTTTTCGGCATTTCCTTGGTCATCGCCTTCACCTTGACCCGCGCCGGATTGAAGATGCTGGCGTAATAGGTCTTCCACGTCTCCTCGACCGGATCGCCATCAGGCGCGTCGCGGCGAGTTGCGCCGGGGCCTTCGGTGAGCGCCTTGCCGTCCCAGTGGATCGTCAGTTCCGGAGTGAGGATCGACCAGCGCATGTTGGCGAAGCGGCGCATGAAGAAACCGGCTTCGCGGCGGACGATGTGATGATCGGGCTCGAACCAGGCGACGAACCGCGGCCCGCCCGCATCCTCGACTTCGCGGAAGCGGACGAAGGCATGCATCTTGTGCGCGTCGCGGCGGACGTCCTTGGCCATCCGCTCGAGCCGGTCGAGCAACGGATCGGCGCGATCCTCCATTGCATGGCGGTTGGTGCGAAGCTTGAGCAGCAGCCGGTAGAGCAGGGCAAAGCGCTCGGGATCGCGGTTGCAAATCGCCGCTTTGGCGAGGTCGATGAAGCTGCGCGGAACCGCGAAGCTCGGGCCGGGCGGCGGCGGGCTGGTGCCGGGGCCGGCGAACAGATCCGCTTCTCCGCCGTCGACTTGCCAAACGATCACCTCGGCCGGGATGCCCGCTTCGGCCAGCCCGCGCGCGGCGCCGCGCCAGCCGTCGAAATCATCCTCGGCGGCAAGGCGCACGCGGTGCGCGTCGATCATCGGGCCTTCGGCGAGCATGATGCCTTAACCCGTTAGGCGGCAAACAGGTTCAACTGCTCGGCACGTGGAGCGACCAAAGCGCGCAGATCGGCGCGATCGGTGAGCAAGGTCGGGCGCCAGTCGGCGGTGACGATGAACGGGCGGACTTTGGTCACCGACACCGTCAACCGCGCAACATCGGCCAGCGTGATCGACCGCCAGCGGCGCGATTTGAGGATTCGTCCGACCGCCTTGGTGCCGAGCCCGGGGACTCGAAGCAATTGCTCGCGCGGCGCACGGTTGACGTCGACCGGAAAGCTTTCGCGGAATTTGAGCGCCCAGGCGAGCTTGGGGTCGATGTCGAGCGGCAACATCCCGTCGTCGCCCGCCGCGCTGACCACTTCGGCCGGTTTGAACCCGTAGAAGCGCATCAGCCAATCGGATTGGTAGAGGCGGTGCTCGCGCATCAGCGGCGGGCGTTTAAGCGGCAGCACGGCGGACGGCGACGGGATCGGCGAGAAGGCGCTATAATAAACCCGGCGAAGCGCGAAGCGGTCGTACAATTGGCTGGCGCGGATAACGATCTCGCCGTCGCTCGCCGCATCTGCGCCGACGATCATCTGGGTCGACTGGCCGGCGGGAGCAAATCTGGGCGCACTCTTATACTTTTTGGTCGCGTCTCGGGCATCGACGATCGACGATTTCATGTCGCGCATTGCAGCTTCGATCCGCATCCCGTCTTTCTCGGGCGCGAGCCGCTCGAGCCCCAGCGCGGTGGGAAGCTCGACGTTGATCGACACGCGGTCGGCGTGGAGCCCGGCCTGGCGGACCAGTTCGGGATCGGCGTCGGGGATGGTCTTCAAATGAATGTAACCGCGAAAGTCGTGATCCTCACGAAGGCTCCGTGCCACCTCGACCATCTGCTCCATTGTGTAGTTGGAGGAGCGGATGATGCCCGAGGAGAGGAACAGTCCCTCAATATAATTGCGCTTGTAAAAGGCCAGGGTCAGCTGGACCACTTCCTGCGCGGTGAAGCGCGCGCGGCGGACGTTCGAGCTCTTTCGGTTGATGCAATAATGGCAGTCGAAAATGCAGCTGTTGGTGAGCAGGATCTTGAGCAAGGAGATGCAGCGGCCATCAGGCGCGTAAGCATGGCAGATGCCCATGCCTTCGGTCGATCCGATGCCCTTGCCGCCGCGACTGTCGCGCTTTGACGTTCCCGACGACGCACAAGACGCGTCATATTTCGCCGCATCGGCGAGGATCGCAAGCTTTTCGCGGGTGTCGAGCTGGGCCATGCGTTCACTCTATGTTCCGAGGAAAGCTTTGTCGAATCAATGTTGTCGGCTGCAAGTTGGCGTCGGTAGGCAATCGGCTTGTTGAGTGTAAGCGGTGGGCTTAGGCTGGCGCACATGATCATCCCCCGCACCCCGCTCGCTCTCGCCCTCCTGCTTTCGACCAGCGGCCTCGCCGCGCCAGCGCCGGTAACGCCCATGTCTCCCGACACGATGGCGAGTTTCGATACGGTCCGGCCCGACGCCGATTTCATTCGGCGAGAGGCGATGATCCCGATGCGCGACGGGGTGAAACTCTACACCGTGATCGTGATGAAGAAGGGCACTTCCAACGGCCCGATGCTACTGACCCGAACGCCCTATAACGCCAAAGCGGCGACGTCGCGGCTCAAGAGCCAGCGGATCGTCGACATCCTGCCGCCGATGGACGGGGACTTCGTCGACGACGGCTATATCCGCGTCTATCAGGACATTCGCGGCCTTCACAAAAGCGAGGGCGACAGAGCGTCCCGACCTGCGCCGAGATATTGCCCTTGAGACAGCCCGAGCCAAGGATCAGCAGTCCAAGCGCGATCAGGAAACTGACGTCGAACGACATCGCCAGATGCCCTGCGCTCATCAGCAGGGCACCGAGCACGACGG
>JBBRTO010000053.1:0-14448 GCA_038244345.1 Sphingomonadales bacterium | reverse complement strand
CGTAAATCGCCTGGACCGAGGTGATCGAGCCCTTGTGGGTCGAGGTAATCCGCTCCTGCAACTGGCCCATGTCGGTCGATAGGGTCGGCTGATAGCCCACCGCCGACGGAATTCGGCCGAGCAACGCCGACACTTCCGAGCCGGCCTGGGTGAAGCGGAAGATGTTGTCGACGAAGAACAACACGTCCTGGCCTTCGACGTCGCGGAAATATTCGGCCTGGGTCAGGCCCGACAGCGCGACGCGGGCGCGGGCTCCCGGCGGCTCGTTCATCTGGCCGAAGACGAGCGCGACCTTCGACCCTTCGGGGGTCGGGTTGCCGTCGGAATCCTTGGCGATGACCCCGGCGTCGAGGAATTCGTGATACAGATCGTTGCCCTCGCGGGTGCGCTCGCCGACGCCGGCGAACACCGACACGCCGCCGTGGCCCTTGGCGATGTTGTTGATCAATTCCTGGATCAGCACGGTCTTGCCGACCCCGGCGCCGCCGAACAGGCCGATCTTGCCGCCCTTGGCATAGGGCGCAAGCAGATCGATGACCTTGATCCCGGTGACGAGGATCGCGGCTTCGGTCGACTGGTCGATGAACGGCGGAGCCTCGGCGTGGATCGGCATGGAAAGATCGCTTCCGATCGGGCCGCGCTCGTCGATCGGCTCGCCGATGACGTTCATGATCCGGCCGAGCGTCTTGGGACCGACCGGGACGCGGATCTGGCCGCCAGTGGCAGTGACTCGCTGGCCGCGAGTCAAGCCCTCGGTCGCGTCCATCGCGATCGTGCGGACAATATTCTCGCCGAGGTGCTGGGCGACTTCGAGCACCAGGCGGTTGCCATTATTGTCGGTCTCGAGCGCGGCGAGGATCGGCGGGAGCTCGCCCTCGAACGCAACGTCGACGACCGCGCCGATGACCTGCGCGACCGAGCCGACAAGGTTGCCCTGCGTGGCGGTCGGGGTGGTGTCGGCCTTCTTGGCCTTGGGTGCCTTATTCGAGGCGGGGGCGGGCGCGGCGGTGGCCATGATCAATTTCCTTGAGCTTGGGACAGGTTAGAGCGCTTCGGCGCCCGAGATGATTTCGACGAGTTCGGTGGTGATCGCGGCCTGGCGCTGGCGATTATACTTGATCGACAATTTGCTGATCATGTCGCCGGCGTTACGCGTGGCATTGTCCATCGCGGTCATCTGCGAACCATAGAAGCCGGCGGCATTCTCGAGCATCGCGCGATATAGCTGGATGGCGATATTCCTCGGCAACAAGGCGGCGAGGATTTCCTCCTCGTCGGGCTCATATTCGATCGCCGCCGAGGCCGGGCCACCCTTGGGCGCAGGGTCGCTAGCCGGGATCGCGACCGGGATGATCTGGTCGATCGTCGGTTCCTGGAACAGCACCGACTTGAACGTCGAATAAGCGAGGTGCGCAACGTCGAACTGGCCGCTTTCGAAGCGGTCGGTGATGTCGGCGGCGATCGCCACCGCTTCCGAATAGATCGGATTCTTCATCGCGCTGGTATCGTGCTGGCCGATGATCGCGTTGCTGTGGGTGCGCTGGAAAGGCGGACGGCCCTTCCTGCCGACGAAGTAGAACAAAACCTTCTTGCCCTGCGCTTCGAGCTCGTTTGACTTCCTGCGCGCGGCGCGGCCGATGTTGGTGTTGAACGCGCCGGCCAGCCCGCGATCGCCGGTAGCGACGACGATCAGGTGAGTCTCGTCCTTGCCCGTGCCGGCGAGCAATTTCGGGCTTTGCGGCCCCGGGGTGACGCTCCGCGCCAGGCTGGCGACGACCGCCGCCATCCGCTCCGAATAAGGTCGGCCGGCGACCGCGTTCGACTGGGCACGGCGAAGCTTTGCGGCCGCCACCATGTTGAGCGCCTTGGTAATCTTCTGCGTCGATTTCACCGAGCCGATGCGAAGCTTGAGTGCCTTGAGGCTGGCCATGTCGTGTCAGACCTTACGCGAACTGCTTGCCGAACGCGGTGAGCGCGTCCTTGAGCTTGGCCGCGGTATCGTCGTCGAGCGCCTTGGTGTCGCGGATCGTCTTCAAGACATCCTTATGTTCCGAGCGGAGGAAGCTCAGCATGGCCTGCTCGTAGCGAGTGACGTCCTTGGTCTCGATGGTATCGATGAAGCCCTGCGTGCCGGCGAAGATCGAGGCGACCTGGTCTTCGACCGGCATCGGCGCATATTGCGCCTGCTTGAGCAACTCGGTGAGGCGCGCGCCGCGCGCCAGGAGCTTCTGGGTCGAGGCGTCGAGATCCGAGCCGAACTGGGCGAAAGCGGCCATTTCGCGATATTGCGCGAGCTCGAGCTTGATCGAGCCCGAGACCTTTTTCATTGCCTTGGTCTGCGCCGCCGAGCCGACCCGGCTGACCGAGAGGCCGACGTTAATCGCCGGGCGGATGCCCTGGTAGAACAAATCGGTCTCAAGGAAGATCTGGCCGTCGGTGATCGAGATGACGTTGGTCGGGATGTAGGCCGAGACGTCGCCCGCCTGGGTCTCGATGATCGGCAGCGCGGTGAGCGAGCCGCCGCCATTGGCGTCGTTCATCTTGGCGGCGCGCTCGAGCAGGCGGCTGTGGAGATAGAACACGTCGCCCGGGTAAGCTTCGCGGCCCGGCGGGCGGCGGAGCAGCAAGGACATCTGGCGATAAGCGACGGCCTGCTTCGACAGATCGTCGTAAACGATGACTGCGTGCATGCCGTTATCGCGGAAATATTCGCCCATCGCGCAGCCGGTGTAGGGCGCGAGATACTGCAGCGGGGCGGGCTCCGACGCGGTCGCGGCGACGACGATGGTATATTCCATCGCGCCATTTTCTTCGAGCGCGCGGACGATCTGGGCGACGGTCGAGCGCTTCTGGCCGATCGCGACGTAGATGCAGTAGAGTTTCTGGCTCTCGTCGTCCCCGGCGTTGGCGGCCTTCTGGTTGATGAAAGTGTCGAGCGCGACGGCGGTCTTGCCGGTCTGGCGGTCGCCAATGATCAATTCGCGCTGGCCGCGGCCGACGGGGACGAGCGCGTCGAGGGCCTTGAGGCCGGTCTGGACCGGCTCATGCACCGACTTGCGCGGGATGATACCTGGCGCCTTGACCTCGACGCGGCTGCGCTGGTCGCTGATGATCGGGCCCTTGCCATCGATCGGGTTGCCGAGCGCGTCGACCACGCGACCGAGCAGGCCCTTGCCGATGGGGACATCGACGATGGTGCCGGTACGCTTAGCGGTCGAGCCTTCCTTGATGCCAACGTCCGAACCGAAGATGACGACGCCGACGTTATCGGCTTCCAGGTTCAGGGCCATGCCCTTGGTGCCGTCGTCGAACTCGACCATTTCGCCGGCCTGGACGCTGTCGAGGCCGTGGATCCGGGCGATGCCATCGCCGACCGACAGCACGCTGCCGACTTCCGAGACCTGCGCGTCGGCGTCGAAGTTCGCGATCTGGTCGCGGATGACGCGGGAAATTTCAGCGGCGCGGATATCCATGTTCAGCCTTTCATAGACTTTATTAGTTGGCGGCGGGTCTAGCCCCGCATCGCCTGGGCTAGAGTGTTCAATTTGGTTGCGATCGAGGCGTCGATCATCTGGCTTCCGAGCCGGACGACGATCCCGCCGAGGAGGGTTGGGTCGACCCGCGCGTCAATCGTCACGTCGCGACCGACCCGGGCCTTCAATTTGGTCTTGAGCGCCGCAATCTGATCATCGCCGAGCGGATGGGCCGACGTGACTTCGGCCTTGGACTCGCCGCGAGCGTCCGACGCCAGCTCGCGGAAGATGCGGATCGCCGACTTCAGTTCGCTGAACCGGCCATTGTCGGCGAGCACGCCAAGGAAGCGGCCGGTGATCGAATCGAGCCCGAGTACCGGGACGAGCGCGCGGATCGTCTTGCCGGCGTCGGCGCGGTCGATCAACGGGCTGGTGACGAGCGCTCGAAAGTCGGCCGAGTCGGCCATTGCCGCCTCGACCGAATCGAGACTCCGGCCGACCGCATCAATCTGTTGTTCGTCACGGGCGAGGCCGAACAAAGCGGTTGCATAACGCCCCGCTAAGCTGGCCTGAATGCCGCCGGAATTCTCCACGCGCTATAAGCTCCAGACAGAGATTTTTTGTCCCATGCATTGAACGGGGCGCGGCGACAAAATCGCGCGCCCCCCATGGGTTGGCGCGCCACTAGCAAGCGGTGCGATTCGATGCAAGGCGGGGATGGGGCTCAGTTCAAGGTTCGCGACAACCAGTTAATCGGGCCGAGGAACAGAAAGCCGAGGCCGAGCGCCACCCACCACCAGCGGCGGACAAAGGCTAGCGCAATCATCACAAGGATCACGATCAGGTCGGTCGTGCTGTTCCAAAGCAGGTCGATCAACGACTGATCGTGGTTCAGCGCGGCGACCAGCGCGACCAAAACGGCCCAAATCACGGTTAGGGTAAACAGGATCCAGATATAACGCGCATGACGATCGTAATATTGCTTGAGATCGATGCCCTCGGTCGGAACCTTGTCGGGCAGGCTGGCGGCGGACAGCAACGCAACCATGATCAATTGGACGAGGGACGGGAGGAATTCGCCAATGCTGACCTTTTGTGCACGGTCCCCCGCGAGCGACCACCAGATTTGGACGTTCGCCAGAAGGATGAGCAGCGCAGTGAGCGGAAGCGCCCAATGCCAACGCACGGGTGCGTCGGCGCGGAGCAAGCGATTGAGGCTCAAAATCTGATCGCTGACCGCGACTCCAACGATGATCGAGGCAAAGATAAGCGCTTGTTCCACTGCTGGAACGCTAGCGGCTTCGGCAGCGACTGCAATGGTGCTGGTTTGGGCGCAAGTCGCGGGAAGCACGGGTGGCCGAGGAGCGCTAGCAAGCGCGAATGACCTATGCGATCAAGGGGCTCGACCCCGCCGCTTTCTCGTTTCTCGTCGGTGCCGATGAGGCGACGCTCGCCAGCCACCATGCCGTGCGGATGACGGTGACAGAGACGCCCGGCTTTCCGTGCCGGATCACGCTGGACGATGCCGCGCCGGGCGAGACCGTGCTGCTGGTCAATCATGTCTCGCACGAAGGCGATAATCCGTATCGCGCCAGCCATGCGATCTTTGTCGGGGAAGGGGCGCGGAAGGCGGCTTCGTTCGTTGATATGGTACCGCCGGCGCTCGATCGGCGGATCCTGTCATTGCGGGCGTTCGATGGGGCGGGAATGATGAGCGAGGCCGTGCTGGCCAAGCCGGGCGAGACGGACGCGGCAATCCGCGCGCTGCTGGCCGATCCCGAGGTTGATCACATCGACGCCCACAACGCCACGCGAGGCTGCTTCGCCGCGCGGATCGAGCGGAGCTAGACTTGCTGCCTCGCTTTGATCGCAAGCCATGGGAAGCGCTGGCTAGGGGGCATGGCTATGGTATGTCCATGTTGATGCGAACAATTGACCAACAGGCCGCCTGGGCCGCTTTCGAGCGGCGCGACCGGGGCTGGGACGGGCGGGTGATCGGGGCGGTCAAGACCACCGCCATCTATTGCAAGCCGAGTTGTCCGGCGCGGCGGCCCAAGCGCGAGAATGTCGAGTTTTTCCTCGACGCGGATGCGGCGCGCAGCGCGGGCTATCGCGCCTGCCTGCGCTGCCGGCCCGACGAGGTCGGACGCGACCGCGCGGCGGTGGCCAAGGCGGTGACGATCATCGAGGCGGCCGAGGAAGTACCGCGGCTCGAGGTGGTTGCTGCGGCGGTTGGCTATGCGCCGCATCACTTCCAGCGATTATTCACCCGCGACATGGGGGTATCGCCCGCGGCTTATGCGCGGGCGCTACGGGCACGGCGGGCAGAGGAGCATCTGATGGAGGACAAATCGGTGACCGAGGCTATCTACGATGCAGGCTATGCGGGCCCGAGCCGATTCTATGCCGACGCGAAGGAGAGGATGGGGATGACCCCATCGGCGTGGCGCGATGGCGGGCGGGGCGAGACGATCCGCTATGTGGTGACCGACAGCCAGCTGGGGCCGCTGCTGGTCGCGGCGACGCCCAAGGGGATCTGCCGGCTGACCTTCAACGAGGACGTGGCGGCGCTTCACCGGCGCTTTCCCAACGCCGAGATCGTCGAGGATGACGGGACGATCGCCGACTGGGTTGCTGGCGCGCTGCTGGCGATCGACCGGCCAAGGTCCGCGCCCGAGCTTCCGATCGACGTTCGCGGCACCGCCTTTCAGGAGAAAGTGTGGCAGGAATTGCGCAAGATCCCGCTTGGGCAAACGCGCAGCTATGCCGACATCGCGGCGGCGGTCGGCCAGCCGGGAGCGGTCCGAGCGGTGGGGACGGCCAACGGCTCGAACCCGGTATCGGTGCTGGTTCCGTGCCACCGCGTGATCCGCTCCGACGGATCGCTCGGCGGTTATGGCGGTGGTCTTGCCAACAAGGTCAAATTGCTGGCGGCCGAGGGGGTCACCATCGGCCAGCCGGCGTTGGATCTTTAGGCGATCAGCCTTTGTTCTTCTTGTCCTCGATGAATTCGAGCAATTCCTTTTCGGCCAGCGCAACCGCTTCATTGCGCTTATTGGCCGCCAACAGGTCGTAGACGTCCTTGGCGAGCTTCTGCCCCTTATTCTTATGCGGGCTGAACGCGAGCGAGGCGATCTGGTCCTTGGCCTCAGCAAGCTTGTTGTCGCGGATGTACTGGATCGACGAGCGAACCTGGACCTCGACGTCCTGAGGGGCGAGCGTTGCGGCGTAATGAACCGCGTTGCGAGCCGGATCGGTTACCGGAACACCTTCGTCGATATAGGTCCGGTAGTAGAGATAGAGCGGCTGCGGATCTTCCTTGTCGAGGCGGTTGCCGGCGAGGAATTGCTGACGCGCTTGCTTGAAGGTACCGGCATCGCGGTTCTTCTTGGCCATTTCGAGCAAGGCCTCGCCCTTAGTGACGAGCGGCTCGACCGAATGCGGATCGACCGCGATGGCGCGATCGGCAGCGGCAACGGCCTCGGAATAATTCTTCAGTCGAAGCTCGGCTTCGGCGAGTGTCCGAAGCACAATCGGATCGGCCGGATAGTTTTTCGCCACCGCGCGAATGCGATTGAGCAATTGCGAATCGGGATCGGCAAAGGCCGCTTTGAGACGGATCCGGCTCTGCATCACTTCCTGCGCGCCCGGGCTCATCTCGGTCACCGTGACCGGCTGGATCGTCAGCTTGGATGGGGCGATCTTGAGATAGGGAAGGTTCTTCTGCCGCTTGTATGTGAGCAAGGTCTTTTCGAGCTCGCCAAGATCGCCGAACGCCGAACGCGCGGCGTCGAGCGGCGGCGTGCCTTTGTTGATTGCGGCGACATAGCGGTCGATCTGGCCCTTGCGGCTTGGCTCAAGCGACAAATAATGGGTCATCAGCCAGCCCTGAGTGTAAAAGGCCATCATGTCGTAATCGGCATCGACCTTGCTGCTCATCAGATTGCCGATCGGCACTTGGCGACCCTTGAACAATGCCGCAGCGCGATAGGTCGGCGGCGCGCCGATCCCGATCGATCCGTCGGCATTGAACATCGGGCTGCCCATGAATTCGGCAAAGCCCTCGCTGAGCCACTGCGGGAGCGGCTTGTTGGTATTCTGCAGCTGGAGCGAATGGGTATATTCGTGGAAGAACACATTATCGCCGGTCATCTTGGCATAACCGACCTCTTTTTGCCGGACCTTCTCCGGAATGACGGCAACAGGGCCGGTCACCGGACCCATGAAATAGCCGGCAATACCATAATCGTTGGAGCCGACGAGGCGGCCGATGGCGTTCAAATCGCTGACCAGGAACACTTGCAAGCGGTTGCCGTCGCCGAGGCTGGGATCGGGCATGGCGCGTATCAGGCGCGCCGCAGCGTCGAACGTTTCGAGCTTGGTCGCATACGCCTTCATGTCAGCCGCGGGCATATCGCCATAGATGATGAAATGCTTCGACGTCGCCTGCTGCCAGGTGGCGGCGGCGGGACTCGACAGCGCCAACGCGACCGCGGTCGCGGTCAAATAATGTCCAGAACGCACTTCATTCCTCCCCGGAAAAACCCCAAGCCAAATCCATTAAACAAGTCGAAAATTACCGCAAGCGATTCGCAAGGTTCGAAAATCGCTCGATTTTATCGGCCGACGTCGCCAGTCGCGTTTCGTGGACAGGCTTCCTGCCGTGAGATGTGGCAAGACGTCGGCGCGTTCACTCCGGAAACCCCGGGCTTGCCACGCGCGTTGCGCTTTGCGACGGTCGCTTTTCGAGGGGGAAAGACGATGACCACGCAAGCATTCGCGGTGACAGCAAAGCCGTTGTGGCGGCGGGTCGTCGATTTTCCGTTGGTCGCGATGTGCATCGCGGTGGGGCTGATGGTCGGGACGATCTTTCTCGGCTCGCTGGTATTCAAACATATGCCCAAGATGGGAATTCCCGCGGCGACTCGTCAGATGACCGCTGGCCTGGTCGTTGTTGCGCTGGTGATCGTGGTCTACAAGCTGGCGATCCGCAGGCTCGGCGAAAACCCGCGCGATGACATGCGGTCGGAAAATGTGGCGCGCGACCTCGGGCTTGGGCTGATCGGCGGGACGTTGATCTTCTCGGCGGTGACTGCGGTGGCGGCGCTGGCCGGGGTCTATCACATCGTTGGCTGGGGAAGCGCGAACAGCATCCTGTTCGCTCTGGTGACGATCGGGATCGTCCCCGCGGTGATGGAGGAGACGTTGTTCCGCGGAATCCTGTTTCGCCACCTGGAGGATTTCGGCGGGACGTGGTTCGCGCTGGCGCTGACCTCGGCGTTGTTCGGCGTGGCGCATATCTTCAACCCCAATGCGACGATATTTTCCTCGTTCGCAATCGCGGTCGAGGCGGGAATCATGCTCGGCGGGGCCTACATGCTGACCCGCAGCCTGTGGGCGCCGATCGGCCTCCACGCGGCGTGGAACTTCACCCAGGGCGAAGTTTACGACGTGCCGGTGTCGGGGCTCGACCAGAACGGGCTGGTCCAGGCCAAGATGTCGGGGCCGGAGATTTTGTCCGGCGGGCAGTTCGGGCTCGAGGCGTCGGTGATTGCCTTGGTGATCGCTACCGCGTTCGGGGTATGGATGGTCGTTCGGGCGGCGCGACTTGGCTATGTGATGCGGCCCTGGTGGGTCAGGCGGCGGCTCGCCCGGTCAGAGGAAACTGTAGGGGTCGACGTCGACCGCGACGCGGACCTTCGCCCCCCAGTCGAGACCGCCTAGCCAGTCGCGGATGACGTCCTGAACGTCAAGCTTGCGTGCTGCGTGAACCAATAGCCGCTGGCGATGGCGGCCACGCAGCATGGCGAGCGGCGCGGGGGCAGGGCCGAACACCGCCATGCCGTCGACTTCGGGCGCGGCGCGGCCGATGCGACGGGCGACGGCCTCGGCCTCTTCCTTGTCCTCGGATGAAATGATGATTGCGGCGAGTCGGCCAAATGGAGGCATCGCCGCTTCGCGCCGGGCTGCGGTCTCGGCGGCGTAGAAGCCGGGGCCGTCGCCGGCGATCAAGGCGGCGATGATCGGGGCGTCGGGGTCGTGAGTCTGGACCAGCACCCGCCCCGGCTTGTCGCCGCGACCGGCGCGGCCGGCGACCTGCTGGATTTGCTGGAAACTGCGCTCGGCGGCACGGAGGTCGCCGCCCTGCAGGCCGAGATCGGCATCGACGACGCCGACCAAAGTGAGGTTGGGGAAGTGGTAACCTTTGGTGACGAGCTGGGTGCCGACGACGATGTCGATCTCCCGGGCGTCCATCGCCCGGACGAACTCGGCGGCGCGAGCGGGGGACCAGATGGTGTCGCTGGTCACGATCGCGGTGCGGGCGTCGGGGAACAACGCGGCGACCTCGTCGGCGATTCGCTCGACCCCGGGGCCGCACGCGACCAAGGAATCCTCATCACCGCATTCGGGGCACAGACGCGGCGGGGGCATGACATGGCCGCAATGGTGGCAGGCGAGGCGATGCATCAGCCGATGCTCAACCATCCACGCGGTGCAATTGGGGCATTGGAAACGATGCCCGCAGGTGCGGCACAAAGTGAGCGGGGCGAAACCGCGGCGGTTGAGGAACAGCAAGGACTGCTCCTTGTTCGCGAGGTTGGTTTCGAGCTCGGTGACGAGAGAGGGGGCGAGCCAGCGCCCGCGCGGCGGCGGATCCTGGGTCAGGTCGATCGCGCGGATTGCGGGGAGCGCGGCGCCAGCGTGGCGCTCGGTCAGGAGGAGTTCGCGGTAGCGGCCGATCTCGACCATGTGGCGGGTCTCGATCGCCGGGGTGGCCGAGGCGAGGATCACGGGAATGTCCTCGAAATGGCCGCGCATCACCGCGACGTCGCGGGCGTGATACTGGACGCCTTCTTCCTGTTTGAAGCTCGGCTCGTGCGCTTCATCGACGACGATCAGCCCGAGGGTCGCATAAGGCAGGAACAGCGCCGAGCGGGCGCCGACCACCACCCTGGCCTCGCCGCTGGCGATGGCGCGCCAGGCGCGGCGGCGCTGCGATGAGCGAAGGTCGCTGTGCCACGCCACCGGCTCGCAACCGAAGCGCGCGGTGAAGCGGGTCAGGAACGGCTCGGTCAGCGCGATCTCGGGGAGCAGGACGAGGATCTGGCGATCCTGGCGAAGGGCTTCGGCGATGGCTTCGAAATAGACTTCGGTCTTGCCCGACCCGGTGACCCCGTCGAGCAGGACGGGATCGAAGCCCTGGCCGATTGCGGCGGTGAGGGAGGCCGCGGCGGCGGTCTGTTCGTCGCTGAGCCTGGGCGGGTCGAAGTCGGGGTCGGGCGCGGGGAACGGCTGGTCGCCCGCGACCTCGACCCGCTCGAGCGCGCCCGCCCCCACCAGGCCGCGCATCACCGCATCGCTGACCCCGGCATGCACCGCGAGTTCGCGCACCGTGCCCTGGCGACCTTCGATCGCGGCGAGCGCGATCTCGCGCTGCGGTGTGAGGCGGGCGGGCGCGGCGCCGGTCGGGCGATATTCGATCATCACCCTGGGCCCGGCGAGCGCAGAGGAAGAGGGTAGGATCATCCGCAGCACTGAAGCGAGCGGCGACAGGTAATAATCCGCGGTCCATTCGGCGAGACGGCGGAGCGCTGGGCGGATCGGCGGGACATCGACCAGGCCGGCGAGCGGGCGAAGGCGGTTGTCACCGACTTCCTCGGTCGCCAGCCGTTCGGCCTCCCAAGCGACGCCAAGCAATTGGCGCGGGCCGAGCGGTGCGATGACCACTCTTCCGGGCTCGACGACCATCCCGTCGGGAACGCGATAATCGAGCGGGCCGAGCGCGGCGTTCAAGGTGATCACGCGGACCCTGGGCAGCTCCACGCGATCCTACTTTCCGCGCTTTTTCCTGTGGCTGTCGAGATCGAGCACCGGGTTCGCGTCGGCTTCCTCGGGCAGCAGGCCGAGGCGGCGGGCGACTTCCTGATAGGCTTCGGCCTCGCCGCCCAGATCCTGACGGAAGCGGTCCTTGTCGAGCTTCTCGCTGGTCTTCATGTCCCACAAGCGGCAGCCGTCAGGGCTGATCTCGTCGGCGAGGATGATCCGCGCATAATCGCCGTCCCACACGCGGCCGAATTCAAGCTTGAAGTCGACCAGCCGGATGCCGATCGCGGCGAACATGCCGCACATGAAGTCGTTCACCCGGATCGCCATGTCGGCGATGTCGTTCATCTCCTCCTGGCTGGCCCAGCCGAAACAGGCGATATGCTCGTCGGCGATCATCGGATCGTTGAGGCTGTCATCCTTGTAATAATATTCGATGATCGTGCGCGGCAGCTGGGTGCCTTCCTCGATCCCCAGCCGCTTCGACAGCGAGCCCGCCGCGACGTTGCGGACGACCACCTCGATCGGCACGATCTCGACCTGGCGGACGAGCTGCTCGCGCATGTTGAGGCGGCGGATGAAGTGGGTCGGCACCCCGATCGTCGCCAGCGCGACGAAGATATGCTCCGAGATGCGGTTGTTGAGCACGCCCTTGCCGTTGATCGTGCCGCGCTTCTGCGCGTTGAAGGCGGTGGCGTCATCCTTGAAATATTGGATGATCGTGCCCGGCTCGGGACCCTCGTAGAGGATCTTGGCCTTGCCTTCGTAGATCTGGCGGCGACGGGACATGGGGACTCGCTTGTAATGGGGTCGATGGTGAAGCGCGGCCTATAGGGGAGGGGCGGGGCGCCCGCAATGCGCCGGGCCAGGTGGCGCGGGCGGCGGGCGGGCAATGTGGCGACGCCGCCGGACCAGATCGATACGGCTTCGGGGCGGATCAAAAATAAGGGGCCCCGGCGGGCAAGCCGGAGCCCCAGTGTCCGGGCCTTAGCGGGAGCGGGGATGCGTCCAAGGCGCGGAGAACTGAATTCGGTGGATGGCGTCGAACAGGTTTGCCGTGCCCACGAGTAAGCGGCGGCCAAGGGCTTCGATCCCGGCGTTGAGCTGCTGCCGGCCAGCCTGGTAATTGCGGTCGAAATGTTCATCCATCATGACGACTTCCTTTCAGTTGGAATGGTCAGGCGGCGGCCTTGCGCGGCTGCTCGGGATGGCGGTCGTTGAGTGCGGCGTAAATCGCGGCCTTGCGGACCCGGGCGATGGCGTCGGCGGCGCGCAGCGACGGGCCGTTCTCGATGAACTGGCTGCGATCAATCTGATAAGTCATGCTTTCCTCCTGTTGCCCGAGGATTTAGGCGCTCCACCCCCCGAAAATCCAATCGAAGGATCGACAAAGACGATAAGGCTGGCTTATGATCCCGGGGTGCGCCGACTACCGCCCTTGTCCGCCATCCGGGTGTTCGAAGCCGCCGCGCGGCACGAACATTTCACGACCGCCGCGGACGAACTGGGGATGACCCAGGCCGCGGTCAGCTATCAGATACGCAGCCTCGAGGAGCGGGTCGGGGTCAAATTGTTCGAGCGCGGCAAGGGGCGGGTGCGGCTGACCGATGCGGGGCGGCGGCTGCTGGCGCCATTGAGCGAGGCGTTCGACCGGATCGACGGGGCGTTCACCGCGCTGCGCACCGACGACGAGAGCCTGCTGACCATTTCCACCACCTTCACCTTCGCCAACACCTGGCTGACGTGGCGGCTGGGCGGGTTCCAGATCGAGCACCCCGGGCTGGCGGTGCGATTGTCGACCAGCAACCAATTGACCAATTTGTTCGCCAGCGAAGCCGACGTCGCGATCCGCGCGGGGGCGAAACCATGGGACGGGCTCGACTGCACCGCATTGATGACGGTCGACTTCACCGTGATGTGCACCCCGTCATTCCTCAAGCGGACCGAGGCGGCGCTTGGCCGCGCGCTGGAGCTGGCAGACATCCCGTCGCTGCCGCTGATCAGTCCGCAGGATGATTGGTGGGGCCACTGGTTCGCCGCGACGGGGATCGCCCCGCCGGCCACGCCGCGCGGCGCCGGGCTGCGGCTCGACAGCCAGGCCGACGAGGGCCACGCCGCCATGGGCGGGCAGGGCGTGGCGCTGCTCACCCCGGCGTTCTGGCAGGGCGACATCGCCGACGGGCGGCTGGTGCAGCCGTTCGACCTGACCGCGACCGCGGGCTATCGATACTGGCTGGTGACCGCGCCGGGGCGGAGCAAAGTGCCCAAGATCAAGCGCTTCCGCGAATGGCTGCTCGCCGCGGTCGAGCGGTCGGAACGGCCAGGCGGACGGAGCGGCTAGGCGGCGCTTAAAGCCGCAAAGGTCGCAAAAGCCTTAGGGTGGATGACCATTTGTCCTATTTTCCCCGGCAATCAGCCACTGTCGTCTCCGCGATTGTCCCAATTGGCGCGATTTGCGGCTTCGATGGCGGCATATTCGAGATCGATCGCGACCTGGCGGCGCTGCCCGGTGGCGATGATCCGCTCGACGATTTCCTTCATCACCAGCTCACGCGCCAGGCCCGGGGCGGCGGCGTCGAACTGGCGCTGGTCGGCGCGGTGCGAGGCGCGATCCTCGGCGCACAAGCGGTTGCCCGTCGACACCGCGCGATATTGCCCGCCGAGCAGCCCGAGCGCGAGCTTGTCCGACTTGCGAAGCTCGACCCGTTGCAGCTTGCCGCGGCGGTAGATCGGCACCAGCTGGCCGTGCAACGCGCGGTTGAGCGCGTCCGACCGAATGCGCTCGATCCCCTCCTCGATCGCCGCGTCCCACGCCCGCGCGAAGTCGGTCGCGCCCTCGCTGTCGAGCAGGCGATAGGCCGAGCGCGCGGTCTTGCCGACATGCCGCGCCGCCGCCGACACCGACCCGCACGCCGCCAGCGACTGAATGAACACCCGCTGCCGAGCCTCGGTCCAGCCGTCGTGGCGGCGGCGCTTGCGCGGGACGGGGGTGAAGGGGATTAGCTCTGGCTCGCCGACGGTCGAGGGGAGGAGGCCGACGGGGAGGGTGGTTGGGAAATGGGGTTGACGCATGGGGGTTCTCCCGGTGGGTTAGGGGCGGGAGCAAGGACGGTTATAACCTATTTGGTGCGTGTAGGAAAGCACTAACTCG
>JBBRTO010000052.1:0-15214 GCA_038244345.1 Sphingomonadales bacterium | reverse complement strand
GCAAGCCGAAGCGCTCGCTGCCGCGCTCCGCCCGGCGGGCGCGTCGGCCAGGGTCGTGGCGGTGCCGGGGGAAAGCCACGGCAGCCTCAACAAGGGCCTCGGCGAAGACGGCGATTTCGCGACTGGGGAGGTCGATCGCTTCCTCGCGACAGTCCGTTAACGTCGGGCGCGCTTTTGCTGGGCTCGCCGCGCGTCGGCGATTTCTGCGAGCAGCGCGGCACGGCTCAACGCGCCATTGGCCAGGGTTTCGCCAATGATGAATGCCGGGGTGCCGGAGATCCCCGCCACCTCGCTCAGATTTTCATTCTGCTCGATTTGACGATCAATCGCCGCGCGATGCGCCGCAAGATCGCGCAGCAGTCGCGGCCAGTCGATCTTGGCGGCGGCGGCGGCGTGGCGCAGGGCCGGTTCGATCAGCGGCGGACGTTCCGCCATCAGCGCGCGGTGAAAGCTTTCATGGCGACCCTGGAATTGCGATGCGATCGCTAGCCTGGCCGCAACGGTCGAGTTCGGGCCGAAGATCGGCGTATCGCGATAGATGATCCGAAGCCCCCGGTCCTGGTCGAACACGCTCGATACCTGAGGCGTATATTTGCGGCAGGCAGGGCACTGATAGTCGAAGAAATAGACGATTGTCAGGTCGTGCCGCGGCGACTGGCGGACAGGTGCCAACCCGGGCACGAAAAAGTCCGCTTTGCGCGGCGCCGCCGGAACCGCAAAATCGCTCTGCGCGACGACGTTAGGGGTGGCGAAGATCGACAAGGTCAGGATGGCGAGGCTCGCCACAAGGATACGGGATGGCATTGAAATTCCTGGCAGAATGCTGATCGTCGAGGGAGCAAAAGAAGCGCTTGGGCAGAGCGATAGTTCCGTCAGAATCTGAGCGGAACGACTTCGCGCACCCCGTCGAGCGCGCACAGCTGTTTCACCACGTCGGGCGGGACATCGCCGTCGATCGCGATCAGCGCGACCGCTTCGCCCTGGGCCTCGCGGCGGCCGAGGTTGAAGGTGGCGATGTTGATCCCCGCCTCGCCGAGCGTGGTGCCGAGCTTGCCGATGAAACCCGGGGCGTCGGTGTTGACGATATAGATCATCGTGCCTTCGAGCTCGGCCTCGACCTCGACCCCGAACATCTCGACCAGCCGCGGCCCGCTATTGCCGAACAACGTCCCCGCGACCCGCCGCTCGCCGGTCGAGGTGGTGGCGGTGACCGCGACCAATGTGTGGTAATCGCCTTCGCGATCGTGGCGGATTTCGCGCACGTCGAGCCCGCGCTCGCGCGCCAGGAACGGCGCGTTGACCATGTTCACGGTCTGCGAATAGGTCCCCATCAGGCCGGCCAAGACGGCGCCGGTGATCGGCTTCTGATTGAGTGAAGCGGCGGCGCCCTCGACCTCGATGGCGATCGCCTTGACGTCATTGCCGATCACTTGGCCGACCAGTTTACCAAGCCGCTCGGCGAGCGCCATATAGGGTTTGAGGCGCGGCGCTTCCTCGGCGGTCAGGCTGGGCATGTTGATCGCGTTGGTCACGCCTCCCAACAGCAGGAAATCGCTCATCTGCTCGGCGACCTGGATCGCGACATTGACCTGCGCCTCACTGGTCGAGGCACCGAGGTGCGGGGTCGAGATGAAGTTGGGGGTGCCGAACAAGGGCGAGTCCTTGGCCGGTTCGGTAGCGAACACATCCAATGCCGCGCCGCCGACCTGGCCGCTGTCGAGCGCCTCCTTCAGCGCCGCCTCGTCGATCAACCCGCCACGCGCGCAATTGACGATCCGTACACCTCTTTTCGTCTTGGCAATGTTTGTAGCCGACAAAATGTTGCGGGTTTGATCTGTCAGCGGCGTGTGGAGGGTGATGAAGTCGGCGCGTTTCAATAATTCGTCCAGTTCGACTTTCTCGACCCCCATTTCGACCGCTCGCTCGGTCGTCAGGAACGGATCGAAGGCAACGACCTTCATCTTGAGGCCAAGCGCCCGGGCGGCGACGATCGAACCGATATTGCCGGCCCCGATCAGGCCCAATGTCTTGCCGGTGACCTCGATCCCCATGAAGCGGTTTTTTTCCCACTTGCCGGCTTGTGTCGAGGCGTCGGCCTCGGGCAATTGGCGGGCGAGCGCGAAGATCAGCGCGATGGCGTGTTCGGCGGTGGTGATCGAATTGCCGAACGGGGTGTTCATCACCACCACGCCGCGCTGAGTGGCGGCGGGGATGTCGACATTGTCGACCCCGATCCCGGCGCGACCGACGACCTTCAAATTGGTTGCTGCGTCGAGCAAAGCTGCCGTGACCTTGGTCGAGGAACGGATCGCGAGGCCGTCATATTTACCAATCATCGCCGCCAGTTCGTCGGGCGTCTTGCCGGTGATCTCGTCGACTTCGATCCCGCGCTCGCGGAAGATGGCGGCGGCGCGGGGGTCCATCTGGTCGGAAATCAGGACTTTGGGCATTGGTTAAGCTCCAGAAATATCCGTTCGTCCTGAGCCTGTCGAAGGGCTGCTCTGTTTGAAACGGAGGGAAGAAAAACGGTCCTTCGACAAACTCAGGACGAATGGCTGTCTATTGCGCAGTCTCTACAAACGCCCAGTCAAGCCACGGACCGAGCGCCTCTATATCGGCGGCATCGACCGTCGGCCCGCACCAGATACGCAGACCCGGCGGAGCGTCGCGATAGCCGGCGATGTCATAGGCGACGTCCTCGGCCTCAAGCAGCTTGGCGATCTGCTTGATCCGATCCGCGTCGGCCCCGGCAACGGTCAGGCAGACGCTGGTGATCGATCGGCTGGCGGGGTCGTGCGCGAGATAACCGAGCCAGTCGCGACCCCCGACGATCGCGTCGAGCGCGGCGGCATTGGCTTGGGTGCGCGCGATCATGCCCTCGAGTCCGCCGATCGACTTGGCCCATTCGAGCGCGAAAATCGCATCCTCGACGGCCAGCATCGACGGCGTGTTGATCGTCTCGCCGGTGAAGATGCCTTCATTCAGCTTGCCCCCTTTCACCATTCGGAACAGCTTGGGCAGCGGTCGATCGGGGGTGAAGCTTTCGAGCCGTTCGACTGCGCGCGGGCCGAGGATCAATACGCCGTGCGCGCCCTCGCCGCCGAGCGCTTTTTGCCAGCTGAAGGTGGCTATATCGACCTTGTCCCACGCGATATCGTAGGCGAACACCGCGCTGGTCGCGTCGGCGAAGCTCAAGCCCTCGCGCTCGGCGGGGATCCATTCGCCATCGGGAACGCAAACCCCGCTGGTGGTGCCGTTCCAGGTGAACAGGACGTCGTTCGACCAGTCGATCCGGGCGAGGTCGGGGAGCTCGCCATAATCGGCGCGGACGACGGTCGGATCGAGCTTCAGCTGCTTGACCGCGTCGGTCACCCAGCCCTCGCCGAAGCTTTCCCACGCGAAAGCGGTGACCGGGCGGTGGCCGAGCATCGCCCACATCGCCATTTCATACGCGCCGGTGTCCGACCCGGCGACAATTCCGATGCGGTGGCTGTCGGGAAGCGCAAGGCATTCGCGCATCAGGTCGATGCAATAGCCGAGCCTTTGCTTGCCGAGCGCGCTCCGGTGCGACCGGCCGAGCACTTGTGTATCGAGCTTGGTGGGGCTCCAGCCCGGCGGCTTGGCGCAGGGTCCGGACGAGAAATAGGCGCGCGCGGGGCGCAGTTCCGGCTTCAACATTCAGTCTCTCCTTACAGAGAGCGCGCGCCGCGTTGGGACGGCGTGGCCCATTGCCGGAATAGAGCAAAGCGACGGACTGACAAGCGGTGTGCGAATATTTCGATTGGCGAAGGGGATCAGCTTAAAACCGCGCGATTTTACTAATCCAGAGCAACCGAAATGCTCGTTTCGTCCCGCACCTCACGCCGTTCATCCTTAACAGGGGAACAAGAGGTTGAATTGCTTAACCATTCGGCGACAACTGTCATTGCCAGTCGAGCGTGGGCAAACGCTTGTCAGGAGTGAGGGGCTGGGGAGCTCCGTTTGTAAAGATTTCACCCCACTGCGCGGCATTTAGCCAGCGCGGTGATTGGTCGAGTTTTGGGAGCGAAGCAAGAATGGCGAATGTATTGGCAGCATCCGGAGCATTATTCCGCGACCGCGACCTGTTCGTGCATGATGGCCGCCAGCTTCGCCGGCTCCGCGTTTCGAGCGATGTCCAGATCTTGCTGGCGTTGGCGCTCGGCCTGCTGATCGCTCTTTCCTCTTATTCGCTGGTTCGGGTGTTTACCCCCGCCGCGGCGCCGGTTGCCGCCGCCGCCCGCAACGATATTTCGCGCCTCGCTTTGCTGACCGAACGGAAGATTGCGATCATCGAGGAGCGCCAGCAACTGCTCGCCTCGATGCTCGCCGGAGACGATGTCGACCCGGCGATCCTGCGCCAGATCGCGACCACCCCCGCCGCGCAATCGCTCGGCCAGGGCGGCCCGCTCGAGCCGGTCGGCGCGAACAGCGATCTGACCTTCAAGCAATTGTTCTCGAGCTGGAAGAAGCTCGATAATCTCCAGGTCGGGGCGATCGCCGTTCCGTCCGAGAAGCCGGTCCGGATCGCCGCCTTTACCTCGGGTTACGGAACCCGCGCCGATCCGTTCAACGGCACCATCGCGCGTCACATGGGGATCGATCTAGCCGGCCCGACGGGCACCCCGATCTACGCCACTGCCGATGGCACCGTCAGCGCCGCTGGCTGGAATGCGGGCGGCTACGGCAACCTCATCAAGCTCGACCACGGGCGCGGCGTCGAAACCCGCTACGGCCATCTCTCGGCGATCCTGGTCACTGCCGGGCAGCACATCAACCGCGGCCAGTTGATTGCTCGCATGGGTTCGACCGGCCGTTCGACCGGAAGTCACCTTCACTACGAAGTGCGGATCGAGGGCAAGGCGGTCAATCCGATCCCGTTCATGAAATCGACCGATTATCTCCTCGCGATGCAGAAGGGCGGCACCGGGATCGCGATGGACGGCGGGAATGTCGCATTGGGCGGACCGCAGTCGACCCGCCGCTAAGCTTGCCGAGAGGCCTTGGCGCCCTTATCTCTTATCCGTGACCGACCCCATTCAACTGACCAGCGCCGCGGCTCGCCGAGTGGCCGCAATCGCCGAGCGCCAGGGCGTACCGGCGGTGCTTCGCCTCTCGGTGGACGGTGGCGGATGCGCCGGTTTCTCCTACAAATTCGCGCTTGGCGATGTCGCCGCGGATGATGCCCGCAGTGCGACCGACGGGGTGACATTGGTCGTCGATCCGGTCAGTCTCGATCTGCTGCGCGGGTCGGCGGTCGATTATGTCGAGGATCTCGGCGGATCGGCGTTCAAGGTGACCAATCCCAATGCGGCCTCGGGCTGTGGCTGCGGGTCAAGCTTCTCGGTCTGATGGTAAAGCTGGTTACGTACAACCTCAACGGAATCCGCGCTCGGCTGCCGCGGCTGGTCGAGTATCTGGCGCGCGAGACCCCCGACATCGTCTGCCTGCAGGAATTGAAATGCGCCGACGAAGCGCTTCCGATCGGCGATATCGAGGCGGCCGGCTATCAGGCGGTGTGGCACGGGCAGAAGGGCTTCAACGGCGTCGCGATCCTTGCCCGGGGCGCACAACCCAAGCTTCGCCAAATCGGCCTTCCCGGCGATCCGGACGACAGCCACAGCCGCTATATCGAGGCCGAAATTGACGGGCTGGTGGTCGCGTCGCTGTATCTGCCCAACGGCAACCCGATCGGCACCGAGAAATTCGACTACAAGCTGAAGTGGATGGAGCGGCTTGCCGATCATGCCGCGGGGCTGCTCTCCGCCGAGCGACCGACGGTGCTGGCCGGCGACTATAATGTGATCCCCGAGGACCGCGACACGTTCAGCCGCCGGGCGATGGCCAGCGACGCCTTGTTCCAGCCCGAAAGCCAGGCGGCGTATCGGCGGGTCGTCAACCAGGGCTGGACCGACGCACTTCGCGCGCTCCACCCCGATGAGCCCAAGCTGTTCACTTTCTGGGATTATCAGGCGGGGGCCTGGGCGCGCGACGCGGGGTTCAGGATCGACCATCTGTTATGCTCGCCGCAGGCCGCCGACCGGCTGCGCGAGGCCGAGGTTCACAAATGGGCGCGGGGCGAGGACAAAGCCTCCGACCACGCGCCGGTGTGCATCCACCTGGCCTAAAGCGTCTTGTCGTAGATCCGGTAGGTGTGGTTGATCTTGGCGCCGGGTAAATTGGCGATCGACATCATCCCCTGATTATCCTCCAGCACCCAGCCGAACTCGCCAAAGTGGACGCCATATTTCTCGACGCAGGCGCGGCGGGTGAATTCGATCAGCATGAAGGCCAGCTGGCCGGCGAGGCGGGTGCCGTGGAACTTGCGGGCGACGCCCATCAGCGGGACTCGAACTCGCCGGGTGCGCGGCTTGTGCAATCGCCACAGCAATTTGGCCCAGCCGAACGGGAACAATTCGCCATTCAGATCGGCGATCATCTCGTTGACGTCGGGGATGGTGATCATGAAGGCGGCGGGCTCGCCGTCGACTTCGGCAATCCGCACCAGATCCTCATAGATGATTGGCTTCAATTTCTTGCCGGCATAAGCGATCTCGGCCTCGGTCAGCGGGACATAGCCCCAATTGTCCGCCCAGGCGTCGTTGAGCAGGCCCATGATGATCGCCGCTTCCTTGTCGAAATTGCGCTTGTCGACCTCGCGAATGCGGATCCGCGGATTCTTCTCGCCTGCCTTGATCAGCCGCGCGATCACCGGGACCATGTCGATCCGGATGTCGAGCTGATAGGTGTAAAGATCCTTGGCCTTGGTGTAGCCCGCGGCCTCGATCCAGGCGCGATATTCGGGGCGGTGATGGCCCATCATTACCATCGGCGCTTCGTCGAAGCCGTCGATCAGCAAGCCCGGTTCGTCCCAGATCGAAATCGAGATCGGGCCGAGCGCCTTGATCATTTTCTCATCGCGAAGCCATTGCTCGGCGTGGGCGATCAAGGCGGTCGCCGTCTCGCCGTCGAGGGCTTCGAACATACCCCATTGGCCAAGCCCGGTTTCCATGTTGACCTGGACCAGATCGTCGACCTGCGCGCTAATCCGGCCGACGACGCGGCCGCCGCGTTCGGCGAGGAACAACGCGGCGCGACCGTGGCCGAACCACGGGTTTTTGCCTGGGTCGAGCAGTCCGTGAACCTCGTCCTTCAAGGGTGGGATCCAGACAGGATCGTCCTTGTAAACTTCCCATGCGAAGTCGACGAATGCCTTGCGATCCTGCTTGGTAGTGACGGTGCGGATGGTCGGGTCGGTCATGAGCGAGAGGGCTAGCGAGTCACCGGGCCCTTGTCACGGGCCGTCGCGATACCTCTTTAATCGCCATCATCGTGCCACTATCTCACGGCAATCCGCTTGGCGGACAGACGCTTATGACCATTTTGACCCTCACCAAGGATGCCGCCCCAGCGGGGCAGGCCGACGCAGGTCCCCGCCACCGCGGTGACGACAAGGCGATGCTTCGCGCTGCCGCCGATCTGACTCGCCAGCTCAACGCGCCGAGCAAGGCGATTTACTGGTCCGACATGATCGGATCGGCCGTGGTCGGCTATGGGTCGCTGGCGCTGGCGATGGCGACACACATCCTGCCGCTGGCGATCGTCGCTGGCGTCGTGGCGGTGCTCGCGCTGTATCGCGCGGGGTTGTTCATCCACGAAATCACCCATTTGAAGGCCGGCGCCCTGCCCGGCTTCAAGTTGGCGTGGAATGCGCTGGTTGGAGTGCCGCTGTTCGTGCCGTCGTTCATGTACGAAGGCATTCACAACATGCACCATGCCAAGATCCGTTATGGCACTGTCGAGGATCCTGAATATCTTCCGCTGGCTCTGATGAGGCCGTGGACGCTGCCGGTGTTCGTGCTCGCCGCACTGTTCGCGCCGGTTGCGCTGATCTTCCGTTATGCGGTGCTGACTCCGCTGTCGCTGCTGATCCCGCCGCTTCGCACCCTCGTCGTCGCGCGTTTTTCGGGCCTGCAGATCAACCCGGTCTTTCGCCGCAAGTCGCCCGAAGGCGAGTTCGCGCGGCAATGGGCATGGATGGAGGGCGCGGCCAGCCTGTGGGCGATCTTTTTGGTGGCGATGGTCGTGACCGGGGTGATCCCGCTTCGTGCCTTCGTCATCTTCCTCGGCGTCGCGTCGGGGGTGATGCTGCTCAACCAGCTTCGTACTTTGGTCGCGCATCTGTGGGAGAATGACGGCGAGCCGATGAGCGTCACCGAGCAATATCTCGACACGGTCAACGTGCCGCCGCCGGGGATCTGGGCCGAGTTGTGGGCGCCGGTCGGGCTTCGTTATCACGCGCTGCATCATCTGCTACCGGGAATCCCCTATCACTCGCTGCCGGTGGCGCATCGTCGCCTGCGGACCGAGATGGGGGTCGACTCGGCCTATCATTTGGCGAACCATCGTGGACTTTGGCCGCTTGTCGGGCGGCTCGCGGTAAGCTCGTGGCGCGGCGGCAAGTCCGGCTGACGAGTCTTACTCTTCGCTCCTGATCAGCAGGCTTTCGCCGATCAGCAGGAACAGGAAGAACGGCGCGAACGCCGCGAGCCACGCCGGATAGGCACCGACATTGCCGAGCGCGAGGCTCAAATTGTCGATCACGAAATAGGCGAAGCCGAGTGCCATCCCGGCCGCGGCGCGAAGCAGCACTTGCCCCGATCGCGCCAGCCCGAACGCCGCGAGGGCGGCAAGCAACGGCATCAGCACCACCGACAGCGGCCCGCTCAACTTGTGCCACAGTCCCGACCGCGCCTCGTCGGTCGGCCGCCCCGCCGCCTCGAGCTCGGCGATCGAGGCGCGAAGGTCGGCGAAGTCATGTTCGTCGGATTTGACCTTGGCGAGGGTGAACCGATCGGGGGTGACTCCGGCCAGCCCGAACGCCTGATCCTGCTGCCGGACCAAATTCATGTTGGCGTCGTAGCTCTTCACATTGTCGAACCGCCAGCGCGCGCCGTCCTGCACCGCCCGGCCGATGTCGATCACCCGCTCGAGCGTCGGGCCCGTCCGCTCGAAGATCGTGACGTTGCGCAAGCTTAGCCCGGCGCCGCGCCCCGACACCAGCCGAGCGCGGACGAAATCGTTGCCGACAGTGAGCCAGACGTTGGACAGCAGGTCGCTCGAGTCGCGAATTCGCTCATAATCATTGTCGGTCCACGCATTGACCGTCCGCGCCGACCGCACCGCGATCCGCTCGTTGAACACGAAGGCAAGACCGGCGATGCCGATGCTGGCGATGATCAGCGGTGCCAAGATCTGGTGCGCCGAGAGGCCCGAGGCCTTCATCGCGATCACTTCGCTATGCTGGTTCAACCCGGTGAACGCGATCAACGTGCCGAGCAGCACCGAGAATGGCAGGAATTTCTGGATCAAGAGCGGGACGCGCAGGCTGACGTATCGCCACAGTTCGGCCTCGCCATTGCCAGGGACCTTGAGGATCTTGCCCGATTCGCCGAGCAGATCGAGCGCCATCAGCACCAGTATGAGCAGCACCAGTACCGCCGCGCTGCGGGTCAGGAACAGCCGGATCAGATAGAAAGAGATCCGCCGCGAGGGGAGGAAGTCGAAGTTGATCATGCCGCCCGCGTCCGCTTGGGAAGCAGGCGGCGGATCGACGAGGCGAGCCACGCGGCACCGCGCTCGAGCGTTCCGATCGGCTGGCCGCCGGGACGGTGGGCAAGAACGTGGTACATCCAGGAAATCAGCGCGGCGAAAATCAGGAACGGCACCCACAACGCCAGTGACGGTTCGAACCGGCCCTGGGTCCCCATCTGAGCGCCATATTGATTGACCTTGTGATAGGTCACCACCATCACGATCGACAGGAAGATGCCGAGCGACGAATTGCTCCGTTTGGGCGGCACCGCCAACGCCACTGCGAGCAACGGCAGCATCAGCATCATCACCACTTCGACCAGCCGGAAGTTCATGTCGGCCCAGGCCGCGCGGCGGGTCTGTTCGTTGCCGCCCCCAAATGCCTGGCGAGCGACCTCGGGGAGGGTCAATTCCTGCTGGTCGTTACCGCGCTGGCGAAAGCGATCGCCCGCCGGGAGGTTGATCGGCAAATCGTAGCTGTCGAAGGCCAAAGTGCGCGGCGTGGCGAATTTGGCCGCCTGCTGGATCAGCCGACCCTTTTTCAGGCGGAAGATAATCGTCTCCGGATCGTCGGTGGCGAGGAACTGGCCCTTTTCGGCGGTGGCGGAGACGGCGGTGCCGGCCTTGTCGTCCATGGCGATGAAAATGCCGCTCAACTGGGTGCCGCCGGCATTACTATGGTCGATGCGCAGGGTCAGCCGCCTGCCCAGCCGGTTGAACTCGCCGACCTTGATCGCCGCGCCGAGCGCGCCCGAGCGAAGATCGAACCGGAGCCCCTCGTAGCGATAGTGCGAAATCGGCTCGAGCCAGCCGACGATCGCCAGGTTGAGCACCATCATTACCACGGCGAACATGTAGGGCACCTTGAGCAAGCGGCCGTAGCCGATGCCAATTCCGCGAAGCGCATCGAGTTCCGACGACAAGGCAAGCTTGCGGAAGGCAAGGAGGATTCCGAGCATCAGCCCGATCGGGATTCCGAGGCTGAAATATTCGGGCAGCAGATTGGCAAGCATTCGCCACACCACGCTGATCGGCCCGCCGGCGTTGACCACGAAATCGAACAATCGAAGCATTTTCTCGAGCACCAGCAGCATCGCCGCGAGAACCAACGATCCAAGCAGCGGAACCGCGATGGTCCGCGCCAGATAACGGTCAATCAGTCTCGCGCTGCGCAATTCGTCGTCCCGACACCATGATTTGGCCGCAAAGCGCGCCGATGAACGTCAACCTGGCCATCCTAAACGTCGGCGCCAAGCCGTCCAGCTATAACGAACCGAGTGACAAAAGCATGCTTTATCGTCCTCTTCCCGGTGCAGCGACAGGCGGCCAGCCGCGATAATGGGCCGGCCGCGGATCGCCTTGCTGTCCAACCCGCGCTCGACGGGCAATCTCGCGCAGCTGCCGCGGATCCGCGCCTTTTGTGCCGAGCATCCCGACGTATTCCATTACGAGGTCGAGCGCGCTGAGCAGATTGGCGAGGCGATGAAGACTATCGCCCGCGTCAAACCCAAGCTGCTGGTGATCAACGGCGGCGACGGAACGGTCCAGGCGGCGCTGACCGAATTGCACAATGGCGACCATTTTGCCGTGGGCGAAGTTCCGCCGGTGGCAGTGCTGCCGAGCGGCAAGACCAATCTGATCGCGATGGACCTCGGCGCGCATGGCGACCCGGTGACCAGTCTCGAGCGGTTGGTGGCGCTCGCCCAGCACGACCTAGGTCCGCACCTGGTGGCGCGCGAGATGATCGCGCTGAGCGGCGGGGCGAAGGGCGGCAAGCCAGTGATTGGCATGTTCCTCGGCGGCGCCGGCCTGGCCGACATCATGCTTTACTGCCGCCACCGTATCTATCCGCTCGGGCTTCCCAACGGGATGAGCCATGTGCTCACGGCGTTCGCGGTGGTGCTTCGACAAGTGATTGGATTAAAAGCCCAATTTCTTCCCCCGGATCCGCGCCCGTTGAGCATTTCGGTGCGCCGCGAAGGAGCGATCACGGGCCGGTTCGCCTTGCTCGCGGTGACTACGCTTGAAAAATTGCTGCTGTCGGGCGAGCTAGACGGGCAGGGCAGGGGAACGCTCAAGTTCGTTGCGGTCGAGCATCGCGCGGGCTCGCTCCTAAGCGCCTTCTTCGCCACGTTGTTCGGGCGGCTCGGCCGCAAGAAGCTCCACGGCGTGCATGTCGAGGAGGCCGACGAGATCAGCATCGAAGGCGATTCGAGCCAGGTGATTCTCGACGGCGAGACGTTTAGCGCCGAGATCGGAATGCCGATCTTCCTGCGCCGCGCCTCGCCCTTGTCGTTCGTCCGCCTCGCCGCCTGAGCTTTCCGTATGGGCGACCTTCGCGACCTTGTGGCCGCCGAGCTCGGCGAGGCGGTCGACCCGCGGGTCGCCGCAATGGCCGCCGCGATTGCCGCGAAGTACGGCGACGCCAGCCGCGCGGTGTTATTTTACGGATCGTGCCTTCGCGAGCAGCAGCTCGACGGGCTGATGCTCGATTTCTATCTGATCGTGTCCGACTATCGTGCCGCCTACGGCAAGGGCTGGATGGCGGTCGCCAACCGGTTGATCCCGCCCAACGTCTTCCCATTCGAACACGATCGCCTGATGGCCAAATATGCCGTCCTTAGCGAGGCCGATTTCGATCGCCTCAATGGCCCGCAAACCCGCAATGTATCGGTCTGGGCGCGGTTCGCGCAGCCGTCGCGGCTGGTGTGGGCGAGCGACGCGCAAGCGCGGGCGCGGGCGATTGACGCGGTGGGGAAAGCGGTTCCGACGCTGCTCGGCGCTGCGGGGCAGCGCAAGGGCGAGGAACTGCTCGACTGGTGGCGCCGGGCGTTTGCGCTGACCTATTCGGCCGAGCTTCGCGCCGAACGCAGTGGCCGAAGCCAGTCGGTGGTCGACGCCGATCCCGAACGCTATCGCCGGCTCGGCGAGGCGGCGGCGCCGTTGGTCGGACCGAACGACGGGCAATGGGGACGGCGGCGGATCGAGGGCAAGATGCTGTCGGTGGTTCGGCTCGCCAAGGCCAGCGCGACCTTTGCCGGGGGCGCGGAGTATATTGCGTGGAAAATCAATCGCCACGCGGGCACCAATTTCGAACTCACGTCGTGGCAGAAGCGCCATCCGCTGCTGACCGCGATCAGCCTGCTGCCGCGGCTCCTGAAATCGGGGGCGATACGCTAGTCGGCACGCCCTGCCGCGAAAGTGCCGCGGCAACCGAGGTGGCGAGCGCGCTGACGGTGAACGGCTTCCTCAGCAACTCGTAGCCTATTAAATCGTCGCCTTCGCCGTCGCCGACATAGCCAGTGACGAACAGCACCGCGACATCGGGCCGCCTGGCCTTAATGATTCGGATCAGCTCGGGGCCGGTCATTTCGGGCATGATCACGTCGCTGATGACCAGATCGAAGATTTCGCCATCGAAAGCGACGATTGCGTCAGCGCCGCTCGAGCAGGCGGTTGGCTGGTAATCGAGATCCTCGAGCGCGCCCACGGTCGCGGCGCGGACTCGGGGATCGTCCTCGACCAGCAGGATCCGGGCGCCGGGAACGGTCGGTTCGAGCTCGCGACCGTTGGGTTGGGTCTGCAGCCGGATCGGCGCGATTGCAGTGGTTCGCGGCAGATAGAGCGACACGGTCGTGCCCTTGCCGATTTCGCTGTCGATCCCGACCTCACCTTCGGACTGATGGGCGAAACCGAAGATCTGGCTTAGCCCGAGTCCGGTCCCCTTGCCCACCGGCTTGGTGGTGAAGAACGGCTCGAACGCGCGATCGCGTACTTCGTCGCTCATCCCGCAGCCCTCGTCGGTGATCGAAATTTTCAGGTATTCGCCGAGCTGAATGTCACCGACCGAATTGGCGGTCATTGTCACATTTTCCGAGGCGATGGTCAGCTGGCCTTCGCCATCCATCGCATCGCGCGCGTTGACCGCGAGGTTGAGGATCGCATTTTCCAGCTGGTGCGGATCGACGAACACCGGCCAGGCGTCGCCCGCCAGCCTGGTCTCGATGCGAATCCGTTCGCCCAGCGTGCGGTCGAGCAGATTGGACATATTGCTGACTAGCTCGCCGCTTTCGATCCGCTCGGGGAGCAACGGCTCGGACCGGGCGAAGGACAATAAGCGGCGGGTCAGCGCGGCGGCGCGGGTCGCGCCCTCCATCGCGTTGGTAAGGTGATGCATCACCTCCTTGCGCGGGCCGCTCAGCCGGCGCCGGGCCAGATCGATCCCGCCGACCACCACCGCCAGCATGTTGTTGAAGTCGTGCGCGATCCCACCGGTCAGCTGGCCGACCGCTTCCATCTTCTGCACCTGCCGAAGCTGGGCCTCGGCCGCCTGGCGCTCGATTGCCTCGGCTTTCAGCGCCTGGTTGGCCTCCCATAATTCCTGGGTACGGTCACGCACCGCTTCCTCAAGCTGGGCGGCGCGATCGGCTTCGGTTTCGGCCTGGCGGCGGGCGGCGGCGTTCTGGCGAAGCGCCTGCACCGCGACCAGCCCGAGGAATATCGCGCCGACCCCGACGATCATCCCGAGCCAGCTTAGATAATCGGTCAACTGGTCGGCTTCGGCGGTGAAAATCTGGCTTTGCTCGATGCGCTGGCGAAGCGACACCCGCTCGGCGGCGGCGATCTCGTCGAGCTTGGCGTCGAGGTCGATCCGCGTCTGGGTCTTGCCCGCGGCGAAGAAATAAGCGGTGCCGCCCGGGCCCTTCTTGAGTACCGCCGCACGCGCCGGAATCGCGAGCTCCTCGCCGCGCTTGGTATAGATGCGTTGTAATTGCTCGACCCGCTTGCGCTGCGCCGGGCTACTTCGGACGAGCGCCTGCAATTGCTCGATCTGGTGCCCGGCGAGGCGCCACTGGCTGTAATAGAGGTTGCCGGTGGTCTTTTCCTGCTCGTCGAGCACGAAGCGGCCGAGCGCTGCTTCGGCGCGCGATGCGCTCGAGCTGACACTCCGGGTGACTAGCGCGACATCATAAGCATGGCGCTCGGCGGTGAGCGCTTGCTCGCGCGCGTCGTTGGAGAAGGCGACCAGCACCACCATGCCGAGCAGGACGATGGTTGCGATGAAGGCGATCGCCGCCGCCCATCCACCGCGCCAGTCGCTTTGAGTTTCGTCCCCGCGATTGCTCATCGACTCGTTCTAGCCCCCAAGTCGCGGTTGCGAAAGAGTCCCGGCGCTCAGCCGATGCAGCCGGTCGCACGTCCCGCCGCAGCGAACATGCCGAGGATCTGGTCGACCTGGTCGCTTGAATGCTCGGAACACAGCGAGCAGCGCAGCAAGGTCATGTTGGCCGGGGTCGCTGGCGGCCGGGCGAGATTGACGTAAAGGCCCTCGTTGAGCAGCGCTTCCCACATCGCGGCGCCTTGCTCGAGATTGGGCATGATCACTGCAATGATCGCCGATTGCGGAGTGTCTGTGCCAAGCGCGAAGCCGAGCGCCTTCAATCCGGCGTGGAGCTTCTTCGAATTCTCCCACAGATGCGCGCGCTTGTCGGCGCCGTGCATCAGCTTGCGGATCGAGGTGGCGGCGGTGGCGACCACCGAAGGCGGAAGCGAGGCGGTGAAGATGTAGGGACGGCAGACGAGGCGCAAGATCTCGAACTTT
>JBBRTO010000051.1:0-15588 GCA_038244345.1 Sphingomonadales bacterium | reverse complement strand
TGGACGGGTCGAGGGACCCGATGGCGCTTCTTTGGCCTATGGCAAGCCGAGCTTCCTCAACCGGGGCTTCTGCGCCACCGCCGGCTGGGCCGCGCCGCCGGTCGGCCCGTGGCTTGAGGACTTCACCATTTAGCGCTGGTCGCGCATTGGAGCGCCAGCCGACGGCCATGGCGATTCATCGCCAATCAAGTTGGTCCAAAACGGACTAATCTTTCTCCGCAGGGGTGGAACCTCTAGCCCACGGAGCCGGTTAACCTCGCGGCGAAGCCTTGAAATGCTTCGTCGAACCGGCGCCAGCGCCGCCTCGTCGGTTCCGGTCGCGGCGAGTACCGCAAGCAGCCGCTCGGCTTCGCCAAGTGCGGAATCGCATCCCGCCAAGCAGGGGTCGAGTTCGGACATGTTATGCGTAACTCAAGCTGATCAGAGGAGGAGCGACTGCGCGTTTCTAACAGCATCAGATTATAATTGCGTTACACCTCGTCGGTTCCGGAGTGAATTTTTGCAGACTTGGCGCCAGATCGGAGCCTATAATCAACCTGCTCGGTTCTACTTTCGTCTAGGTGATGAGTCATGACTGGAACCAGCCCCGCCCAATACGGCACCACTACATCCTACAGCTTTGACAAACCTGCCTTGCTATTCGGCGACGACCCACAAATCTTGCGCCGAACCGAGGACTTGTTTGGCTCGGCGGGGGTCCGGCTGGCCGGACACGGCGAGCTACGTGATGCGATCGAGCGGCTCGATCGCCAGGTCGCAGTCGGGCTGGTGTGGATTGAGTTCGATGAGGCTTGCGGCGATCCGTCCAATGCCTTGCTCGACCGGCTGGCGCGGATCGCCGAAAGCGGTGAAGCCTCGGTGGTGGCGAGCGCGCCGACCTCGATGATCAACCTGCTGTTCGCACGGTTCGATCAGTCGCCGGCTCAAATCTTGATCGATGCCGACGATGTCCAGCGCGCCGGGGCTTTGTCGGTTGCATTGTCGAACGTCGGGCGCCCCTCGCGAGTTAGCGATGTCGCCCGCGATAACGCCGTTCGCCTTCGCCAATTATCCGACGAAATGGGCCGCATGGCCCAGACTCTGGCGCGCTTGTCCTCGTCCCCCGACGAGGCCGGGCCGACAGCGCTTCGACTGATTGAGCCCACCAAAGAAATCCCGCCGATAAGCGAAGCCGTCGTCCGCTCGGCGATCCGCGCCCGGCGGCTGCGCTCGCGCTTTTTCGCCGGGGTAATGTTCGCCGACCCAGCGTGGGACATGCTGCTTGATTTGCTCCGGGCCGAGCTTGCTCAGCACCGCGTTCCGATCAGCTCCTTGTGCATCGCCGCCGCGGTCCCGGCGACCACCGCGCTGCGCTGGATCCAGTCGATGACCGACTCCGGCCTGTTCGTTCGCTGCGCCGATCCCCTCGACGGCCGCCGCGTGTTCGTCGAACTGTCGCCTGGCGCCAGCGAGGCAATGCGCCACTATTTCGCGGAGATGAGCGCGGCGGCGGCGGGGTAAAGGCCACCCGTCGCATCGCTCCGGAGCATCATGCTCGGATCGCCCCCGGCAATCCTGTGCGCTCGCCCCTCGCTTCGCACGCGATGCCTGTGCTCGCCTGTCCCCCGGACAAGGCTGCGCGCAGGCATGGTGGGCGCTGACGGGCTCGAACCGCCGACATCTTCCGTGTAAAGGAAGCGCTCTACCAACTGAGCTAAGCGCCCGCACCATGCGGTCGCGCGGCGATGCCACGAGCCGCGCAAACGGGCAAGGCCGCAGGAGAGCGTGATGGACGAGCAACTCCACCAGCCGATCTCGCGCGCCTCGCTGGTCATCGCGGCCTTCTCGACCGTCGTCGAATGGTATGATTTCACCCTCTACCTCTATTTCGCCACCACGCTCGCCCGGGTATTCTTCGGCGGCGGCGCGCAGTCGCTGCTCGCGACGCTGGCCGGCTTCGCGGTGGCGTATCTGATGCGGCCGCTTGGCGCTTTATTCTTCGGCCATATCGGCGACCGTTACGGACGGCGGACGACCTTGCTGCTGTCGGTCGCGCTGATGACTGCGGCGATGCTCGCGCTCGCCTTGCTCCCGACCCGCGCCCAGATCGGCCCGGCGGCTGGCGCGCTGCTGCTTGGCCTGCGCTGCGTCATGGGGTTCGCGGTCGGCGGCGAATATACCGGGGTCGTCGCTTACCTGCTCGAGGGCGCGCAGCCGGGCCGGCGCGGCCTGATCACCAGCCTCGCCGCCGCCGCCAGCGAAGTCGGCGGCCTGCTCGCGGTCGGGGTTTCGGCGATAACCGTCAGCCTACTCAGTCCCGCCGCGCTCGATGCCTGGGGCTGGCGGATCCCCTTCTTCGTCGGCGCTGCCCTCGCGCTAAGCGTCCTCATCGCCCGCGCGTCGATGCACGAATCCCCCGATTTCGAGCGCCAGCGCGCCACCGGCACCGTCCCCGCCAACCCGCTCCGCCACGCGCTCGCCACCCACCGCGCCGGGATCGCCCGCGGCTTCGCCATCTCGGCATTGGGCTCGATCACGTATTATGTCGGCATCGGCTACGTCCCCGCCTTCCTGTTCTCGGCGGGCAAGATGAGCGAAGCCGCCTCGCTGTGGCTGTCGACCATCGCCGCGGTCGCGGTGATCGTGGTCACCCCGTTCGTCGGCGCGGCGTCGGACCGCTGGGGGCGGCGGCCGGTGCTGCTGATCCTCGCCGTGCTGAGCGCGCTGCTGCCGATCACGATGTTCTCGCTGATGGCCGGGGGCTCCCCGGCGCTCGCGCTGGCCGGAGCGATCGTGCTGGCGATGGTCGCCGGCGGGGTCAGCGCGGTCGGCGCGGTCGCCACTGCCGAGCAATTCACCGGCGAGGGCCGCCTGACCGGCCTCGCCTTGGGCGCCACCACCGCCACCGCCATCTTCGGCGGCCTCACCCCCTACGTCGCCCAGCTTCTCCTCGGCCGCACCGGCTGGCCCAGCGTCCCCGGCCTGATGATCGCGCTCGTCGCGCTGGCGGTGCTGCCGGTGCTGTGGCGGATGAAGGAGACGGCGGGGGGAGAGCGGGATAGCGGACAGGCGACGCGGTAGGACGGAGGATGCGCCTCCGGGATAGACGCATACGCCACGGAACGTGCGCCCGAGCCGATCGACAGGCGTGGCTTGCCTAATACTCCGATGAAGTCGCCTCCGTCCGCGGCATTTTGCGAACGAAAATCACCAGCAGCACAGCGACTGCGGTGAGTATTCCGATCACCATCCATGCATCGTTGATCGCGTGTACCAACGCCGCCTTCTCGACCAACGGATGGATCATTTCCTGGGTAAATTCGTCCGCCGGCTGGCCCAGTTGTTCCAAAAAGGCGTCGCGCGGGATACCGATTGATACTGCAGTGTTGACGTTGCCATCGCGCAGTTGGGCGACGATGTCGGTGGCGTGCGTCGCGCTGCGGCTGAAGATAATGGTGTCAATCAGCGCAAGCCCCACGGCCCCGCCCAGGTTGCGCATCAAGTTGAACAGCCCGCTGCCGTCCGCGACGAGGCGCTCGGAGAGCTGACCCAAAGCGATCCTCGTCGGCGGAACCACGCAGAACATGATCGCTGCGCCGCGCAGGATTTGTGGCAGCATCATCTCGGCCGCGTCGGTGGTCGAAGTCTGTTGGGTACTGAGCAACAACCCCGCAGCAAACAGCGCAAATCCTGCAATGGTCAGCCAGCGAGCATCGAACTTGCGCTCAAGCAGTACCGCTACTGGCGCGGCGGCAAGCTGCGCGATCCCCGTTGCGAGCATGATCTCGCCGATTTGCAACGCGTCGTGCTGGCGCACGAAGCCAAGGAAAAACGGCATCATATAGGTCGAGCCGAACAAGCCGATGCCCAGCACAAAGCTGAGCGCGCTACCAATCGTGAAGTTGCGGTCGGCGAAGCATTTGAGTTCGACCAGCGGCCAGGCGGAGCGCACCGTCTTGGTGATGAAGAAGGCGCCGCTGACCAGGCTGATCCCCAACAGGGTCAGAACGCGCGGCGCGTTCCAGCCAAGGCCAGGAGCGTCCTTGAGCGCGATCTCAAAAGCGGTCAGCGACGCGGCCAGCGCGACCAGCGCCACCGGGTCGAAAGGACGCGGATTGCGCTGGTTGGTTCGCTCGCCCCGCAGCATCACCACCGCTCCGAGCGCCGCGAGAATTCCGGGCACAATGTTGATTCGGAATAACCAGTGCCACGACCAGCTCTCGGTGATCCAGCCGCCGACAATCGGGCCGACGGTCGGCGCAAGCACCGCGGCCACCCCGGCGATTGTTGTCGCCAGGCCTTGCGACCGCGGCGGGAATAGCAGGAACACCGCCGAAAACACCGCCGGAATCAATGTACCGCCGGCAAAACCCTGAACAACACGCCACGCAATCAATGTCTCGAAATCGTGACTTTGGGCACAGCCCGCCGAGGCCACGGTGAACAGGCTGACCGCCACGACAAACAGCCAGCGCATGCCGAGAACGCCGGTAAGATAGCCGGTCAGCGGAATCGCGACAATTTCGGCAGTGAGGTAAGCGGTCTGCACCCACACCAGTTGGTCGGGCGCGAAGCCCAGCGCCTTCTGGATCGTTGGGAGGGAGGTGGCGACGATCTGGATATCCAGGATTGCCATGAACATGCCGAGGCACAGGATGACGAACCCGATCCAGGTGCGCGGGGTTGCGTCGGGCATTGCATCAGTGGTCATCGGCTACCCAGTCCAGAGCCACGACCGGCGAGTGCAGGCCGCAGGAATCGTTTGCGCGTGGTCGGCAACTGGCATGATGGAGGTTCGCTTCGACCGCAATCGCGATTACCGGGACGCCGCCCCGGCGACAAGCGGGGTACGGGCCTTGGGCGCAGCGATTAGCGCAGTCGGCAAACCGCAGCCGCTAGCGCTTGACGGCTGCTTCGCGCTGCGCCTTGATGGTCAGCATCGTGGAGTGACAGATCGCTGAAGTCTGATCGATCTTGGCGATCATGCAGGTTTCTACCCGCTTGCGGCTAAACGACTTCATCTCCGCCGGACAAAGTCGCCTGGCTTCCTGGGCGCACGCTTTTTTGCCGAGGTCCTGCCCGGCCTGCGCGGCACCGGCGGTGCCAATCAGCGCGGTGATGGCGAGGAAGTTCGACAAACGACGAAAGCAAGTGGCAGCCATAATCAGTTACTCCGAAAAATTGCTTACAGGTGGGAGCACCGTCAGAGGCTCGGACCGTAAACGCGTTTGGTGAGAGATCGTGCCTAAAATATTTCCATCAGCGCGAGCACAATGCTCCGCCGACCGAATGTCAAATTTGCCAATGACGCCAAATGCGAATGTGGGCCGGGATTAAGCGCCATACTGCACCTTCCGCCAATATTCGAAAATGTCCGCTTTGGGTCGAAAGCGGATATTCGGCGTTAATGTCCGCTTTGGGTGGAAGCGGACACTTCAGCCTTGGCCGTAGCGATGGTCGTGGCAATGGAGGGAAGTCGCACTTCCGGGGAAGGGCTTGTAAGTCTGGGGCTGCAGTTCACCGCTCGGGATTGCCCGGTGGCGTCAGCCGATAGCCCAGTTGCTCGGCCAAGCTGAGCCTGTCGCTTACAAGCCAGTTCTCGACAATGCGACCTTCGGCGATCCGATAGATGTTGGTGTAATGAACCCGCACCGGCCGTGGTTTCGAGACCGTCAGGTTGTCAAAGGGCCCGGAAAAAAGCCCTGTCCAGGTTGAGCGCACCGTTACCAGGTCCCTCTCGGCGACCATCACGTCAATCGAGATCTTCAGATCCTTCATCGCGGTGCACATGGGACAAGTCGACGGTCCACTGTTCACCCGACTTCCGGTCGAACTATGCGCGGCGATGGAGGGGCCTCGAAGCGCTTGCAGAGTGGCGAGGTCTCCCCGCTCTAATGCAGCCATCCAGCGGCGCGCGATCTCCTTATTAGCCTCAAGGGGAGCTATTGTCTGCTCACTCGCTTGGAGACCTTGATGCCAGGTGCCGCTCGCCAAGAAGAAGAGTGCCGGCAACGAGATCGTCTTGGAGCGCATATGCTGGTCCCCCTTTGCCTGGCCATGACCAGAGTAGGGTCAACTTGCCTCAATGACTGAATGTCCGCAATGGGTCGAAAGCGGACATAAACGTCCCCCTAAAGCGACCGCACCAGTTTCACCGCCACCGCCACCCACGGCGGATCGGTCACCACTTGCTGGCGCCCACCCGCGCCGGGCGGCAATAATTGCAGGCGATTGTCCTCGCGCCCGATCAGGCGGCCGAACAAAAACCGCCCGGCGGGGCGGGGGACGATGACGTCGCGATTGAGCGCCTTGCCATAAGCTTCGGGCTCGAGCGGTTCACACCAGATTTCGTCGCCGGCGCGATAATCGCCGACGCTCGCTGCGACCGTCAGCCCGACGAGTCCGGCGGCGGGCTTGGGCGGGACGACCAAAGTCGCCTTGCGCGGTGCGTTGGCGTGGCCGTTGGCGCCGAGCACCGCGACCACTTTCATCTCGCTGCCGTCGGGGCTGGTCACCAATTCGGCGGCATCGACCCCGAGCGCGGCGGCGATCCGGTTGAGCCAGCCGACCGAAACGGTGCGCGTGCCCGTCTCGAGCCGACCGACGGTTTGCGGCGTGGTCGGGGGCGCGCAGGCCCTTGCGACATCATCGAGGGTCAGGCCCTTGGCGCGGCGAACTTCGCGAATGCGGGTGATCATCAGACTCTCCGAGCGAACCAATAAGGTTTTTTACTGTCCTACAGATTGGCCGTTGTGGCAAGTGGGAATGCGACTCGGGGATCGTGGGGAAAGCTATGGTGCACAACAATCGACTGCTCGCGGAACGCACCCTCGACCCGCGCGATCGCGATACCCCTGCCAATGCGATGACCAAATCGCGGCCGGCGCGGTCGGTGACGGTCAACATCGCCGAGTCGCCGCTCGGCTGGCTGCTCGCGCGCGGGCACCTCAGCCGGCGCCAATATGACGCGGGTGAGCGGCTGCGGGCCGATTATGAACGTGGCCAGCTGGCGCAGCGGGTGACGATGGCGTGGGATGCCGCCCCGGTGGCGCGCGGCCGCGGCGGCGCTGCCCTCGCGCCTGACCTGAGCGGATCGCAGATCGACGCGAAAGCGCGGTTTGCCAAAGCGATCGAGGCGGCCGGGCCGGGACTGGCCGACATCCTGTGGCGGATCGTCTGCGCGGGGGAGGGGATGCGCGACGCCGAAACCGCGCTCGGCTGGCCCGCGCGCGCGGGAAAATTGGTACTGACCCTCGCGCTCGACCGCGTGGCGGACTATTACCGCATCCGGTAAGTTGGAAATATGGTCATTCACCCTATGTCTTTTGCGACTTTTGGGGCTTTACGGACTGACCGACTAAGGAGACGCGCTGAGATGATCCTCTACGGCTCGACCATTTCGCCCTTCGTTCGCAAGGTTGCGGCCTATTGCAGCGAAAAGGGCATCGACATCGAGTTGAAGCCGGTGGGCATCGGCGACCCCGACCCCGGCTTCCGCGCCGCCAGTCCGTTCCGCAAGATGCCGGCGCTGGCCGATGGCGACTACACGCTCGCCGATTCCAGTGCGATCATCCATTATCTCGAGGCCAAGTTTCCCGAGCCGCCGCTGATCCCTGCCGATCCGCGTGAGCGCGGCCGTGTAGTGTGGTTCGACGAATGGGCCGACACCTTGTTGTTCGCATGCGGCGCCAAGATGTTCTTCAACCGGGTTGTTGCCCCGCGCTTCCTTGGCCGCGACGGCGATCTGGCAGCGGCCGACGCGGCAGAGCGCGACGACTTGCCGGCCTTGCTCGATTATCTGGAGGGCGTGATCCCCGACAGCGGCTTCCTCGTCGGCGACCGGCTGACCCTGGCCGATATTTCGGTCGCCAGCCCGTTCGCCAATTTCCGCCACATGAAGCTCACCATCGACGCAACCCGCTATCCGCGGATCATTCGCTACACCAACGCGATCCTGTCGCGCCCCAGCTTCGCGCCGATGGTTGCGCGAGAGACGGCGTTCCTGGAGCAGGTGCCGGCATAGAAAACGCCGCGCCCCACGAGGAGGCGCGGCGCAAATTATTGGTATCCGACTTACTGGCTGGTGTCGGCCCCATCGTCGAGGGTCGCGTCGATGTTGCTCGACTGGCCGGTTTCGATGTCCGAGGTGCCGGCATTGGTGTCGCTGGCGCCCTGGCCTTCGGGAGCGAAGTCCTGGTTCTCGCTTTTGGTCAGATAGTCGCTCGACTGGTCGCTGGCCGATCCGACGAAGCCCGAACCGCCTTCGCTGCCCGACTGGCTGGCGCCGGTCGAACCGCTGTCCTTCGACTGCCCGGTTTGCGACTGATCGCTCTTGGCGGTGGTCAGCGTATCGCCATGCGGCGGCTGCGATTGACCAGCCTGCGGCGGCTGCGACTGACCAGCCTGCGGCGGCTGCGACTGACCAGCCTGCGGCGGCTGCTGCGACTGCTGGCCGGTTTCATTTTCCTGGTTGCGGCGTTGGGTTTCCTGGTCGGCTCCCGACTGGCCCGTGCTGCTGTCGTTCTGGTTGGTGTCTTCGGTCATCATTGGCCTCCTCGTCAGCCCCTCGCTCGACATTGTCTAAACCGGGATCGGCAATTCCTGTTCCGGCTCGGCGCGAGGCGATGCGACGAACCGAGGATCCGCGACGAGGCGATGCGACGAATCGATCGAGCCAACAGCAAAGGGCCGCCGGACTGATGTCCAGCGGCCCCCGCATTTGTCGCTTGGCTTGTACCGTCAGGCGTCGCTGTCGGTCTTGTCCTCGACCGGAGCTTCAGCGTCGGCTTCGACTTCGGCTTCTGCCGGAGCTTCGGCGTCGGCGGCCGCTTCAGCGTTCGCTTCCGGTTGGGCAGTGCCTTCCCCGGCGTCGTCGGCGGGCAGCACGCCCGGCTCGGCATTGGGGTCGAACTCCTCGGTGAAGCTCGCCGTGTCGCGTTCGAACATCTGCGCCATGACGTCGATGCCCTTAGCCTGGAGATCGGCTTCCTCGGGACTGCGCGCGACGTTGACCTTCACCTTGGCGGTGACCTCAGGGTGAAGCACCACGCGAACCTCGTGCATGCCAATCGCCTTGATCGGGCGGTCGAGCACGATCTGGCTCTTGGTCACCTTGGCGCCGTCGGCGTCCAATGCCTCGACAATGTCGCGGGCCGAGACCGAGCCGTACAACTGGCCGGTGTTCGATGCCTGGCGGATCAGCTGCACCGTCTTGCCGTCGACTCCGGTGGCTGAAGCCTCGGCCTCGGTGCGACGCGACGCATTGTCGCCTTCGATTTTGGTGCGGTTGACTTCGAACAGCTTGCGGTTGGCCTCGTTGGCCCGAAGCGCCTTCTTGTTCGGGAGCAGGAAATTGCGCGCGAAACCATTCTTCACGGTGACGACATCACCGATCTGGCCGAGCTTCTCGACGCGTTCGAGCAGGATGACTTCCATTGGTCCTACTCCCTACTTCACGATGTACGGAAGCAGGCCGATGTGGCGGGCGCGCTTGATCGCCTTGGCCAGCTCGCGCTGCTTCTTGGTGGACACCGCGGTGATGCGGCTGGGGACGATCTTGCCCCGCTCGGAGACGAAGCCCTGGAGCAGGCGGACGTCCTTGTAGTCGATAACCGGCGCATCCTTGCCCGAGAAGGGGCAGCTCTTGCGGCGGCGGAAAAATGCTCGTGCCATGGGTTAGACCTCCATCTCTTCGTCGCGGCGGGGCGCGCGCTCGGCGCGGTCGGGACGGTCGCCACGATCGGCGCGGTCACCACGATCGGGACGGTCGCCACGGTCGCGCGGTCCGCCGCGCTCGCGGTCGCTGCGCTCGGACCGGCGCATCATCGCCGACGGGCCATCCTCATGCGCATCGACGCGGATGGTCATGTAGCGAATGACGTCTTCGCTGATCCCGGTCTGGCGCTCGAGCTCGGCCACCGCCGCCGCCGGGGCGTCGATTTCGAGCATGACGTAATGCGCCTTGCGGTTCTTGGCGATTCGGTAAGCGAGGCTCTTGAGGCCCCACGTCTCGGTCTTGACGACCGACCCACCATTATCGGTGAGGATTTTGGTAGCGTTTTCCGCGATCGCATCGACCTGGGCCTGGGCCAGATCCTGACGCGCGAGGAAAACATGCTCATATAGCGGCATGTTTCATGCACCTGTGTTGGCCGATTGCTGACGCCGCACCGTGCGAGCGCCCCTCCGGCTATCGTTCAAAAGCAAAACACCGCCGGGCGAACCCGACGGCTGGCGGCCCATTGCCGCAAGACGGAGGAAATGGCAAGTCCCGAGCATGGTGACGCGCATCCACGACTTGCCCCAAAGCGACCCGCTGAATGGGATGAGCCTGCCGGGCTGGCTGTACCACGACCCCGAATTCCTCGATGCGGAGAAGAGCGCCTTCCTCCGCGCGGCGCCGCAAGTGGTGTGCCACGAAAGCGAGATTGCGGCGCCCGGCGATTGGCGAAGCCTGGACTATCTTGGCGAAAGCGTGATCGTGATCCGCGGCGACGACGGGGTGGCGCGGGCGTTCGCGAACGTCTGCCGCCATCGCGGGTCGCGGCTGGTCGATGGGACAGGGGGCTGCGCAAAGTTGCTGACCTGCCCGTACCATGCCTGGTCGTACAGCCGCGCCGGAGACTTGGTCGGGGTTCCGCATCGGGCTGAGTATCCGGGGCTCGATCCGTCGCAGCTGGGGCTGGCACCAGTCGTGCTGGAGCGGTGGCACGGTTTCCTGTTCGTTACGCTGGAAGCGGGCGCGCCCTCGGTGGCGGAAATGATGGCGCCCTACGAGGCAGAGGTCGCGCCGTTTCGGTTCGAGGAATTGCGCGCGATCGGGCGGGTGACCTTGCGCACCCGCGCGCTCAACTGGAAGACTATCGCCGACAATTATTCGGACGGGCTGCATATCCCGATCGGCCATCCCGGGCTAACCCGCTTGTTCGGGCGAAGCTACCAGATCGAAGCGCGCGAACATGTAGACCGGATGGAAGGCGAGCTTCGCGATGACGTGTCGGACAATGTCAGCGAGCGGGCCTATCAGCGCTTCCTGCCCGAGGCCGGGCATCTGCCCCCGACGCACCGCAAGAAATGGCTCTATTACAAGCTATTCCCCAACGTCGCCTTCGACATCTATCCCGACCAGGTCGATTTCATGCAATTCCTGCCGGTGGGCGCAACCGAGACGGTAATCCGGGAGATCAGCTACGCGTTGCCCGACGAGCGCCGCGAGATGAAGGCGGCGCGATACCTCAACTGGCGCATCAACCGCCGCGTCAACGACGAAGACACGGAGCTGATCGCCCGGGTACAGGCCGGGATGGGGTCGGCCAGCTATGTCGCCGGGCCGCTGGGGACGAGCGAAGTCTGCTTGCGGTCGTTCGCGCAGAAATTGCGGCGGCTTATTCCGGAGGCGCGGCTGGAGCGGTCGCCGCCGGCGGGTTGGTCGCGCGGGAATTGAGGCGATGAATGACGGCACGGATCGCGAGTCCCGCAGCAAGTAGAGCCAACGACCACAGGTCCGCCTCCACGCCGATTCCGTAGGTTGCGAAGGCGATGAACAGGATGGCGATGGCAATTACAGCGCGTGCGCCGACACTCGGGCTGAGCTTCCATGCGGCGAGTGACGCAGTGAGATAAACGACGATCACTGCTGCGGTCGATAGCAGGATGATGAAGGTGAACAGGCTTGCGGTGGCGCGGCTGCTGTTGGCAAGCAGCAACAGTATACTGAGGCCCGTGCCCACGACTTGGGCGACGACGGGCGTGTTAACCGCGCGAGTCCGGGCCATCATGGCGGGCAGGTCGCCGCGTAGTGCCATCGCGTAGCCCAATTCGCCGGTGGCGAGGATCAGCCCGTTGAGGCAGCCGATTGCGGCAACCGCGATGGTCAAGGCGGCAAACGTGGCGGCACCATGCCCCCAGCGAGACACCAAAGCATCGGCAAACGGCGCCGCGGATGCGGCGACGACGGTGGCGGGCAGGAGCATCTGGATCGCGGTACCCGCGACCAGGTAAAGGGCGACTACGAATGCCGTTCCTCCAAGTAATGCGCGCGGGATAGTTCGGCTTGGGTTGCGGACCTTGCCGACCGGCGTCGTCGCGCTTTCGAAGCCTGTGAACGCAAAAAAGGTGAGCGCCGTCGCTGCGGCAACATTGGCGAAGGTGATCGGTAGCGGGGGAAGCGGTTCGAAAGCGCCGCCGCTCACGCCACGCTCCACGAACAGCCAGATTACCGCCAGCAGCGGAAGTAGCTTGATCGCCACTGTCACCAGCGAAAATCCGCCCGCCGCTCGAACCCCGATGGCGTTGATACCGGTCAGGAGGATCAGCCAGCCGACCGCAATGAAAACGATAGTTGTCGGTCCTCCGAACTGCGGCCCGGCGAAGGACAGGGCCGACGCCGCGGCGACTGCGACCGAGGCCTGTGCTACCCAGTTTGACACCCAGAAGCCCCAAGCGGCTAGGAAGGCCACGGTGGGGCCAAATTCGCGCTCGATATTGGCCTGGATACCCTCACCGCCGAGGCGCGACAGTCGGGCCAACGCATAGGCGATGCAGAGCACTCCAGCCCCGCTGATCAGCCAGCCGATGAGAGCGTTGCGGCCTAGCGGTGAGAGGCTGACCGGAAGCATGAAAATCCCGGACCCGATGATCGTCCCAACCACCAGCGCGCCGGTGATCCAGATTCCGATGGTCTGAGGCTTGCCCTGCATATTCCTCTGCCTCCCCAGCCTTGGCAATCCCATCGCGTCGGCTTAGTCGCCAATCGGGTCATAGTTAAACAAGGATATTCATGCGCGCTTTTCTTTTTCCGGGTCAGGGTAGCCAGTCGGTCGGCATGGGGGCGGCGCTTGGCGAGGCGAGCCGGGCGGCGCGCGACGTGTTCGAGCAGGTCGATGAAGCGCTTGGGCAAAATCTATTCCGCCTGATGCGCGAAGGGCCGGAAGACGATCTCAGGCTGACCGAGAATGCCCAGCCGGCGATCATGGTGCATGCACTGGCGGTGTTTGCCGCGCTGACCCGCGAGGGCAATGTGAGCCTGGAAAAAGCAGCGCAGTTCGTCGCCGGTCATAGCCTTGGCGAATATTCGGCGTTGTGCGCGGCTGGGTCGTTCAATCTGGCCACCACCGCCAAGCTGCTCAAGCTGCGCGGCATGGCGATGCAGGCGGCGGTACCGGTCGGTGTTGGGGCGATGGCGGCGTTGCTCGGGGCCGATCTCGCGCTCGCCCAGAAGATCGCCGATACGGCTGCGCAGGGTGAGGTGTGCACCGTGGCCAACGACAATGACCCGAGCCAGGTCGTCATCTCGGGCCACAAAGGAGCGATCGAGCGGGCGATCGAGATGGCCAAGGACATGGGCGCCAAACGCGCCCTGTTGCTGCCGGTGTCGGCGCCGTTCCACTGTTCGCTGATGAGGCCCGCCGCCGATGCCATGGCCGAGGCGCTTGGACGGACCGACATCCAAGCGCCCGTGGTGCCGTTGTTTGCCAATGTGACGGCCGTCGCAGTGGCCGACCCCGAGCTCATCCGCGACCAATTGGTCGAGCAGGTTACCGGTATGGTTCGTTGGCGCGAGAGCATTGCCAATATGGCCGGGGCCGGGGTCGAGGAATTCGTCGAGCTTGGCGGCAAAGTGCTTGGGCCGATGGTCAAGCGAATCGCCCCCGACGCCAAGGTGACGAGCGTCGTGACGATCGACGAAATCGAAGCGCTGGCCAAGGAGATCGCGTGATGTTCGACCTTACAGGAATGACCGCGCTGGTGACCGGGGCCAGTGGCGGGCTTGGAAGCTCGATCGTCAAGGCACTCAGTGCCCAAGGCGCCCGGCTGGCGCTGTCGGGGTCGAACGCGGCCAAGCTCGAGGCGTTCGCCAAGGAATTGGGGGGCGATCACGTCAGTCTGGTGTGCAACCTCAGCGATCCGGGCGAGGTCGACCAGCTCGTCCCGCGCGCGGTCAAAGCGCTCGGCAAGCTCGATATCCTCGTCAACAATGCCGGCATAACCCGCGACAATCTCACCATGCGAATGAAGGATGAGTAGTTCTCCGAGGTCATCCAGGTCAATCTGGAGGCCGCGTTCCGGCTGATGCGCGCGGCGTGCAAGCCGATGATGCGCGCGCGCTTCGGGCGGATCATCTCGGTCACGTCGGTGGTCGGCGTGACGGGCAATCCGGGCCAGGCCAATTATGTCGCGTCGAAGGCCGGGCTCATCGGCATGTCCAAAGCCGTAGCACAGGAAGTCGCAAGCCGCGGGATTACCGTCAATTGCGTCGCGCCGGGGTTCATAACCTCGGCGATGACCGATGCGCTCAATGAGGCGCAGCGAAACAGCATCCTGTCGCGAATTCCTTCTGGGGCGATGGGGTCCGGCGACGATATCGGTGCTGCGGTGGTTTATCTGGCGTCGAACGAGGCTGGCTACATCACTGGGCAGACGCTGCACGTCAATGGTGGCATGGCGATGCCGTAAGGGAACCCCGCTGCCCTTGTGGCCTGACAACGCACACCTATATCGCCTTCAATCATTCAATACGCTGGCGCATCGATCGGTGCGCTGGCGCCGCTTAGTAGAGGGCATGGATTATGGCAAAAGTGATCGGCATCGATCTGGGGACCACCAACAGTTGCGTTGCGGTCATGGAAGGCGGCAAGCCCAAAGTGATCGAAAATTCGGAAGGCGCGCGCACCACCCCGTCGGTGGTCGCCTTCACCAAGGACGGCGAGCGACTGATCGGCCAGCCGGCCAAGCGCCAGTCGGTGACCAATCCCGACAATACGATTTTCGCGGTCAAGCGGCTGATCGGTCGTCGGTTCGACGATCCGATCACCAAGAAGGACACCGAGCTGGTGCCGTACAAGATCGTCAAGGGAGCCAATGGCGACGCCTGGGTCCAGGCCGGCGGCAAGGATTACAGCCCTTCGCAAGTCAGCGCGTTTACCCTCCAGAAGATGAAGGAAACCGCCGAGGCCTATCTCGGTGAGACGGTGACGCAGGCAGTGATCACCGTACCGGCTTACTTCAACGACGCGCAGCGCCAGGCGACCAAGGACGCCGGGCAGATCGCGGGTCTGGAAGTGCTTCGGATCATCAACGAGCCGACCGCGGCGGCGCTCGCCTATGGCCTCGACAAGAACGACGGCAAGACGATCGCGGTCTATGACCTTGGCGGCGGCACGTTCGACGTGTCGATCCTCGAGATCGGCGACGGCGTGTTCGAAGTGAAGTCGACCAACGGCGACACCTTCCTGGGCGGCGAGGACTTCGACGCCAAGATCGTCGAGTATCTGGCCGACAAGTTCAAGGCGAAGGAAGGCATCGACCTGCGCTCGGACCGGCTCGCGCTGCAGCGGCTCAAGGAAGCCGCCGAGAAGGCCAAGATCGAATTGAGCTCGGCGCAGACGACCGAGATCAACCAGCCGTTCATCACGGCGCGGATGGAAGGCGGCCAGACGACCCCGCTCCACCTCGTCGAGACGATCACGCGCGCCGACCTCGAGAAATTGGTCGCCGAGCTGATCAGCCGCACGCTCGAGCCGTGCCGCAAGGCGATCAAGGACGCCGGGATCGACGCCAAGGCGATCGACGAGGTCGTGCTGGTCGGCGGCATGACGCGCATGCCGCGGG
>JBBRTO010000050.1:0-15825 GCA_038244345.1 Sphingomonadales bacterium | reverse complement strand
CTATTCCTGGTCGAGGGCGACAGCGCCGGCGGCTCGGCCAAGCAGGGCCGCGACCGCAAGATACAGGCGATCCTGCCGCTCAAGGGCAAGATTCTCAACGTCGAGCGCGCGCGCTTCGACCGGATGCTCGGCTCGAAGGAAATCGGGACCATGATCCAGGCGCTCGGCACCTCGATCGGGCGCGAGGAATTCAACCTCGAGAAATTGCGCTACCACAAGATCGTGATCATGACCGACGCCGACGTCGACGGCGCGCATATCCGCACCTTGTTGCTGACCTTCTTCTATCGTCAGATGCCCGAGTTGATCGACGCCGGGCACCTCTTCATCGCCCAGCCGCCGCTCTACAAGGTCGCCCGCGGCCGCTCGGAAGTTTATCTCAAGGACGATAGCGCGCTCGACCAATATTTGGTCGATGCCGGTCTCGACGGACTGATGCTCGAAGGCGCCGAACAACGCACCGGCGAGGCGCTTCGTGAACTGGTCGAACATGCCCGCCGGGTCCGCACCCTGATGCATTATGCCCCCAAGAATTACGATCCGGCGATGATCGAGGCGCTGGCGCTGGCGGGCGCTCTCGATCCCAAGATCGACAAGGCCGGCAAGACCAAGGCAATCGCCACCGTCGCCAAATGGCTCGGCGCTGGCGATCTCGAGGCGGTGTGGTCTGGCGAGGTCGCCGAGGAAGGCGGCTACCTGCTCCAGCGTCGCTGGCGCGGGGTGACCGACGCGCACCTCATCGAGCCCGGGTTCCTCGCCTCCGCCGAAGCGCGCAAACTCCACGCGCTCGCCGCCGAGCAGCGCGAAGCCTATGCCCAGCCGTCGGTGCTCAAGACGCTTCGCAAAAGCACAACGCCAGTATTCGAAGCCACCCCCGTTCCCGAGGGCGAGGATAATGACGACCAGGTCGAAGCCGAGGCGGAGGCCGAAACCAAGGGCAAGACCATCCCCATCACCCGCCCGTCGGAACTGCTCGACGCAGTCCTTGCCGCGGGTCGCCGCGGCCTCAGCATCCAGCGCTACAAGGGTCTCGGTGAAATGAACGCCGAGCAATTGTGGGAGACCACGCTCGACCCTTCCAACCGCTCCTTGCTCAGGGTCGAGGTCCAGCAGGCCGATGTCGCGGACGAGATTTTCACCCGACTGATGGGCGACGTCGTCGAACCCCGCCGCGAATTCATCCAGGAAAACGCATTATCGGTCGCCAATCTCGACGTTTGAGGAACCCTGCGGTGCCGAATCGGTTGGCGGAGCGATGAGCGTTTCCCCAACCATCACCGTTGCGTCATACAATATGCGCAAAGCCATCGGCACCGACCGGCGGCGCAATCCCGATCGCGTGCTCGCGGTGCTCAAGGAGATCGACGCCGATGTCGTTGCCTTGCAGGAGGCGGACAAGCGCATGGGCGGGCGCGGCTCGGCGATGCCGCATGAGCTGATCGATGGCCACGGCATGTATAGCCCGGTCGCGTTCGGGGTGCGGCACAATCGCTTGCTGGAGAAGGTTCCCGGCGGGCTCCATGCCGAGCGGCTGATGAAGCTCGATACACGCAATCTCGGCTGGCATGGCAATGCATTGCTGGTCAAAGACCATGTCGCGGTAATCGACGTCCACGCGATCGAGCTTCCGACGCTCGAGCCGCGCGGCGCCATCCTTGCTGAATTGCTGGTCGGCGACCGCCCGATTCGGATTATCGGAATGCACCTCGATCTGTCCGGCCTGTGGCGCCGACGGCAGATGCGCGCGATCCTCGACCTCATCGCACGGCGGCCGCAAAAGATGCCGACGGTGCTAATGGGCGACACCAACGAGTGGCGCGACGAGGCAGGATGCCTCAAGGAGTTGAATGGCAGCTACCGGGTCGCCCCGACCGGCCCCAGCTTCCATTCGCGCAAGCCAATCGCCTCGCTCGACCGGATTATCGTCGATCATGAACTGGCCATCGAAGCCGCCGGAGTTCATTCCAGCCCGGCCTCTCGCCAGGCGTCGGACCATCTGCCAATCTGGGCGCGCCTGGCCTTCTAGCCGCCCGTCATTTTCCGCGCCCGCCGTCGTTTGATCGACGATCCGATTCCCAGCGCTTCGCGATATTTGGCGACTGTTCGCCGGGCGAGGTCAAAACCCTTGGCTTTGAGCAAATCGACCAACGTGTCGTCGCTCAAGATCTCATCCTCACCGCCGATCAGCCGCTTGATCTCGTCCTTCACTGCCAACGCCGACGCGCCTTCGCCGCTGTCCGACGTGACCCCCGATCCGAAGAAATATTTCAGTTCGAACAGTCCCAACGCGCACAGCATCGTCTTGTTGCTGGTCACCCGGCTGATGGTCGATTCGTGCATCTCGATCGCCTCGGCGACATCGCGCAGCGTCAGCGGGCGAAGCGCCGACACGCCGGCTTCGAAAAAGCCCTGCTGCCGCCGGACGATCTCGGTCGCGACCTTGACGATTGTCCGCGCCCGCTGGTCGAGCGCCTTCACCAGCCAGTTTGCACTCGCCAGGCAATCGCTCAGCCAGGCCTTCGAGGCCTTGTCCTGCGGACCGCTTTTCAGCTCGGCATGGTAGCGGCGGTTGACCAGCACCCGCGGCAGGGTCGCCGGGTTCAACTCGACCGTCCAGCCAGCGCCGATCCGCCGGACGAAGACGTCGGGCTCGCCCGCCGACTGTGAATCGCTTGGCGCGAAGCGGCATCCCGGCTTGGGATCATAAGCGCGAAGTTCGGCGATCATGTCCTTTAAATCCTCGGCATCGACTCCGCAGATCCGCATCAGATCCCTGGTCTGGCCGCGCGCCAGCAGCTCAAGATTGGTGATCAGTCGCGCCATCGCCGGATCGTAACGGTCGACCGCCCGGGCTTGGAGCACAATACATTCCTCGAGGTTCCGCGCTGCGATCCCCGGCGGGTCGAGCGACTGGACCAATGCCAGTGCCGCCTCGACCTCCTTCAAACTTGTGCCCATCGCCTCCGCGATGACCGACAGCGGCGTATCGAGATAGCCGGTCTCCTCGAGCTCGTTGACGATCGCCTCGGCCAGCGCCCCGCCGCCGTGGATCTGCGCCAGCAAATGCTCGCTGAGCCCGCTGACCGACGCCTCGACCTGGTCGAAGTCGAAGCCCTCGTCGCCCGGGCCCGGGCCGACATCGGCGAAGCTGTCGTTGTCGAGCGCCGCCTCGCGCCAGTCCATGTCGAGCGGCGAGTCGGCGGCGCCGCCAAGCGCCCCGATCAGTTCGTCCGATCCCTTGGGGTCGACCGCCTCGTCGCCGGTCTCTCGGTCGGTGGTGACGACCAGGCCGCCGTCCTGCCCGCCCTCGCCGGGGCGCACTTCGAGCAAAGGATTCTTCGCCACTTCCTCGGCGATCACCGCCTCCAGCTCCATGTTCGACAGAGCGAGTAACTTGATCGCCGCCTGCAGCTGCTGGCTCATGACCAGCGACTGGGTGGGGCGAATGTGGAGGCCGGGGCCGAGACCCATGTCGGCTAGAGCGCGAAGCTCTCGCCGAGGTAGAGCCGGCGCACTTCCTGGTCGGCGACGAGCGCTTCTGGGGTGCCCTGGAACAGCACCTGGCCGTCGTAGATGATGCAGGCGCGGTCGACGATGTCCAATGTCTCGCGGACATTATGGTCGGTGATCAGCACCCCGATGTCGCGCCGCTTCAAATCCTTTACCAGCTCGCGAATGTCGGCGATCGAGATCGGGTCGATCCCCGCGAACGGCTCGTCGAGCAACATGATCGATGGCTCGGTGGCCAGCGACCGCGCAATCTCGCACCGCCGCCGCTCGCCGCCCGACAATGCCATCGCCGGCGCAGCGCGGAGGCTGACCAGCCCGAACTCGTCGAGCAATTGTTCGAGCCGGGCGTAGCGCGCATCGGCATCGGGTTCGGCGATTTCGAGCACCGACAAGATGTTCTGCTCGACCGTCAGCCCGCGAAAGATTGAGGTCTCCTGCGGCAGATAGCCCAGGCCAAGAATCGCCCGGCGATACATCGGCAAACCGGTGATCTCCGCCCCGTCGAGATAAATTCGCCCGGAGTCGGGCTTCACCAGCCCCATCACCGAATAGAAACAGGTGGTCTTGCCCGCGCCATTGGGCCCGAGCAGCCCGACTACTTCGCCGCGCGATACGCTCAATGACACGTCGTGGAGCACCGCCCGGCCGTCGTAGGCCTTGGCGATCGAGCGAACATCGAGCCCGCGCACTTCGCCGGCGAGCGTCCGTGCCTCGAAGGGATGGACCTCGTTCACTCGGGCCGCGGCGGCTTCATTGGCCCTGCTTGGGAACGGTGAAATGGCCGGTCACCCGACCGCCGCTCTGGCCGATTCCGGCGGCACCTCCGTCGACCACGGCGCGACCCGTATTGAGGTCGATGGTCAGCCGCTGGCCGTTGATCTGCGATCCGCCGCGATTGAGCTGGACCGCCCCGATCAGCGTGATCAGCTTGCGGTCGAGGTCGTAAATTCCGAAATTGCCGCGCGCGGTTTCGGACGGGCTTCGCACCAGCACCCCGCCGCTCGCGTCGAGCCGCCGGATCTGCACCCCGCCGCCGCTTGAATAAGCCACCGTCAGCCGCTGCGTATCGAGCGTCAGTTCGGCTTGGCGGACCTTAACGTTACCGCTGAAGATCGCACGGTCGGCGCGGTCCTGCGCCTCGATCCGGTCGGCGGCGACATCGATCGGCGCATCGGCATTATGGCCCTTGAGCGCCGAAGTCGTGCCCTGCGCCCCCGCCAACGAGGCGACTGCCAGACCGGCATATCCAATCATGATCAGGAAAACACGCTTCATCTTGCTCATCTGACTGCCCCCTGCACGATTTTCAAGCGCACCCCGCCATCCAGCACCACCGTCCGGGTGCCAAGGTCGGCATGGATCTGCCCCGCCTCGAAGGTGCCGAGCTTCATTGCCCCCGTTACTCGCCCCTGGCTTTGCAGCGTGTGCTGCTTCATGTCGACCCGCACATTGCTGGTCTCTAGCCGATAGCCGTCGGCCCCCGCGACCCGCACCGGTCCGTTGATCTGCACCATCTGATTGTCGAGGTCGTAATTGCCACTATCGGCATTGATCACCAGTGGCCCCTGGGCAAGCCCCAGCTGCGCCATTATCCCCTCGATCATTACCACCGGGACGTCGGATCGTTGCTGCACCGCGCGGTTCGCAGTGATCGTGAACTTGTTGCCCTTGTCATCCTCGCCGGCATAGCGCGCCGACTCAATGCGCATCCGCTCGGTCGCCTTGTCGACCTTCTTTTTGTTGAGAATGAAGCTGACGTCGTCCCGCTTGTCGAACGGCGAGATGGCAAGGATCGCTACCAGCCCGAACCCGAGCACCGGCAGCCCGAACTTGGCCAGCCGCACCACCCGGTCGTGGCGACTTCCCGGCTCGGCCCAGTGGCGCTTGACCGCCGACTTTCGGACCGCGGCTTCAGACATGCGCGAAAATATCCTGCTCGGCCCACCCCGCTAGGTCGAGCAAGGCCCGCGCGGGAAGGAAGTCGAAGCAGGCCTGCGCCAGTTCGACGCGTTTCTCGCGCTCCAGCCTTCTGTCGAGTTCGTCCTTCAGGCGATGGAGGAAGCGAACGTCGCTCGCCGCATAATCGCGTTGGGCATCGCTCAGTTCGGGCCCGCCCCAGTCGCTGGTCTGCTGCTGCTTGCTGATGTCCTGGCTCAGCATTTCCTTGACCAGTTCCTTCAGGCCATGGCGATCGGTGTAGGTCCGCACCAGCCGCGAGGCGGTGCGCGTGCAATAGGCCGGGGCTGCCATCACGCCCAGATAGGCACGCATGATCGCCAGGTCGAACCGCGCGAAGTGGTAGATCTTGATCCGTTCGGGATCGGCCAGCAGCGCCTTGAGATTGGGCGCGGCAAAGTCGCTGCGCGGCCCGAATCGGACGAGATGCTCGTCGCCCTTGCCGTCGGAAATCTGCACCAGGCACAATCGATCGCGCCCCGGAAGCAGCCCCATCGCTTCGGTATCGATGGCAATCGGCCCGTCGGCGAAGATGACGTCACCGGGCAGATCTTCTTCGTGGAAATGGACCGACATCGCCTTGCTACCCAAACCTTTCATCATGCCCTTGCCGAATGCCGCATTGCGGCCCCGTGAACCCCTGTGTCACCCCCTCTAGTCCGATGACGGGGGCCGGGGCCAGCCCCGCGCCATCGAATCACTAGAAGGCCGACCATTTTTCCTGTAGTGCTGGGGACTGGCGCGCGGGATGTTTCGCGTGTGACCGGTTGCGCCGCTGGCCCGAGCGCGCTGGTTTGAATGGTTTGGTGGGCACGAGAGAGTTTGACGGGCATGGGTTTCGATAGAGGGCGTAAAGGCGAGCGCGGTGGTCGCGGCCGGGATAAACGCGACGGTTTTGGCGGTGACGACAATTTCAGCCCTCCTGATCGCGGCGGCGGCGATCGCTTCGGTGGCGGCAATGCTGGCGGCGGTTATGCTGGCGGCGGCGGCGCTCCTCGCAGCGGCTACGGCGGTGGCGGTGGCGGTGGCGGCTTCGGCGGCGGCGATCGCTTCGGCGGCGGCGGTGGCGGAGGCTTCCGCAGCGGTCCTCCCGGCGGCGGTGCTGGCGCAGGTGGCGGCGGCTTTCGTGGCGGAATGCCCCCGCAGGTGGTTGGCGAAGGCAAGGGCGTGGTCAAATTCTTCAACCCGCAAAAGGGCTTCGGCTTCATCGTTCGCGATGACGGCGGGGAAGACGTGTTCGTCCACATTTCGGCGGTCGAACAGGCCGGCCTGACCGACCTGGCCGATGGCCAGCCGCTCGAATTCACCTTGGTCGATCGGGGCGGCCGGATCTCGGCGACCGACATCAAGATCGATGGCGAGCCGATGGCCATCTCGCGGGCGCCGCGCGACGACGCAGCCGGCGGCGGCGGCGGCGGCGACGATCGCGGGCCGCAGCGTCAGCTGACCGGCGAAAAGGCGCAAGGCACGGTCAAGTTCTTCAACGCGATGAAGGGCTTCGGGTTCATTAGCCGCGACGACGGACAGCCCGATGCGTTCGTTCACATCTCGGCGGTCGAGCGTGCCGGAATGCCGACGATCAACGAAGGCGACCGGCTGGAGTTCGAGATCGAGGTCGATCGCCGCGGCAAATATGCCGCGGTCAATCTGTCGCCGATCCAGGAATAATCGCTTTCAGGAGCGTGGGTTAAAAAGCGTCCGTCCGGTATTGATCCGGGCGGGCGTTTTCCTGTCCACCGTCAATTCCTTCCGAAGTCATTCACTTCATCGGTATGATGCGGCCCATCACCATCACGTAGGACACTCTGGTCACCGCGCTCGGATCGGCCAGCGGGTCGCCGTCCACCGCGATCAGATCGGCCGACTTGCCCGGATCGAGCGTTCCGGTCTCGCCGCTTAGCCCCATCAGGTCGGGCCCGCCCTTGGTGGCGGCGATCAGCGCGTCGCGAGGGCTCATCCCTCCCTTGGTCACCATCAGTCCGAGTTCCTGGTTGGCGAGATTGTGCGGCGCCACGCCCGAATCGGTGCCGAGCGCGATCTTGACGCCGGCGCGATAGGCCTTGTTGAGCCCGATCCCCCACACCGCGAGCGCGAGCCGCCCCTTGGCCTCGCTATTGGGGGTGAAGATGCCCTTGCCGATGTACATGTTGAGTCCGCTGAAGGCCATTAACGTCGCCGAATAATAGGTTCCCTTTGCCTTCATCTCCTTGACCCCGGCATCGTCGATGAAGGTGCCATGTTCGATCGAATCAACCCCCGCACGAACCGCCGCGCGGATTCCGTTTGCCCCATGCGCATGCGCGGCTGCCTTCAGGTGGAGCGAGTGCGCGGTGTCGACGATCGCCTTCATCTCGGCATCGCTGAAATGCTGCTCGAGCCCCAGTGCGCCCGGATCGAGCACCCCGCCGGTGGCGTGAAATTTGATTACGTCGACCCCGGTCGCGGCGATCCGGCGGACGGCGCGCGAACATTCGTCGGCCCCGGTGCACACGCCCATCTGACCGGCATTGTTGATCGCCTCCGCCGTCTCGGGATTGAACCCGACTGCGGCGTCGCCATGCCCACCGATCATCGACAACGCCGACCCCGAAACCTGAATTCGCGGCCCCGGAAACGCGCCTTCGCGGACTGCGTCGCGGGCGGCCAGGCTCGACCCAATCTCACCGCCCAGGTCGCGCACCGTGGTGAACCCGCCGCGCGCCATCGCCAGCGCATTGGTCAGCCCGACGGTGGCGGCATAAGCGGCCGAATATTTGGGGGTCAGCCCTTCGTACCACGGCTGGCCGGCCTTGAAGGTAAGGTGCACATGGACGTCGGTCATTCCCGGCATCACCGTCTTATTGCGCATATCGACCACCGTCGCGCCCGCCGGCGCCACCGCGCCCGGCTCGATCGACCTGATCCGGCCATTCTCGACGATCACCGTCGACGGCCCACGCTCGGGTTGCGCCGCATCGACGATCAACCGCCCGGCCTGGATTGCAAAAGTTTCGGCATTCGCAGCGCTGCTCGCCAGCAAGGCGGCAACGGTGGCGGCTAGATATCTGGTCATGGATCGGCTCCCCTGTTCAGCGCGGGAGAGTAAGGCGATCCCTTCAGGTGACAAGCCCCATCAACGTCGCGATCGTGTCGGCCTCATGCGCCGGCTTGTCGGTGCGGATCCGGCTGATCCGGGGAAAGCGCATCGCCAGCCCCGATTTGTGGCGCTTCGACGCGTGGATCGAATCGAACGCCACTTCGAGCACCAGGGTCTTCTCCACCTCGCGCACCGGGCCGAAGCGGTTGAGGGTGTTCTGCCGAACGAACTTGTCGAGCATCTTCAACTCAGCGTCGGTGAAACCGAAATAAGCCTTGCCGACCGGCAACAATTCGTCGCCTTCTCCCCAGCAACCGAACGTGAAATCGCTATAGAAGCTCGACCGCTTCCCCGACCCACGCTGGGCATACATCATCACGCAATCGGCGGTCAGCGGGTCGCGCTTCCATTTGTACCACAGCCCGGTCTTGCGCCCCGCGACATAGGGGCTGTCGCGGCGCTTGAGCATCATCCCCTCGACGCCCTCGTCGCGAACCCCGGCGCGGATTTCCTCGAGCGCCTCGAAGCTCTCCGCCTCGATCAGCCGCGACAGGTCGAACCGTTCGGGGTCGAGGCTCGCAACCACCGCCTCCAGCCGTCCGCGCCGCTCGGTCCAGGGAAGCGCGCGCAAATCCTCCTCGCCGTCGAACAAGATGTCGTAGAGGCGGACGAACGCCGGATATTGGCCCTGCACCGTGGCGCTGACATTCTTGCGCCCAAGCCGTTGTTGCAACGCGTTGAAGCTCGCCGCCGCGCCACCATGCGCTTCCGCCCCCTGCACTTCGCCGCGAACCAGCAACTCGCCGTCGAGCACCGCGCGGGTGGTGAACGCCGCGGCAACATCCGGAAAGCTGCCCGAAATATCGTCCCCGGTGCGGCTGTAGAGCCGCGTGTCGCCACCGGCGTGGACCAGCTGGATGCGGATTCCGTCCCATTTCCATTCGGCGGCGTAGTCATCGAGGGTAACCTTGGTCGCCTCCAGCGGGTGCGCCAGCATGAACGGCCGGAACACCGGGACGTCCTTGGCGGTCGGCTGCTCGGCGCGGCCCTCGCCCCAGTCGAACAATTCGGCATAGGGCGGATTGAGCCCGTGCCACACTTCCTCGACTGCCTCGACGTCGAGCCCGAAGGCATCGGCCAGCGCCTGCTTCGCCAGCCGCGCCGAAATCCCGACCCGAAGAGCGCCGGTGGCGAGCTTGAGGATCGCATAGCGTCCCGCGACGTCAAGATGGTCGAGCATCGCCGCAAGCACCGCCGGCGCATCGCTCTTCGACACCCCTCGCAGCCGCTCGACTGCTTCGGACAATCGAATGGTGCCATCGTCCAAGTCGCTCGGCTCGCCGTCGGGGACCGGCCACAGCAAGGACACCGTCTCGGCCATGTCGCCGACATAGTCGCGGCTTATCCGCAGCAGCACCGGGTCGATCCGCTCCTCGGCCAGCGCGCGAACCACCGCGGGCTTGACCGCCGGAATGTCGAGCGTGCTGGTCAGCGCGGCAAGCGCCAGCCCGCGATCGGGATCGGGTGTGACTTTAAGATAATCGCCGATCAGCCGAAGCTTGCTCAACCGCGAGCGGGTGTAGACAAGATCGTCGAGAAGCTGGCTGAAGGCGTGCATTGCCGATGGACAATGCACGAGAAAGGAAATCGCTGCCTAGTGCAGTCGAACCGCCAATGCGGCGAGGATCGTCTCGCGGTCGCGCGGGGCATCGCTGCCCAATGCTTCGCCCATATGGTCGAGGCAAGCGCGGGTCGCCAGGGCATGGCCCGGCATCAGCGCATGGTGCGCGGCATAACCGGCCAGCCCCTCGAGCGCGGCCATGCCATGCTCGGCGGCGAGAACGCGAATCGCTTCCATCTTGGTGGCGATGTCGATCGGCTTGAGGCGCGTCACCCGTTCTTCGATGTCGGCGATGCGCTCGCCGATGCGGTTGCGGGCAAGGTTGAGCGAATCGAGCGCGGCCATGGGTGATTCTCCGTTGACCGGCTCACAGTCGCCGAAAAGGGTTAACAGGTTGCGAAAGCCCGGTTACGGTTCCGTGAGGGGCAAGGGGGAACATCATGGTCATCCGCCGCATCCGCGAGCATGTTGCCGAGCTCAATTGGTTTGCGGTCGCGATCGATTTCGCCATCGTCGTCGCCGGCATCGTCATCGGCACCCAGGTTAATAATTGGAACGAGAAGCGCGTCGAGGCCGAGCAGGGCCGAAGTTATCGCGCGCGACTGGTCGAAGAAGTAGGTTTCAACGCAACGCAGTTCCAAACCCAGGCCGCTTATTATCGCCAGGCGAAATCCTACGGGCAGCAAGCCTTGGCGGCGCTGACCGGCAAGGCGCCGCTGTCCGACCGCGATTTCCTGATTGCCGCCTACCAGCTCAGCCAGACCGACACGACGCCCGCCAAGAGCTACATTTACGATGAGATGACTGCCAACGGGATGGTTACCAGAATTGGCGATACCAAGTTCCAGCAGGCGGCAAGCGACTATTATCTCAGCCTCAACGCGAGCAATCGGCTAATCGCGGAAGCCTACCCTTACCGGACCCTGATACGCGCGGTCATGCCTTATGACCTGCAAAAGCAGATTCGCGATGCGTGCGGTGACCGCGCAGTCAGCGTCAAAGGCCAGTTAGTGGGTGTTCAACTGCTCGTGCCGTGCCCCGTCCAGCTCGATTCCGCAGCAGCAGCGGCGGCAGTTCGAACAATCCGTTCGACCCCGCGGATCAAGGAGGAAATGACGCGCTACATCGCCTCGCTCGATGAGAAGCTCGACCAGCTTGAGCCTGGCGTCGAGTTTTCGCGGGACGTGCGGGACGCATTGGCGCACCGGGCTGCGGCGGACTTGCCTTGACTTTTCGCCCCTCCCCCGTCATTGGGACGCGCCACCGGGCGGCGTGATGCGCCGCCTTCATGCATTTCAGTTTTCAGGATAAGTCAGATGGCCAAGTCGGCAACCGTCAAGATCAAGCTCGTCAGTTCTGCCGACACCGGCTTCTTCTATGTCACCAAGAAAAACCCGCGCAACACCACCGAGAAGATGTCGTTCCGCAAGTACGACCCGGTCGTCCGCAAGCACGTCGATTTCAAGGAAGCCAAGATCAAGTAACACCACAAGGTCTTACGATTGAGCGTCGCCCTCGGGCGATGGTGGGGCGGTTCCGGCATCGGGGCCGCCCGCTTCATGTGTAACGACTTCAAACTCGCGAATCGGCCCCGCCTCGAGCAATTCCTCGACGGCCTCGGCAAAGCGCATCACCGAAATCGGCTTGCTGACATAGGCCTGCGCTCCCGCCGCGCGGATCCGCTCGTCGTCGCCGACCCCGGCATAAGCGGTCACGGCCATGATCGGCACATTACGCAGATTGGCGTCGGCACGGATCATTTGCATCAGCTCGAGTCCGCTGACATGCGGCAGCTGGATGTCGGTGATCACTAGATCGGGCATGAAAGCGCGCGCCGCGTCAAGCGCCTCACGGCTGTCGGTCACGCCCTGTGTTTCGTGTCCGTGCGCGGCAAGCAGGTCGCAGAACAGCTTGATGTTGAGCGCATTGTCTTCGACAACGAGGATCTTGGCCAAAACTTCCCCCTCCTTTCGCTATACAGACTAGGCGATGACGCTCACACCTCCAAATGACTCCGAAACCGTGGCGCTCAGCGCACTTGCCGCGACGCTCACCGACGAACGGCGTGCCGAACGGTTCCTGTCGATCACCGGCTTGTCCCCTGACGGGATCAGGTCGGCGCTGACCGACCGCCACACGCTCGCGGCGTGTCTCGCCTTCCTCGAGAGCCACGAGCCCGATTTGATCGCGGTGGCCGAGGCGATCGGCGAGAAGCCCGAGACGCTGATCGCGGCGCGCGCGGAGCTTGAATCATGAGCGCCAATCGCTCTGACCAACTGCGTCCGCTGCTGATCACCGATTGCGACGAGGTGCTGCTGCACATGGTGGCGCATTTCGACGCCTGGCTCGACGAGGCGCATGGGATCGACTTCGACTTCGAAAGCGGCAGCTTCGGTGGCTCGATGACCGACAAGGCGAGCGGTGAAATCGTCTCGACCGACCGCGTCTGGCCCTTGCTCGATGAGTTTTTTCGAAATGAAATGCACCGCCAGACGATCGTCCCCGGCGCAGTCGAGGCGCTGGGGCGGATCGGCGAAGTGGCCGACATCGTCATCCTCACCAACCTCGGGGATGAAGCCCATCCGTGGCGGGTCGACCAGCTCGCCAAACATGGCATCGCGCACGAAGTCGTCACCAATTCGGGCGGCAAGGGCGTCCCCGCCCGCGCTATCATCCACCGCTATCGGGCAACCCGTACCGCCTTCGTCGACGATCTTCCGATGCACCACGCCTCGGTCGCCAAGCATGCGCCCGAGGTGTTCCGCCTGCACATGGTGGCCGAGCCGCGCCTCGCCCCGGCCGTCCCGCCCGCCGAGCAGGCGCATGTCCGGATCGACGACTGGCCGACCGCGACTGACTGGCTATTGGAGAAACTGACCGCATGACCAAGACCGCTTTCATCACCGGCGTCACCGCCGGAATCGGCGAGGCCGCGGCGCGGCGATTTGCCAAGGACGGCTGGCGGGTCATCGGCACCGGCCGCCGCGCCGACCGCCTCGACCGGCTGGCGGGCGAGCTTGGCGACGCCTTCCGCCCGCTTGAACTCGATATGCGCGACACCGCGTCGTTCGACCAACTGGCGAAGGACGCCGGGCCGATCGACCTGCTGGTCAACAACGCCGGCCTCGCCCCGCCGATGAATCCGCTGCAGGATGCCGATCAGGAACCGCTCGACACGGTGATCGAAACCAACGTCACCGGCCTCGTGGCGTTGACCCGGGCGCTGCTCCCCGGCCTCGTCGAGCGCAAAGGCGCGATCATCAACCTGTCGTCGGTCGCCGCAACTTACCCTTATCGCGGCGGCGCGGTCTACGCCGGCTCGAAGGCGTTCGTCCGCCAGTTCAGCCTCGGCCTGCGCTGCGACCTCGCCGGCACGGGGGTGCGGGTAACCTCGATCGAACCCGGCATGGTCGAAACCGAATTCACATTGGTGCGCACCGGCGGCGACAAGGCCGCGTCTGACGCACTCTACACCGGCGCCGACCCGATGACCGCCAAGGACATCGCCGACACGATCCATTACGTCGCGTCGCTTCCCGCGCACCTCAACATTAACGCGCTCGAGCTGATGCCAGTCAGCCAGAGCTGGTCGGGGTTTGCGGTCGAGCGGAAGGCTTGACGCTGGCGGCGGTTGGGACCAATCGGCCTGCCATGACCATCGATTCCCGCCTCGCCGACCTCGGCATCACCCTTCCCGAAGCCGCCGCCCCGGTGGCGTCCTACGTCCCGTTCGTCGAGGCCAATGGCCTGCTCCACGTCTCGGGCCAGATTTCGTTCGCCGAGGACGGCAGCCTGATCAAAGGCCGCCTGGGCGAGGACATGGATCTGGTGGCGGGACAAGCCGCCGCGCGGCGCTGCGGGATCATGCTGCTCGCCCAATTGCGCAACGCTTTGGGCTCGCTCGACCGGGTCGAACGGATCGTCAAACTCGGCGTGTTCGTCAATTCGACGGGGGATTTCACCGACCAGCCCAAGGTCGCCAATGGCGCGTCGGAGCTGATGCAGGACGTGTTCGGCGAGGCCGGGCGCCACGCCCGCTCGGCGGTCGGCGTGCCCGTGCTTCCGCTCGGCGTCGCCGTCGAGGTCGATGCGGTCGTCCAGATCAAGCGCTGACCCGCTCGATCCCGGCCGCGCCGGGTTCGCGCATCGCGGGCTCCATCATGTGCCGGGGCACATCGAGAATAGTCTGGCCGCCTTCGCCGCCGCGCTCGATCTTGGCGCCGGGATTGAATGCGACCTCCGCCTCACCGCCGATGACCAAATCCTCGTGTTCCACGATTCCGACGCGGTGCGATTGTGCGGAAGCCCCGAAATCATCGACCAATCGACCCTTGCCGAGCTGTCCCATCTCGCCGTCGGCGGCCAGCCGCTCCCGACGCTCGACCAGTTGCTCGCCCTCGTCGCCGGCCGAACACCGGTGCTGCTCGAAGTCAAGGTCAACCGCGATCCTCGGCGCTTCGCCCGCGCGCTCGCCGCCGCGCTCGACGGCTATACTGGCCCGGTTGGGGTGATGAGCTTCCATCCCGGCGTGATGCGCTTGCTCAAGACCGAAGCCCCGCATCTCCGTCGCGGCCTCGTCATCCGGGATAGCCTTTCGCGCTTCAAGCGTTGGGTCGCGATGAAACTCGCCGATCCTGCCTTCCTCGCCATCGATAGCGCCGCGCTCGACCGCCCGTGGGTCGCCGCCGCGCGCGCCCAGATGCCGGTCTACACGTGGACCGTCAGCACCCGCGCGGATCGCACGCGAGCGGCGTCGCGCGCCGACGCTCTGATCTGGGAAGCCGATGGCCGACCGTGAGCCCGACCTCAGCGCGCGGATCGCGCGCTCGGTCGGCAGCATCGACGCGGCGGAGTGGGATTCGTTCGCGGGCACCGATGACCCGTTTCTGAGCCACGCCTTCCTCACCTTGCTCGAAACTTCGGGCAGCGTTGGGGAAGGCCCCGGCTGGAGCCCGCTCCCGGTGGTGGTCGAGCGCGATGGCCGTGCGATCGGCGCCGCACCGGCTTATCTGAAGACTCACAGCCAGGGCGAATATGTGTTCGATCATGGCTGGGCCGAGGCGTGGGAGCGCGCCGGCGGGGCATATTATCCCAAGCTGCAGGTCACAATTCCCTTCACCCCATGCCCCGGCCGCCGGTTGCTCGGGGATCAGTCGGGGGCCTTGCTCGCCGCGCTCGAATCACTCACCATCCACAACCGACTGTCTTCGGCGCACATCACCTTCTGCACCGCGGACGAGGTCGGGGCGGCGGCCTCGCGCGGCTGGCTCGAGCGGCACGGGCTGCAATATCACTGGCACAATCGCGGCTATACCGGATACGACGATTTCCTCGCCGCGCTCTCTAGTCGGAAGCGCAAGGCGATCCGCAAGGAACGCGCCGCTGCCTGCGACGGCCTCGATATCCTCACGCTGCGCGGGGCCGAGATCGAGCCGTCGCACTGGGCCGCGATGTGGCATTTCTACCAGGACACGGGCGCCCGCAAATGGGGCCAGCCCTATCTGACCCGCGCCTTTTTCGCTCAGGTCGGCGCGGCAATGGGCGACTCAAGCCTGATGTTCCTCGCACTCCGCGATGGCCAGCCGATTGCCGGGGCGCTCAATTATGTCGGCAGTGACACGCTTTACGGCCGCTATTGGGGAGCAGCCGAGGAAGTGCCCTT
>JBBRTO010000049.1:0-16541 GCA_038244345.1 Sphingomonadales bacterium | reverse complement strand
CAAAGTGCAACAACGTGAGGCGGGCGTTCGCCACGACCTGATCGATGCCGTTTTTGCGCTGGGCGGCGAAGACGATCTCGTCCGCCTGCTCGCTCGCGTGAAAGCACTTCAGGCGTTCGTCGAGACTGGGGAGGGCGCTAATCTGCTCGCCGGGTACAAGCGGGCGGCAAATATTCTCAAGAAGGAGCAGTGCGACCCCGCTGCCGCCTCAACCGCTAACATCCTCGCCGACGAAGCCGCTCTAGCCGCTGCGCTCGACAGTGCCGAGCCGACCGCCACCGCCGCCATCGCCGCCGAAGACTTCACCGCCGCCATGTCCGCGCTGGCCTCCCTCCGAGCGCCAATCGACGCGTTCTTCGGGTCGGTGATTGTCAACGATCCCGACCACGCGATCCGGGCGCGGCGGCTGTCGCTCCTCGCGCGGTTCCGCGACGCCGTTCATGCCGTCGCCGACTTCTCGAAGATCGAGGGCTGACGCTCACTCTTTGCGGTCGGGCACGCCGTCGGCGTCACGGTCGCGATCGCGGCCGAGGACCTTGTCCATGAACCCGCCGGCCGGCCGATCGCCGTCGTTGTTGCGGTCGGGCTTGCGGCGGAGGAGACCGCCTTCGGGGCGTGCGGCCTCTTCGGCATCGACCACACCGTCGCGGTTGGTGTCGCGGCTATCGCTGATCACCGGCGACACCGCGGCCTCGTTGGCGCTGACCACGCCATCGCGGTCGGTGTCGCGCGAATCGGCCGCGACGGGACGCTTGCGTTCGGCATCGCGCGCCGCGGCGTTGCGCAGGCTGTCCTGCTCGCGCCAGTCCTTCTCGGCTGCGACGTGGCGCACTTCGAGCTCCTTGCGGCGATCGACTTCGGCATTGTAGCGGCCCTTCCACTTGCGGCCGCCGCCGGTGAACAGGAAGCCGCCGACCAGCAGGCCGAGGACGAATACCAGGGCGTAGATCACCACTTGGTTGGGGTCAAAATTGAGCATCTGGGCCTCCCTGTCTTTTCGTTTCGCAAGCTAAACCGTTGGGTGTGCCGAACCGTTCCCAAACGCAAGCCGCCGCCGCCCGATGTGGGCGACGGCGGCTGTTCCCCCGATGGAAGTTTAGTCCCTAGCTGCCGATGAAGTTGTCGCTGATCGAACAGGCTGCCGGCCCGAGAATGACGATGAACAACGTCGGCAGGATGAACAGGATCAGCGGAATGGTCATGATCGCCGGCAACCGCGCGGCTTTTTCTTCGGCGCGCATCATCCGCTCGTTGCGAAATTCGGCGGACAGGACGCGCAGCGCGCTGGCCAATGGCGTACCGTATTTCTCGGTCTGGATCATCGTCGTGACCACCCCGCGAACCGCCTCGAGATCGACCCGGATGGCGAGATTCTCGAACGCGTGGCGGCGCTCGTTGAGGAAGCCAAGTTCGATCGCGGTCAGGCCGAATTCGTCGCCCAGCTCGGGATAGGCCTTGCCCAATTCCTTGGCGACCCGGCCGAAGGCAGCATCGACGGTGAGGCCGGCCTCGGCGCAAATGACGAGCAGATCGAGCGCATCGGGCAAACCCTTGCGGATCGCGTGGCTGCGCTTCTTGACCTTGTTCGACAGCCAGATGTCGGGTGCCTTGTACGAACCGACCAGCGCGATCGCGGTCGCGCCATAGCGTTTGAACACACCCCAGTCGGGACACAGGTCGAATACGTACAGCGCGAGGATCACGCCGCCGCCGATCACCACCGGCATCATGAACCGGGCGAGAATGATGAAGTAAGCCAGGTCCTTGGCCCGGATTCCGGCCTGGAGCAGCCGCGTCTGGGTCTTCTGGATCTGGTCGTCCTGGAGCATCTTGAAGTTCGACAGGATCCCGCGGACCTTGTCGGCCGCCTGGTTCTTGTTGGTCAGCTTCTTGCGCTTGTTGGTCGACGCGACGATGCCCGCCTTCAATTGCTCGCGGCGTTCGTTGAGCGCCTTCACCCGGCGCGCCATCGGGTCCTTGACCGTGGTCGCGGCGTAGATCGCGATCAGCACCGCCATCGTGGCAACCGCGCTAAGCATGGTCGCAACCCAGATGACGTCAACGCCGAGGATGGTGGGGCCGGAAGCCTGCATCGTCTAATCCCTAAATCTCGAAGTTGACCATCTTGGCCATGATGAACACACCGATACCCATCCACACCAGACCGCCGATACCGGCGACGATCAGCCGCTGATCGACGAAGAAATTCGCCATATATTCGGGGTTGATCATGTAAACGAGGATGAAGACGATGAACGGCAGCGCGCCGACGATATAGGCCGACGCCTTCGATTCCGAACTCATCGCGCGGATCTTGAGCTTCATCTGGGCGCGCTTGCGAAGCACGTCGGCGAGGTTCGACAGCGTCTCGGCCAGATTGCCGCCGGTCTCGCGCTGGATCGCCAGCGTGATAACGAAAAACTGGAATTCGGCGGTGCCCAGCCGGTCGGCGGTTTCCTGAAGCGCGGCGTCCATCGTCCGGCCGATCTTCATGCGGTCGGCGACGGCACGGAACTCGATCCCCACCGGGCCGGTAATTTCGGACGCGACGATGCCCAAAGTTTCGGTGATCGGAAGCCCCGAGCGAAGCCCGCGGACCATCAGTTCGATCGCATCGGGGAAGTTGGAATTGAACTTGTTGATCCGGCGCTTGATCATCTTGCCGATGATCAGGTGCGGCAAGCCCAGGCCGATGAACAGGCCGAAGGTCAGGGCGAACAGGATCGGCGCGCCCTTCATCATCATCAGCGCGGCGACACCGACCAAAAGCCCGACCGAGATCATCGCATATTTGCCGAGCGAGATCGATTTGCCGGTCTGGTTGAGGCGCTTGCGGAGCAACGCCGGCTTGGGGACCAGGGTCGCGAACATACCGTCGATCTTGGTGTTGCGCGAAGCCATCAGCTTGCGGATCTGGGCCTGCGCGTTGGCCGTCAAGGTGTCGCCGTGACGTTCCTTGAGCAATTCGAGCCGGCGCTTGACCGCCTTCGACGCCGACGGTCCGCTGAGCGCCGTATAGCCGAGCGCGAGTACGCCCAGGACACCAACTGCAATGATGATCGTAACAAGCATCGTCGGTCCGTCCAATTCGCGCCGGGGGGCAAGTCGATGAACGACCCGCCCGCCAGCTTTGAGAGTTACGCCGCCTTGGGCTTCGACAGCATCGACTTCAGGCTGTTGACCAACGTCTTCGGCGCGGCCGATCCACCCTCAGCGCCGCCTTCTTCGCTGGCGTGGCTGAGCACCATGTTCGACAACGTCGTGAACGGTGCCACCATCTTGCCGGTGGCGACTTCGGCCATCGGTTTACCGAGCTTGGCTGCCTGGGCGGCGATCTTGCCATCGTCGGGGAAGATGATGTCGATGCTGCGCTCGATCGACTGCTCGAAATCCTTCTTGCTGATTTCAAGCGCGCCGCCCGAGGGCATGCGATTGGCGACGACGACGATCTTGGTCTGTGGCGCGTTCGACTTGAGCCAAGCGAGGATCCGGATGGTGTCGCGGGTCGCCGCCAGGGTCAGCTCGCTAACCACTACCGCGACATGCGCGTCGTGGACCAGATGCGGATATTGGATCAGCATGTGCCGCGGCAAATCGAGCACCGTCGATTCGAAGGCGTTGCGCATTTCTTCCTGCAACTGGAAGAACGCGCTGCCATCGGTCAGCAGCGGGGTGTTGATCGGCGCTTCGGCCGACAGCACGCTTAGCTTGTCGTTGGCGCGGACCATGGCGCGTTCGATGAACAGGCCGTCGATCCGGCTTGGATTCTCGATCGCGTCGGTCAGCCCGCGGCCCGGCTCGAGGTCGAGCGCCAGGGCGCCGGTCCCGAAGTGGACGTCGAGGTCGAGCAAGGCGGTCGAACGCTCGGCCTTCGCGCCGAGCATCCAGGCGAGACTGGTCGCGATGGTCGAGGCACCGACTCCGCCGCGGACACCGATCACGGCGGCCATGACGTGCGGCTTGTCGGCCTGCGCTTCGCCACGCGGTCCGGACAGGATCGACTGGGCGTGAGCAAAGGTGTCACGCAGCTGATCGACCGTGAACGGCTTCAGCAGATAATCGTGGATCCCGCTGGCGACGAGGTCGCGATACAGCCGGACGTCGTTGACCTGGCCCGCGGCGATGACGATCGTCCCCGGCTCGCACACTTCGGCCAAAGCGTTGATGTCGTTGAGCGGATCGGCCGATTCCGACAAGTCGACGAACAGGATGTTCGGGCTGGCCGAGACCGACAGCGACTGGACCGCGTTGCGAAGCCCACCCTTGTTGACCTTTTCGGGCGACCAGCCGTGCTCGACCGCGACCGGCCGAAGCATGTCGGCGGTGGCGTCGTCGCAGACGAAGGCGGTGAACGGATCGCGCAATCCCGCGCGCGCCTGGAACGGAGCGTTCATCACTAGTTGCCCTTCTTGGTGTTAACTTCGAGCAGGCCGGCTTCACCGGTCGGCTTGGCGTTGCGGTAGGAGCGGATGGCGCGGCTCGAGGTATCGGCGTCGCCGACCCCGGTGCCTTCGCGGCCCCACACCAGATCGTTCGGATCGGCGATCATCGCGGCCAGGTTCGCATTCACTCCGCAGCCGTAATTCGACATGCTGTGGTTGGCGAAATTGGGCTGCGACTCTTCGCGCCAGTTGGGGCAGTTGGGAACGCTCGCGCGGGTCCGGCTGACCACCACTCGGACCGCGCCCGGAGCAACCATGCCCGGACTGATCGGCGAACCGCCGGTGACCATCATTCCGAAGCGTCCGGCGACCCGGGCGACGTCGGACCGGGCGGCGTCGGCATACACGCCGTCGACGAAGATCCGGTCGCCATAGCCAAGGTCGAGCCCGCGGAACCAGGCGTCGAGCCGGGCCTGTTCACTCGGGGCCAGCGATCCGTCGGGGGCGATGGCGTCGAAGGCATAATCGGCCCTCGTTACCACCGGCACATTGACCGATTCGAGCCCACGGCTTTCATCGTTGCCACCACGGGCCAGAGCGGGACCCGCGAGGGCCGTCGCCAGCAGCGCGATCATCATTTTGGTGCGCATCATACGATCCTTCTTCCTGGCGATTACATCTTGAACCCGGGCGCGGCCGGAGCAGCGCCCGAAGGCGCCGCGGCGGTCACGGCCGAAGTGCCGGTGTAGGTCTTGTTGAGAAACACGCGCTGGCCGTCGGTCGGCGCTCGATAGCCGTTGGTCGGCAATGCCAGCTGGCCCGATACCGGACGCACCAGATAGGGCGTGACGATGATCACCAGCTCGGTCTCGGATCGACGATATTTGGTCGAGCGGAACAGCGCGCCGAGGATCGGCAAGTCGCCGAGGAACGGCGCCTTGGTGACGTCATTGGTGTTTGAGTTGCGAAGCAGCCCGGCGATCATGAACGACTGGCCCGAGCCAAGTTCGACGGTCGTCTCGGCCCGGCGCGTGGTCAGCGCCGGCACGTTGAAGCCGTTGAGGCGGATCGTGCCTTCGTTCGACAATTCGCTGACTTCGGGGCGGACCCGCAACGAAATCCGGCCATCGGCGAGGACGAACGGCGTGAACGCCAGTCCGACGCCATATTGCTTATATTCGATGGTGATCGAGCCGAGGCTCTGCGAGATCGGCACCGGGAATTCGCCGCCGGCGAGGAAGCTCGCGGTTTCGCCCGACAATGCGGTCAGGTTCGGTTCGGCGAGCGTCGTCACCAGGCCGTCGGTCTCGGCAAGGTCGAGTGACGACAGGATGTCGAGCCCGAGCAATTTGCCGGCGAAGCCGAGGGTCGTTCCGGTGGCGGCGATGTTGAATATTGTCGGCGTCGCCGGGGTAGTGACGACACCCAAAGGACTGACCGTGGCCGGCGTGCCGAATGTGCCCGGATTGCCCTGTCCGCCGAAGAAGCTGTTTCCGCTGCCGCGAGCCAATAAATTGACTCCGATCTGCTTGACCAGGCTGCGGTTGACCTCGGCGATCTTGACACGAAGGTTGACCTGCAGCGGGGTCGCCGAACGCAAGCGGCTGACCACTTGCGTCCCGGTCCCGACATAGGCCTGGACCAGCCGCTGGGCTTCCTCGACATCGCCGGGCGAGCCGACGGTACCGGTGAGCAGCACGAGGTTGTTCATCGGTGTGACCTGGATCGCCGCGTCGGGCATCGCCAGGCGCATCATCTCGTCGAGCGAGCCGGTATTGCTGCCGACGCGAACGTTGGCGGCATAAGCAACCCGGCCACCTTTGGTGGTGGCGTAGATGGTGGTTTCGCCGCTGCGCTTGCCAAACACGTAGAGCTGGGTCGACGAGCGAACCTGGACGTCGGCGATCTGGTCGTTGGCGACGAACACGTCGGTCATCGGCGAAGACAGCCGGACGAGCGTGCCCGTCCCCTGGCTCAGGTTGAGGGTTTCCGACGGCCTTGCGGCGACCGGCTGAGCGTTTGCCGGGGCGGCGGCGGTGACGCTGCACAGGCCGAGGGCCAGGGCTGCGATCGCCGTGCCGAGGCGAGCTCGGTTGCGGATGTTGATGCTGGTCATTTTAACGGGCTCCCACCGGAACAACGGTCACAATATTTCCGCGCGACACCCGGACCACCGGTCCGGTCGGCACCGCGTCACTGCTGGACCCGCGAAGGGCACCGGCCAGATTGTTGACGGCACTGACGCGCGAGTCGCTGCTGTCGGATGCACGGGCAGGGACAGTCCGGCGCTGGAAGCGCGAGACGTCACCACCAGTGGTGTAAGTGGTGTTGGTGTCGATCGGCCGGTTGGCCACCGCGAGCAACAGCTGACGCTCCTGGCCGGGGTTGGTACCGACCGGGACCTTGACCTCGCCGCTCGCCACGGCCCGCTCCAGTTCGGCGGTATTGTCGGCGATCGAGCGAAGCGACAGCGACAGCATTCCGAGCGACTGCGCCACGGCAATCTTTTCGGCGAGGCGCGGGGTGGCCTCGATCGTCACGGTCGAGAATACTTTGGCCACCGATTTACCCTCTTCGTTCTTGCCGTCGATCCGCTGATCGGTGGCGAGCACGCGCAGGTTGCGGACGATGGTTTCGGACACGCGCAGCGGCGGTCCGTCGCCGCCACCGCGAACTTCCTGGGTCAGGACCATGTCGACCCGGTCGCCCGGGAAGACGAAGCCCGCGACACCGCTGGTGACCGATACCGGCACCGTCACGGCGCGCATCCCCGGCCCGAGCGCCGCGGCAAGGAAGCCGCGATCGTTGGGGCCGACAAGGGCGCCGCGAGTGATCGGCTGGCCGGCGGTGATCGGATTGCGGACCACGGTGCCGAGCAGCTTGCTGATATCGCCATCAGCACCGCCTTCGACGTAATAAGCGTTCTGCATCATCTCCTTGGGCCACGCCTGATAGGTCAGGCTTTCCTGGTCGATGATCGTGCCCACCGGGAGCGCCTTGCGGGCGACCAAGACCTTGGGCCCGAGCGGAACCGCCGGAGCGGCCTCCGCCTGGGCTGCACCAGCCCCGACGAACATGTTCTTGGCCATCACTGCGGTGATCACCGCGATGACCAACGCTCCGACGAGCAATGCTACTTTCTTCACGTCCATGGCGATTACGCCTCCCCTAAAGGGTCCCCTTGATGTTCACAGACATCAGGCAAATTGGTTAAGAAACCGTTGGGCGAGAATCCAAAGTGCGCCGAATGCAATTGCGACTCCGTAAGGAATCTCCGGTTTTCCGCCGGTTTCGCCGTCCGAATTCTTGATCTGTCCGGGCCGCATGCGATGGGCGATCAGCACGATCGCGGTCAAAAGGCCGCCGGCGATCGACATGATGACGAGAAATTTGGCGGTTGAGACGGGCGAGAACCATAACGCCAGCGCCGCGGCGAGCTTGACGTCGCCGCCGCCCATCATCCCGATATAGAAAGTCACCGCGAGCAGCGCGAACACCGCCGCCGCGACCCCGGTCTGGATCGCCGCTTCGTTCCACGGCAGCGCGATCGACCACCAGTACACCGGCGCGAGCAAGGCCACCGTGGCGTTCAGCCGGTTGGAAATGGTGAAGGTGCGAACATCGATCACCGCCGCGACGATCAGGATGATCGCCAGCACGATGAGCAATATTTCCGTGAATCCGAAGTTTGTCATGGCGCAAGCCCTAGACGTTATGGCTTTCCAAACCGTAACCAGCGCAGCGATGGAGCGATATGACGTCTTGATCGTCGGCGGCGGGATTGCCGGGGCAAGCCTCGGCGCGCGCCTCGCGGGGACGATGCGAGTCGCGCTGATCGAAGCCGAGGATCTGTGCGGCCGCCATTCGACCGGGCGCTCGGTTGCTTTCTGGCAGGCGAGCCTCGGCGGCGACAATCCGGCGCGGCGCCTTAGCATCCTCTCCAAGCCGATGTTCGATTCGCGCTGGCCGGGTTCGGATTCGCCTTTCCTCCGCCGCCGCGGCGCGCTCCATCTGACCAGCGCTGGCAACGATTTGATCGATGGGGCCGGGGAGCTGGCCGGCGACGATGCGCTGATCCGCCTCGACCGCAAAATGCTCGACGGCATGGTGCCGGGCCTCCGCGAGCAGTGGACCGGTGCCTGGTTCGAGCCGAGCTGCGCCGATATCGAAGTGGCGAGCTTCCACAATGCCTGCCTCGCCGCGATTCGCCGCAATGGCGGTGGAGTTAGGACCGACACGCCGTTCCTTGGCGCGCGGCGCTCGGGCGACGGTTGGCTCGTCCGGACCGGCCACGACGACGTTGCGGCGGGAATCATCGTCAACGCCGCCGGCGCCTGGGCCGATCAGGTGGCGGAGCGCTCCGGCCTCCCGGGGATCGCGCTCGAGCCGCGTCGCCGAACCGTCGTCCAGCTCCGAGTCGGTCGGTCCGGGCTCAACGATTTGCCGCTGGTCACCGATCTGCACGCCAGTTTCTATTTCAAGGGCGAGGGCGACAATGCGGTGTGGGTCAGCCCGCTAGACGAGACGCTGACCGACCCGTGCGACGCCGCGCCCGAGGAAATCGACGTCGCCATCGCCATCGACCGCTTCGAGAAGGCGGTCGACTGGCCGATCGAGGCGGTCGAACGTAAATGGGCGGGCCTAAGAAGCTTCGCGCCCGGCCGGGCGATGCAGTTCGGCTTCGATCCGCTCGAGCCGGCGTTCTTCTGGTGCGCGGGGCAGGGCGGAATGGGCATCCAGACCGCCCCCGCGGCGTCCTTGCTGTGCGCGACCTTGATCAAGGGCGAGGCGCTGCCGGCCGAACTGGCAGGCATCGACCCCGCGGATTTTGTGCCGCGCACGATCTAGCGCCGCTTCTCCGCCTCGGCGCAGGCCAGCGCGTCGGCGCGTTCGTTCTCGGCGTGGCCATTGTGGGCTTTGACCCAATGCCAGTCGATCCGGTGTGGCTCGCACGCGTCGAGCAACGTCTGCCACAGCTCGGCATTCTTGACCGGCTTGCGGTCGGCGGTGCGCCAGCCATTCTTGCGCCAGCCGTGGATCCACTTGGTGATCCCGTCGCGGACATAGGCGCTGTCGGTGGTCAGGCTGACCCGGCACGGTCGCTTGAGCGCGTTGAGCGCCTCGATCGCGGCCATCAATTCCATCCGGTTGTTGGTCGATGACGATTCGCCGCCCGACAATTCGCGCTCGCGGCCGTCGGCGCGAAGCACCGCACCCCAGCCGCCGGGACCCGGATTGCCTTTGCACGCCCCATCGGTGAAAATCTCGACCCTGGGCAATTCCATCGGGCTAATCGACGAGCTCGCGCGGCAGTTTGAAGACCATGTCCTCGATGATGTGGGCGGCTTCTTCCTCGGTCACGGTGAACCGCTCGCCAAGCGCATCGATCACTTCGCGGACCAATACCTCCGGCGCCGACGCCCCGGCGGTAAGGCCGATCACGCTCGGTTGCCCGAACCACGCCCAGTCGATATCCGCTGCCCGGGCAATCAGCCGCGCGGGGACGTTCATCCGCTCGGCGACTTCGGCGAGGCGGAGCGAATTGCTGCTGTTGGTCGCACCGATCACCAGCATCTTCTCGGCGCGCGGAGCGATCACCTTGACCGCCGCCTGGCGGTTGGAGGTGGCGTAGCAAATGTCCTCGCCGCGCGGCGCTCGAATCTCGGGGTAGCGGCGCTGCAGCGTGGCGACGATTTCGGCGGTGTCGTCGACCGACAGGGTGGTCTGGGTGAGGAAGCTGAGATTGGCCGGATCGGCGACTGCGATCGCTTCGGCCTGCTCGACCGTTTCGATCAGGGTCATTGCCCCCTCGGGAACCTGGCCGAAGGTGCCGATCACTTCGGGATGCCCCTCATGCCCGATGAAAAGGATGTGCCGCCCCGCCTCGATCAGCCGCTGCGCCTGGCGATGAACCTTGCTGACCAATGGGCAAGTGGCGTCGAGATAGGCCAGCCCGCGGGCTTCGGCGGCAGCGGGGACGACCTTGGGCACGCCGTGGGCGCTGAACACCACCGGCCGGCCGTCGGGCACCTCGTCAAGCTCGTCGACGAACACCGCGCCCATCCCGCGAAGCCGGTCGACGACGAACTTGTTATGGACGATCTCGTGCCGGACGTAGACCGGCGGGCCATGAATCTCGATCGCTTTCTCGACGATCGTGATCGCCCGATCAACCCCCGCGCAAAAGCCGCGCGGTGCGGCGATCAGGATATGAAGCGGGGGGAGCATGTCGGACATGTAAGCGATTGCTTGCAGCCAGCCAAGGCGCTTCCTATGACAGCGCCAAATGAAATCAGGGCGAAAGCTGCCCGTCGATAAGGATGTAGCCCTAGTGAAAATGCGCCTGCTGCCGCTCATCTGCCTCGCTTTGGCCTCGGCTTGCTCCAGAACTGGCTCGGTCGAGGATGGCGGGATCTACATCACCCGCTCGACCTGTCCGCAGCTCGGCATTCCCGCTGGCACCGGCGACGTCACCAGCTTCGATCCGGCCGGAAGCACCGACGCCCGGGCGATCGACGTGGTCGCCACCATCACCAACCTTCGCGGCACCTGCGACGAGACCGGGGAGCAGATCATCTCGACCGCAAGCTTCGATGTCGTCGCCACCCGGCGCGACGCCAGCCAGCCGCGCCAGGTGGTGCTGCCATTCTATAACGTCGTGATGCAGGGCGGAAACCGGATCGTCGCCAAGAAGCTCGGCGCGGTCGCGCTCGACTTCGCCGCCGGAAGCCTTCGCGCGCAAAGCTCGTCGCGAGTGGTGGCCGAGGTCGACCGCGCCTCGACCGGCCTGCCCGAGGACGTCCGCGCCGAACTGACCCGCAAGCGCAAGACCGGCGATAGCGATGCCGCGGTCGATCCCTTGTCCGACCCCAAGATCCGCGACGCCGTGGCCCGCGCCACGTTCGAGCATCTGATCGGCTTCCAGCTGACTCAGGACCAGCTCCGCTACAACGCCACTCGATAGGGCTCGCCCCGCCGCGAATCGTTTGACTCGGCCCCGCGCCGCAGCCAATGCCCATGCGTGTCCTGGGCTTTTGCTCAAGGGACGCGCGGGAGAGTCCTCATTGGGGTTCCCATCAAAGTACGACTTTGATGGGTCATCTTAGGGGGCGCCGAAGGAGCAACCGCCCCCGGAATCTCTCAGGCAAACGGACCGCGCGCGCCCGGACAGTCTGGAAAGTGTTCGCGTAACCGCGCGGGCCGCCGAAGGGGTAACCGCTGGCACTATGCCCGCGGGAAAGCTCTCAGGTCTCAGTGACAGAAGGGGGTTCGGGCAAAGTCCGCTCAGGATTGAGCGGTCGTCCGGGCCGAATCTGGGAGCGAGACCGATGACCGAAGCCGACCCTCAGACCCTCGCGCTCGACGCCTGGCACCGCGCGCGCGGTGCCCGCATGGTCCCGTTCGCGGGCTACTCGATGCCGGTCCAGTATGACGGCGTCATTGCCGAGCATCTGTGGACTCGCCAGAGTGCCGGCCTGTTTGATGTCAGCCACATGGGCCAGCTGACCTTCCACGGCGACCGGGTTGATGCGGCGCTCGAAACGCTCCTGCCCGGCGAGCTCCAGCTGCTCAAGGACGGCCGCCTGCGCTATTCGATGCTGCTCGATGACAATGGCGGGATCGTCGACGATCTGATGGCCACCCGCCGCGGCGACCATTTCTACCTCGTCGTCAATGGCGCGACCAAGACCGGCGACATCGAGGAGTTCGAGCGCCGCCTGCCACGCGGCATTATGCTCGATCATCTGAAAGAGCAGGCGCTGCTCGCGCTTCAGGGCCCTTGTGCGGTCGACGTGCTCGAAAGCCTCGCTCCCGGCGCCCGCGAATTGTCCTTCATGCAGGGCGCGATGGTCGAGATCGCCGGTTCCCCGGCGTGGGTCAGCCGCTCGGGCTACACCGGCGAGGACGGCTTCGAAATCTCGATCCCCGCATCCGCCGCCGCCACCGTCGCCGACGCGCTCACCGCCGACTCCCGGGTCAGGCCGATCGGGCTCGGCGCTCGCGATTCGCTGCGGCTCGAGGCGGGCCTCCCGCTCTACGGCCATGACCTCGACCGCGAAACGACCCCGGTGATGGCCGACCTTATGTTCGCCATCGGCAAGCGCCGCCGCGCCGAGGGCGGATTTCCCGGCGCCGCGCGGATCGTCGGCGAGCTCGATCAGGGCCCGGTGCAGAAGCGCGTCGGTCTCAACATCGAGGGCCGCCAGCCGGTCCGTGAGGGCGCGCTGATCCTCGACGGCGAAGGCAGCGAGATCGGCCGCATAACCAGCGGCACTTTCTCGCCCTCGCTGCAGCGGCCGATCGCGATGGGCTATGTCGCCGCCGCCCTCGCCGAGCCCGGCACCGCGCTCAAGCTCGAGCAACGCGGCAAATTGTTCGACGCCGTCGTCACACCGATGCCGTTCGTTCCCCACCAATATCACCGCAAGCCAGCAGGAGCCTGACCCGATGACCCTCTATTTCACCGGCGAGCATGAATGGATCAAGGTCGAAGGCGACACCGCCACGATCGGTATCTCGGACCACGCCCAGCATGCCTTGGGCGATATCGTCTTCGCCGAAGTCCCCGAGCAGGGGCGCGCGCTTAACAAGGGCGACGAGGCCGCGGTGGTCGAATCGGTCAAGGCCGCGAGCGACGTCTATGCCCCGGTCGCGGGCGAAGTGATCCTCGGCAATCCCGCGTTGGCCGACGACCCCGCCTTGATCAACCGCGACCCCGAAGGCGAAGGATGGTTCTTCAAGATGATTCTGGCCGACGCGAGTGAGCTCGACGGCCTGATGGACGAAGCGGCCTACCGCATATGGGTCAAGACGCTCTGACCGACGTCCTCGCCTCGACGTCGCAGTGGGACGCGGCCGATTACGCCCGCAACGGCGGCTTCGTGACCGCGCTGGGGGAGGCGGCGCTCGACCTGCTCGATCCGCAGCCGGGTGAGCATATTCTCGATGTCGGGTGCGGCGATGGCACGCTGACGCTCAAGATCAAGGAGCGCGGCGCCGACGTGGTCGGGATCGACAATAGCCTTTCGATGATCGCCTCCGCCAAGGCCAAGGGGCTCGACGCCCGGCTGATTGACGCCGCCGACCTCAAATTCGCCGAGGCGTTCGACGCGGCTTTCTCCAACGCCACCTTGCATTGGGTGCTCGACAAGGAACGTGCGGCGCGGGCGATCTGGTTTGCGCTCAAGTTCAAGGGCCGGTTCGCGGGTGAGATGGGCGGCGCGGGCAATCTCGCCAGCTTGCGCCAGGCGCTCGACGACGAACTGGTCGAGCGCGGCTTCGGCCCGCCGACCTACGCTGCCAATTGGTACCCGACCGCCGAAGAATTCATCGCGCTGTACGAGGGCGCCGGCTTCACTGAGGTCGAGGCGCGGCTGATCGACCGCCCGACCGAGCTCGTGCACGGAGTCGCCGCCTGGGTCACCACCTTCCGCGCCGGCTGGCTCGACCGCGCCGGGGTGCCCCACGACCAGCGCGCGACCATCGCCGAAGCCGTCGCCACCCGCGTCGGCACCAACATCGCCGACTACGTCCGCCTTCGCTTCATGATGAGGAAGCCAAAATAATGCGTTACCTGCCGCTGAGCGATGCCGACCGCTCGTCCATGCTCGCCATCATCGGCGCCGCCTCGATCGACGATCTATTCCGCGACGTTCCCGAGGAAGCTCGCCTCGACGGTCCGGTCCACGGACTTCCGCTCCACGCCAGCGAGTTATCGGTCGAACGCCAGCTCGGCGCGATGGCCATGCAGAATATGGTCGCTGGTCACGTGCCCTTCTTCCTTGGCTGCGGCGCGTACCGCCACCACGTCCCCGCCAGCGTCGATCATATCATCCAGCGCGGCGAATTCCTCACTGCGTACACGCCGTACCAGCCCGAAATCGCGCAAGGCACGCTGCAGGTCCTGTTCGAATTCCAGACCCAGGTCGCGCGGCTGCTCGGCTGCGAAGTCGCCAATGCCTCGATGTACGATGGCTCGACCGCCTGCTGGGAAGCGATCGGCATGGCGCGGCGGATCACCCGCCGGGGCAAGGCGATCCTGTCCGACGGACTTCACCCGCATTACGTCTCGGTGGCGAAGACGATGGCGCGCTTTACCGGCGATACCCTCGACACTGCGTCGCCGACGCTCGACGCGGCGACCGATGCCGACCGCCTGATCGCGAGTATCGACCAGGACACCAGCTGCATCGTCGTCCAATATCCCGACATCCTCGGCCGGATCGACGATTTGACCCCGATCGCCGACGCTGCGCATGCCGCTGGTGCACTGCTGGTCGCGGTGGTGACCGAGCCGGTCGCGCTCGGGCTGATCAAGGCGCCGGGCGAGATGGGCGCCGACATCGTCGTCGGCGAAGGCCAGTCGATCGGCGTTGGGCTGCAGTTCGGCGGGCCCTACGTCGGCCTGTTCGCAACGCGCGAGAAATATGTCCGCCAGATGCCCGGGCGACTGGCCGGCGAGACCATCGATGCCGAAGGCAAGCGCGGCTTCGTGCTGACCCTGTCGACCCGCGAGCAGCATATCCGCCGCGAGAAAGCGACCAGCAACATTTGCACCAACTCAGGGCTCTGCGCGCTGGCGTTCAGCGTCCACATGACCTTGCTCGGTGAGAAGGGACTTCGGACCTTGGCCCAGATCAACCACGCCCGGGCGGTCGAGGTGGCGAACCGACTGTCGGCGATCCCCGGGGTCGAACTGGTCAACGACGCCTTCTTCAACGAATTCACGCTCCGCCTGCCCGTCGAGGCGCGGCCCGCGGTCCACGCGATGGTCGAAAAGAACGTGCTCGGCGGGGTCTCGCTGGGGCGGCTGTATCCGGGCGATGCGAGCCTTGCCAACGGCTTGGTGATCGCCGTGACCGAAACCGTTTCCGATAATGATATCAATGTCTTGGAAGCTGTCTTGAGGGAGGTCGCGCAATGACCGACCCTAACCAGAGCGGCTGGAAACCCACCGCGCCGAACGCGTCCGCATATGATGCTCGGACTACGACCGGCAACCGCGCCTTGATGCTCGAAGAGCCATTGCTGTTCGAGATTGGGAGCCGTGATCGAACCGGGGTGGATTTCGACGATCGCGCTACCGGCCCGTCGCGCATCGGCGATCTAGCCCGCATCACCCTCGACCTCCCCGGTCTCAGCGAACCCGAGACCGTCCGCCACTACACCCGCCTGTCGCGCCAGAATTACGCCATCGACCTCGGCCTGTTCCCGCTCGGCAGCTGCACGATGAAGCACAACCCGCGCCTCAACGAGAAGATGGCGCGACTCCCCGGTTTCGCCGACATCCACCCGCTCCAGCCGCAGGAAACGGTGCAAGGCGCGTATCAGCTGATCGACACGCTCGCTCACTGGCTGATCGAACTGACCGGCATGCACAGCGTGGCGATGAGCCCCAAGGCCGGGGCGCATGGCGAATTGTGCGGCATCCTTTCGATCCGCGCCGCGCTGGAAGCGCGCGGCGATGCGCGATCGGTGGTGCTGGTCCCAGAAAGCGCGCACGGCACCAACCCCGCGACCGCTGCCTTCGCCGGCTATCAGGTCGAGAATATTCCCGCGACCAACGAAGGCCGGGTCGATCTCGCGGCGCTCAAGGCCCGCCTTGGCCCCGACGTCGCGGCGGTGATGATCACCAACCCCAACACCTGCGGCCTGTTCGAGCCCGAGATGAAGGCGATTTCGGACGCGGTCCATGCGGCCGGCGCTCTGGTCTATTGCGACGGCGCCAATTTTAACGCGATCGTCGGCCGGGTTCGCCCCGGCGATCTCGGCATCGACGCGATGCACATCAACCTCCACAAGACTTTCTCCACCCCGCACGGTGGCGGCGGGCCGGGATCGGGGCCGGTGGTGCTGTCGGAGGCTTTGTCGCCCTACGCGCCATTGCCATACGTCGAGCGCAATGATGGCGGCTATCGCCTGGTCGAGGAAGAGACCGCCCACGAGCAAGGTAGCGACAGCTTCGGGCGAATGGTCGCTTTTCACGGCCAGATGGGAATGTTCACCCGCGCGTTGAGCTATATCCTCAGCCACGGCGCCGATGGCCTGCGGCAGGTCGCCGAAGATAGCGTGCTCAACGCCAACTACGTCCTTCGCAGTCTCGAGGACGTGCTCGACGCACCGTTCGCTTTCTCGGGGCCGTGCATGCACGAGGCGATT
>JBBRTO010000048.1:0-16682 GCA_038244345.1 Sphingomonadales bacterium | reverse complement strand
GGATCTGGAAGCCGACGAACACCAGTGTGGCGACGCCGCCGACGACGCCGACGATCTGGCTCAGCAAGGCGATCATTTCGAGCGTCATTGCCGGCTCTCACGCCCCCTTTGGCCGGTAGGTCTGCTCGTCGGTCGGGAAGGCGCGCGACCGGACTTCTTGCGCATAAGTGGTGGCGGCGGTGGTGATTCGGGCGGCGAGGTCGTCGTAGCGTTTGACGAACCGCGGGGTGCGTTCGAACAGGCCGAGCATGTCCTCGGTCACCAGCACCTGGCCGTCGCAATGGGGCGAGGCGCCGATGCCGATGGTGGGGATGGCAATCGCACGGGTGAGATCGTCGGCGATCGATTCCATCACGCCCTCGACCACCAAGCAGAACGCCCCGGCGTCGGCCACCGCTTTGGCATCGCCGACGATCTTGTTCGCCTCGTCCGCCGATTTGCCGCGCGCGCCATAGCCGCCGAGGACGTTGACCGCCTGCGGGGTGAGGCCGACGTGGCCGATCACCGGGATCCCGCGATTGGTAAGGAAGGCAATCGTCTCGGCCATCGCCTCGCCGCCCTCGAGCTTGACCGCCGCGCAGCCGCTTTCCTTCATGATCCGCGACGCGCTGGCGAAGGCGGTTTCGGGCGAGCCTTCATAGCTTCCGAACGGCATGTCGACCGCGACCAGGGCATGCCACGATCCGCGCACCACCGCGGCGCCGTGCGCGCACATCATCTCAAGCGTGACGGGAACGGTCGAGGGCAGGCCGTAGATCACCTGGCCGAGGCTGTCGCCGACCAGCAGCATCTCGCAATGCGAATCGAGCAATTGCGCCATGCGCATGGTGTAAGCGGTGAGCATGACCAGCGGCTCGGCGGTCTTACCGCCGGTCTTGCGGGCGCGGATTGCCGGGACCGTCATGCGCTTGCCGGGGACCGGGGTCGGGGTGGCGCGGCTGGTGCCGCTGTCAATGGTGAAGGTGGACATGGACGCTTTCTAGCGAAGCCGGGTCAGCGTAGCCAGCCGGCGCGCCGCGCGATCCAGGCGAAGTGCCACACCGAGTAACTGACGACGATGATGATGAACGGCAGGAACAGATCGTCCGAGGCGGTGAGGTTGCGCAGCTCTGGAACGAGCAGCAGCGCCGAAAATTGCACCAGCACAGCAATGAGCGAGACAAGCAGCACTTTCTCGGCGAGGCGGCGGCGCATCAGCAGCAGGATCGCGCCGACCAGCCCGACCCATACCGCGACCGCATAAGCCGCGATCATCCACGTCGGTGCGGCATCCCACATTGCGCGCTGATCGAGCGGAAGCGTGGCGGGATCGACCGAGACCTGCATCAGATACATGCCGCAACCGGCCAGTTCGAACAGCAAGACGCCGATGCTTGCGAGCGTAAACCAGCGCGGCGCCGGCCGCTGCGGATTGGCTTGGTCCATGGTGATTTCCCTCCCCGATGACTCGCAAGGAGTGCGGCTTGCGGTGGCATTACGCAAGGGCGCGTCGTCCGCGCTCGGTTGACCCGGCGGCGCCAAGCGGCCAAGCGCTTCGCCATGCCCCAAGCCACCGTCGCCATCGTCGGCCGTCCCAATGTCGGCAAGTCGACCCTGTTCAATCGCCTGGTCGGCAAGCGAGTCGCGCTGGTCGACGATCGCCCCGGCGTGACCCGCGACCGGCGCGAGGGCGAAGGCGAACTGCTGGGGCTTCAATTCCGGGTGATGGACACCGCCGGGTTCGAGGATGAGGATCCCAAGTCGCTTCCCGGGCGGATGCGGGCGCAGACCGAGGCTGCGGTGCGCGAGGCCGATGTGGCGCTGTTCCTGATCGACGCGCGCGAGGGGCTGACCTCGATGGACGAGGAAATCGGGCGCTGGCTGCGGCAAGAGGATACGCCGGTGATCGTCGCCGCCAACAAGGCCGAAGGGCGCGGCGGCGAGGCCGGACGGCTCGAGGCGTACAAGCTTGGACTGGGCGATCCGTTCGCGATTTCGGCCGAACATGGCGAGGGGCTGGTCGACCTGTTCGAGGCGCTTCGTCCGCACATCGAGCGCGAGGAATTCAACGCGGTCGAGGAGGATGACGAGCGCGAGGACGGGCCGTTGAAGCTGGCGATCGTCGGGCGGCCCAATGCGGGGAAGTCGACCCTGGTCAACAAGATGCTCGGCGAGGAACGGATGATTACCGGTCCCGAAGCCGGGATCACGCGCGATTCGATCAGCATCGAATGGTTGTGGAACGACCCCATTGCCAAGGAAGACCGGCCGGTACGGCTGATCGACACCGCCGGTTTGCGCAAGCGCGCCAAGATCGAAGACAAGCTCGAGAAACTGTCAGTGATGGACACCAAGCGAGCGATCGATTTCGCCGAGGTGGTCGTGCTGCTCCTCGACGCGACTCGCGGGCTGGAGGTGCAGGATCTGAAGATCGCCGACCAGGTGATTTCGGAAGGCCGCGCGCTGGTCATCGCGATGAACAAATGGGATGTCGCGGAAGGCGCATCGGCGTTGTTCAACGGGGTCAAGGCGGCGCTCGAGGAAGGGCTTAGCCAGTTGAAAGGCGTTCCGCTGATGACCGTGTCGGCCATGACCGGCAAGGGCATCGACCAATTGCTCGGCGCGGCGTTCGAGGTGCGCGAACAATGGTCGCGGCGGATCGGTACCGGCGAACTCAACCGCTGGTTCGAACGCGCGGTCGAGACCAACCCGCCGCCCGCACCGGGCGGAAAACGGATCAAGCTGCGCTACATCACCCAGGTGAAGACCCGCCCGCCGAGCTTCGTCATCTTCGGCAGCCGGGTCGACCAACTGCCGACCAGCTATGAGCGATACTTGCTCAATTCGATGCGGCGCGACCTGAAACTCGGGCCGGTGCCACTGCGGCTGACCATGCGCGCGCAAAAAAACCCCTACGCCGACCAGCCGAAATAACCTGCTCTTTACCCTTTCGGGCGTAACCCGAGGCGTGGGACAAGCGCCCTTCGCGGCGCGGAATGGAGCGGGCAAGTGGACGACGACGCAAATCTGGACGCTGGCGAGGGCATCGTCGACTGGATCCATTTCGAGAAATCGCGCGCCGAGCTTGGCCCCGGATTCATCCGGATTCTCGGCTATTACCGGGAAGACGGCGGCAAAAGCGTCGCCCAGATCGAGCAGGCGATGCACGACTATGATACGATTGCGCTGGTGATCCCGGCGCACACGCTGAAGGGCGAGTCGCTCCAGTTCGGCGCCGACCCCCTGGCCGAGATCGCCGAGCGGATCGAGAATATCGCTCGCTCGTGCATCGAGACCCATCGTTTTCCCGATGAACTGATCCCCGACGTGGTCGAGCTTCGGCGGATGTTCAACCTGACGGTCGAACTGTTCGACAAGGCCACCAACCCGCTAATGACCCGCACCCAGCAAAGCAGCTTCGGACGGCGCCCGGCGAACCAGGAATTCGGGCGGATCTGACGACTGCTCCCCTCCCGGGCAGGGAAAGCAGTTTCAAGGATCAGTCGAGCCACGGCTTCGACCAGGCCGGCATCATCAGATAGCGGGCCGTCGGTTCAGCGTCCGCGCGGCGATCATCGCGAAGGGGATTCCGACCAGCACGATGTGCGCGAACAATTGGGTCGCGATCGACAGCGGCTTGGGCGGGAACGGCGGATGGAAGCGCAATTGCACCACGATCAGGTTCATCACGAAATAGGTGACCAGCCCATAGGCGATGCCGGTGCGCCACGGCGTGTCGAGCAGGACGGGCCGGTGATTGACCGCCGCCATGAAGACCGCCGCCATCACTGCCATTAGCGCGAAATGGACGATCAGCCCGAGCAAGGCGCCGGGCGTGCCCATAGTGGTCGCGGCGGGAAACGGGCCGGAGCCGACAAACCGCAGCATGTCGCCGATCTGGCGCCCGAAGGCCAACGTCAGCAACATCGCGAAGGCGATGTCGAGCGATCCCGAAACGGCGGTCTGCAGTGCGATGGTGCGGCCCATGATGTTCCCCTTCTTGTGATCAACCGCGCGAATGCGAAATCAATGTTACTGTCAATCGCATCACAGCCAGCTCGAAATCTGCTCCAGCGGCTTCTTGAGCGTGGCATGCACCGGGATCGTCGCGTCGGCGGCGGGAAGGCCGGCGACGATGATCATCACTGGTTTCTCGTTGGCGGGACGGCCGCACAGCGTGCGCAGGAAACCCATCGGCGAGGGGGTGTGGGTGAGCGTCGCAAGCCCCGCCTTGTGCAGCGCGGCGAGCAGGAAGCCGCACGCGATGCCGACGCTTTCCACGACATAATAATTCTGCTTGTTGTCGCCCGGACCGATCCCGCCGCGGCGCTGGCCGAAGACGATGATGTGCCACGGCGCGACGTCGAGATAGCCCTTGTCGGCGTCGGTGCCGAGCGGGGCCAGTGCTTCGAGCCATTCCTGCCCGGCCTTGCCCGCGTAAAATTCCCTTTCCTCCTTCTCGGCGGCAAGGCGGATACGGTGGCGGAGGTCAGGGGAGGAGACGACCGCGAAGTGCCACGGCTGGTGATTGGCACCCGACGGTGCGGTCCCGGCGGCGAGGATTGCTTCCTCGATCACTTCGCGCGGCACTGGTGCATCGCTGAACATTCGGCAGGTGCGGCGCGAGGCGATGTCCTCGCGAAACGCGCGGGCGGCGGCGATGCGCTGCTCGTCGGTCAGGTTGGGCAGCGCGGTGTAGGGCAGGTGGGGGACGGGTTTCATGATTCCTGCCGGAGCTCGTCTCGGGGAGGGGGACCGTCCCGGCATAGACCGGGATGGTGGAGGGGCATGCGCTCGCGAGCAGAAAGGAGGATCCCGCGCACGGCCGCATCGGCATCCGCCAGCACAGCCGCAGCAGAAAGGCGCACTGTCGCGACACCGGCAGAGCCAAACCATTCGTCGCGGGCTTGATCGAACTGTGGGCGATTGCCGCGATTCTGCGCTTCGCCATCAACTTCGATCGCCAGCCGCGCATCGCTGCAATAAAAATCGAGGATGTAGGGGCCGGAGGCGTGCTGGCGGCGAAACTTGAGGCCGGTCGATTGTCGGCGCAACGCCTGCCATAGCAGGACTTCCGGGAGCGCCATTGCGCGCCGCAATTGGCGGGCCTTATCGACCGCGCCCGAGCGAGCCTTTGGTGCGATGTCCTTGAGCATGTGCTGACCCCTCCACCATGCTTCGCATGGTCCCCCTCCCCGAGACAAGCTCGGGGAGGAATTTTCAGAGTTCGTTCGACATCAAGGCGGGGAAGAAACCCTCGTGCGCGGCGCGGAGGGTGGCAAGGGGGACTGCCTGAGTGCCGCCGCGCGACAGCAGATCGAAACTGATCGAATTGCCGCCGGTGGTGCCGATGTTGACCGCGAACAATTGCGCGGCGTTAGCGGCGGCGCGGACCGCGGCTTCGTCGGCCGGAGCGCAGGTGACGACAAAGCGACCCTGGTCCTCGCCGAACAGGATCGCCGCGGGATTGGGGATTTGTTCGACCACGGTCATCGACAGGCCGAGGTTACCAGCCAGCGCCATTTCGGTAATCGCGACCGCCGCGCCGCCGTCGCTGACATCGTGGACGGCGCTGGCGAGGCCATCGGCGATGAGCTGGCGAATCAACTCGCCGGCGCGCTTCTCAACGGCGAGGTCGACGGGAGGTGCGGCCCCATCGCGGCGGTTGTGGACAACGTCGAGCCACAGCGACTGGCCGACGTGGCTGTCCGAATGGCCGATAAGGACGATCGCCTCGCCTTCCGCCTTCAACCCAATCGTCGCGGACTTCTCCCAATCCTCGAGCAACCCGACCGCGCCGATCGCGGGTGTCGGCAAGATCGCGCTTCCGCCGCCGGTGGCTTTGCTTTCGTTGTAGAGCGACACGTTGCCGCTGACGATCGGCATGTCGAGCGCGATGCAGGCCTGGCTCATGCCGTCGAGGCAGCCGACGATTTGCGCCATGATCTCGGGCCGCTGGGGGTTGCCGAAGTTGAGGCAGTTGGTGACCGCGAGCGGCTTCGCGCCGACTGCACAGAGGTTGCGATAGGCTTCGGCGATGGCCTGCTTGCCGCCCTCGACCGGGTCGGCATAGCAATAGCGCGGGGTGCAGTCGGTGGTCATCGCCAGCGCGCGCTTCGTCCCGTGGATGCGGACCACTGCGGCGTCGCCGCCGGTCTGGACGGTGTCGGCGCCGACCTGGCTGTCATACTGCTCCCAGATCCAGCGGCGGCTGGCGAGGTTGGGACTGGCCATCAGCTTGAGCAGGTCGGCGGCGATGTCGGTCGATTGGGGGATGTCGCCGAGCGGTTCGACCTTGGCCCAGGCTTTATACTCGTCCTGGGTGAGATAGGGGCGCTCGTAGAGCGGGGCGTCGTCGGCGAGCGGGTCGAGCGGGATGTCGCACACCACTTCGCCATCGAACTCGAGCACCATGTGACCGGTATCGGTGACTTCGCCGATCACCGCGAAGTCGAGTTCCCACTTGTTGAAGATCGCTTCGGCAAAGGCTTCCCTGCCGGGCTTGAGGACCATCAGCATCCGCTCCTGGCTCTCGCTCAGCATCATTTCGTAGGGGGTCATGCCCTCCTCGCGGCAGGGCACGGCGTTCATGTCGAGGCGGATCCCGACTCCGCCCTTGCTCGCCATTTCGACCGAGGAGGAAGTCAGGCCCGCGGCGCCCATGTCCTGGATCGCGACGATCGCGTCGGAGGCCATCAGCTCGAGGCAGGCTTCGATGAGGAGTTTCTCGGTGAACGGGTCGCCGACCTGGACCGTCGGGCGCTTGTCGTCGCTATGCTCGTCGAAATCGGCGGATGCCATGGTCGCGCCGTGGATGCCGTCGCGGCCGGTCTTCGACCCGACATAGACGATCGGATTGCCCACGCCCGAGGCGGCGGAATAGAAGATTTTGTCCTGGTCGGCGATCCCCACGGTCATCGCGTTGACCAGGATATTGCCGTCGTAGGCGGGATCGAAATTGACTTCGCCGCCGACGGTCGGGACGCCGACGCAATTGCCGTAGCCGCCGATTCCGGCGACGACCCCGGCGATGAGGTGGCGCATTTTCGGATGGTCGGGGCGGCCAAAGCGCAATGCGTTGAGGTTGGCGATCGGGCGCGCGCCCATGGTGAACACGTCGCGCAGGATCCCGCCGACCCCGGTCGCGGCGCCCTGGTAAGGCTCGATGTAGCTCGGGTGGTTGTGGCTTTCCATCTTGAAGATGGCGGCTAATTTGGTGTCGTTCGGCCCCTCGCCGATGTCGATCACCCCGGCATTCTCGCCCGGGCCGCAGATCACCCACGGGGCTTCGGTGGGGAGTTTCTTCAAATGGAAGCGCGAGCTTTTGTACGAACAATGCTCGGACCACATCACCGAGAAGATGCCGAGCTCGACGAGGTTGGGCTCGCGCCCGAGCGCGTGGAGGACGCGGTCATATTCGTCTGGCGAGAAGCCGTGGTCGGCGACCATTTGCGGGGTGATCATGCCAGCGCCACTAGCGGGGGCAGGCCCATAAAAAAACCCCCGGCGCGGCGGCCGGGGGTTTTCGATTGGATGGAAAGGCCGTCATGGGAACAAGCCCCATGACGTCAGTCCTCGGCTTTGCCGAGGCTGGCCGGCCTTCGCTTCGTCTTCGTGCTGCTCACGATTGCAAGGGCAATCGCTTCACTGCACTCGCAAGCTCAGGCTTTGCACGCCTGTTCGCCCTTGCCGGGGCGGGTGATGGTCACCGTCTTGGCGGTCGGCAGGCCGATCAGCGCATAACCCTCGGCCTTCAGCGCGCCACCGGCGGTGTCGGCGGTGAGACGGGTCGGGGTGCCGGCCTGCTCGGAACGGATGTCGGCGGTCATGTCGCCGGCGAGCCAGTCGACATAGGCCACGCTATTGTCCTTGCAGCGGTAGATCTTGCTGGCGACGATCGCCGGCGGCATGCTCGCGGCGACATCGGAGGTGTTGGCTGCATTGGCGGCGTTGGCCGCTTCGTTGGCGGCGGGGGTGGATTTGTTGCAGCCGGCTAACGCAGCGGCGGCAAGCAGAGCGAGCGATAGGGTCCTGGTCATCCGGTCGTCTTGGTTGGTTGATTGCGGCGCGTCAAGCGAAGGAATTGCAATGCGTCGAAGCGGGGCATAGGTTCGTCGAATGGCCATAGGGATCGAAGCGAAAGCTGAAGCGAAAGCTGAAGCGAAAGCCCAAGCGAAAGCCGAAGTGAAAGAACGCGTGCAGCGGGTCAGGATCGGGCTGACCGGGCTGGCGTTCGTGTTCTTGCTGGTGCTGATCGGCGCCGCGATCACCAATTGGAGCGACGCTCCGACCAATGCCGCGGCCAACCAGGCGATCGCCAATGCTGCATTGGCCCAGCCCAACGAGCCGCTGGCCGAGATCGGCGCCGCGCCGGGCGAGTCTTCCGCAGCGAACGCGACCAACAAGACGCAATGAGGTTTGCAGTCGCGGCGCTGCTGCTGGCTCTGGCCGGCTGCCGCGCTGAAACGGCGGCGGTCAAGGCCGAGACCAAGCCGGAGCTGTACATCCTGACCTCGCTGCCGTTGCTGTTCGACGAGGGATTCGCGATCGGGCCGGCGACAGGCGAGGCGGCGCTGTTCCTGCGCGAGCATTACCGGCTCAAGCCGATCGATTTGCCGAGCCAGTTGCCGCCGGGCGCGACCCTACTCGCCGCGCAGCCGCGCGCGTTGCCGGCGGAGGAACTGGTCGCGCTGGATGCCTGGGTGCGGGGCGGGGGCAAGCTGGTGCTGCTGGCCGATCCGATGCTCGAATGGCCGAGCGATCGGTCGCTCGGCGATCGGATGCGGCCGCCGATGGCGTATCCGGATACCGGGCTGCTGGCGCATTGGGGACTGCGGCTCGACGCGCCTGATGAGCGCGGGCTGAAGGCCGTCCGGAGCGGTGACGTTGAACTCGTCTTTGAGTCGCCGGGCAAGCTGGTGAAGATAGGGGGAACGTGCAGGCTCGATAGCAAGGATGTCTTCGGCGAATGCGCAATCGGAAAGGGAAGGGCGATCATCCTGGCCGATGCCGACTGGCTCAATATTGAGGCGATCAAGGCTGGCGGCGGTTACCCAGGCGACAATCTTTTTTCGTTGGCGCTTTTCCTGAGCGCATTGGGCGTGACGGCGATCAAGTGAGTCGCATCCGATTCGGCGCTCACAACCTTATCCACAGCGTTGTCCTCCCCGAAAAAGGAAGAACAAACACAGAATAGATTTGCCATTCAAGCGCCATTTCCCCAGAGCAACGCCATGTTCGGCATGAAATCCCACGAAATGGCATGAAAATCCATTGTATCCCGTGCCCGCTTGGGTTACCAACAGGATTGGCACGGGGCGATCCTCACCTTTGAGTGACGGGCGCGAAGGGCGCGGATAATTCCGCGCGCTTCGTGATCAGGGGACGCTTGCGCGCCGCAGGAGTGGGATGTGGCGCTAGAGCATCTGTTTCAGGGCAGTGCTTTGAACGCGGTCGACGCGAAGGGGCGCGTGTCCGTGCCGGCCTTCCTGCGTTCGGTGATCGAGCGCCGCGGCGACGCCCGCACGATCGTCCTTGCCAAGCATGACGCATTCAAGGCGCTATCCGCCTACGATCCGGCTTATGCCGCGCTCAAGCATGCCAAGCTCGAGCGGCTGGCCGAGAAGACCGAAACCGATCCCGCCGCTGAGCTCGACTATGCCCGCCGGACGATGATGGCGTTCGGCGCGACCGAGGAAGTGCCATACGACAGTTCTGGCCGGGTGCTGCTGCCGCCGATGATGCGCGCCAAGAGCGGGATCGAGGATCTGGCTTTGTTCATCGGCGTCGGCGAGACGTTCCAGATCTGGAACCCCAAGCTGTTCCTCGCCGACCCCAATATTCCCGACGACATGAAGGATATCGCGCGCTTCCGGCTCGACGAGCGGGGCGTCAGCTCATGAGTGCGGCCGCCGTTGCCCCGGCACCGCACTTGCCGGTGCTGATCGATGAGGTCCTTGCGGGCCTCGCCGTCCAGTCCGGCGAAACCCACGTCGACGGCACCTTTGGCGCCGGCGGCTACACCCGCGCACTGCTCGGGGCGGGGGCGGGACGAGTGATTGCCTTCGACCGCGATCCCGATGCGATCGCCGAAGGGCCGGGGCTCGTCCCCGATCCGCGCCTGACCCTGATCCACGAGCGCTTCAGCAAGATGGATAAAGCGCTCGATGACCGCGACCTGTCGCCGGTCGACGGCGTGACGCTCGATATCGGGGTCAGCTCGATGCAGCTCGACCGGCCCGAGCGCGGCTTCGCATTCAGCAAGGACGGCCCGCTCGACATGCGGATGAGCCAAGCGGGGGAAAGCGCCGCCGACTTCGTCAACCATGCCGACGAGGCCGAGATCGCGCGCGTATTGAAAGACTATGGCGAGGAGCCGCGGGCGCGCAGGGTCGCAAGCGCGATCGTCGCCGCACGCCCGTTGACCCGGACCGCCGAACTGGCCGCGGTGGTCCGCAAGTCGCTTGGTTATTATCAGGGAATGAAGAGCGACCCCGCGACCCGCACCTTCCAGGCGATCCGGATCCACCTCAATGCCGAGCTCGACGAGCTCGAGGCCGGATTAGCCGCCGCCGAACGCGTGCTCCGCCCCGGCGGTCGGCTCGCGGTGGTCACCTTCCACAGTCTGGAGGACCGGATCGTCAAACGCTTTTTCAAGAGCCGCAGCGGGGCAACCCCGGCCGGCTCGCGCCACCGTCCGATGGCGGTCGGCGGCCCAGTGCCAAGTTTTGCCAAAGTCGCCAAGCCGGTCTCGCCGTCCGAGGCCGAGCTTGCCCGTAACCCGCGCGCGCGCTCGGCACGGCTCCGCACCGCTGTCCGGACCGATGCGCCCGCGTGGGACCAGCCCAAAGGAGCCATGCGATGAGCGCTCACGGATTCAAGTCGCTGTTCATGGCGGCCAGCGTCGCCGGAGCCGCGCTGGGTTGTTACCTGGTGTCGCTCAACGTCGCTTCGGAACGCGCCAAGCTCGAACTGGTCGAAGGCAAGATCGTCAATACGCAGCACGACATTCGCCTGCTCCAGACTGAAATCGGCACCCGCGGACGGCTGGCCCAGCTGGAACGGTGGAATGCCGGCTTCATCCGCCTGTCCGCGCCGACCGCCGACCAGTTTCTCGAAGGCGGTTACCAGCTGGCGACGATGGTCAAGCCCGCGCCCAAGGCAGTGATTGGTGCGCCGGTGGTGCTTGCTTCGGCGCCGGTTGAGCAAGGCGTCACTCGCCCGGCGACGACCAATGACAGCGACGATGCCTCGGCCCCGCAGACCGGCCGCGCACCGGCGGCAGCGCCGCGCCCGGCGCTCTCGGCGGGGGACATGATGCACATCGCGAGCTACGAGCGACCGATTGCGCCGACGCGGCCCGCGGTTCCCGCGCAGGTCAAGCCGGTGACGCAGAAAACCGCCGCGACGAAGAGCGTGAAAATCGCGTTGGCTGACGGACTTGCGCCCTTGCCCACGACCAAGTCGGCTGCGAAAGCGAGCGCGCTCGCCGCTGCTTCAACAAGCGGTTCGCCGGCCAGGAAACCCAAGGAATCCGGCACGCCGCGATGAACGCACCGACCCCCGCTCTCGTCGCCCGGCCCGAGCGGCTCCACCTCGTCGGCCAGCGACGCCAGATATTGGCGGTGATGCACCAACGGCTGATGTTTGGGATGCTGGTGTTTGCCGGGGTGGTGGCGCTGATCGCCTTTCGGATCATCTATCTCGCGGCGTTCGGCGATCATGCCGGGCGCAAGGTCGGGATTACCAGCCTGATCCTTGAGCGCGGCGACATCGTCGATCGTGACGGGCAGGCGCTGGCGCGGACGATCGATGCCTGGACGATCGCGCTGCATCCCAAGAAAGTGATCGGCGACAAGCTCGAGCTGGCACGGACTCTGGCCAAGCTGATCCCCGAATATGACGAGCCCGCCTATTTCGCGATGCTGAAGTCAGACAAGCCGTTCTTCTACCTTCGCCGCCGGGCCGCGCCCGACGTGGTCGAAGCGATCAATGCCCTTGGCGAGCCGGGGCTGGCGATCGACCGTGAACCCGACCGACTGTATCCGCAGACCACGCTCGCCGCGCACGTGCTGGGCTACACCGACATCGATGGCCACGGCACGTCGGGCATCGAGCGCGCATTCGACAAGCAATTGTCCGATCCGGCAATGCGCGGCGCGCCTGTGATATTGTCGATCTCGAGCAGGGTGCAGCAGGCGCTGGAGCATGAATTGTTCAGCGCAATGACCGAATTTTCGGCGATCGGCGCGGCCGGCGTGGTGATGGACATCCACACCGGCGAAGTGATCGCGATGACCAGCATGCCGAGCTACAATCCCAACATCGCGGGCAAGAATTCACCCGACCAGATGTTCAACCGCGCGACGCTCGGGGTCTATGAACTGGGCTCGACGTTCAAGCCATTCACGGTGGCGATGGCGATGGATTCGGGCGTGGTGAAGTCGTTCGGGCAAATGTATAATTGCCCGGCGGAATTGCGTATCGCCAACCGCGTAATCCATGATAACCACCCGTTCGCTCGGGCCTGCTCGGTCGCCGAAATCCTGATGGAGAGCAGCAATATCGGCACCGCGCAGATTGCCGACCAGCTTGGTGCGACACGGCAGAAGGCGTTTCTCAAGCAGATGGGGTTTCTGGATAAGGTCCAGGTCGAATTGAGGGAACGTGGGCGCACGCTTACCCCGCGCGAATGGACCCGGATGGACACGATGACGGTCGGTTACGGCCATTCGATCGCGGTGACTCCACTGCACCTCGCGACCGGCTACGCGACCCTGTTCAATGGCGGCATTTACCGCCCGGCGACGATCCTCAAGGTGGATGCCAATCACAAGGTCGCGGCTGGGCGGCGGGTGTTCACCGAGGACACCAGCTACAGGATGCGCGCCTTGCTTCGGCTGGTGGTAACCAACGGCACCGGCAAGCATGCCGATGCGCCGGGATATCGGGTTGGCGGCAAGACCGGCACCGCGGAGAAATGGACTGGCCACGCCTATAGCAAGACGGTCAACATCACGAGCTTCGCGGGAGTGTTCCCGATGGACGAGCCGCGCTATGCGATGGTGATGATGCTCGATGCGCCCCGTTCGACCACCAAGACGTACGGTTTCACCACTGCTGCGTGGAACGCTGCCCCCGCGTTCGCGCGCACCGTCAGCCGGATCGCGCCGATGCTCGGTGTTCGCCCCGACAAGAGGCGCGACGCCAATATGGCCGAAGTGATGCCGTTCGTTCACGAAAAGTCGGAGAAGTAATCCGGTGCGCCTCGGCGATCTCGCGGGGATCGACAGCGACGTTGGTGTGACCGGCTTCGCGATCGATCATCGCAATGTGACCAAGGGAAATATCTTCGGCGCGTTTCGCGGCGAGAAGTTCGACGGCGAGCAGTTCATCGACGGAGCGGTAAAGCATGGCGCGGTCGCGGTGGTTGCCCGGGCCGAAGCCAAGGTCGACGGCGCGGTGCATATCGCCGATGCCGAGCCGAGGCGACGGTTCGCGGCGCTGGCGGGCAAATTCTACGGCCCTTATCCCGAAGTGATCGTCGCGGTCACCGGGACCAACGGCAAGACCTCGACGGTCGAAATGGCACGGCAGATGTGGCGCATGGCGGGGCACCGCTCGGCGAGCATCGGAACGCTTGGCGTGACCACCGCCGACGACCAGGTCAAGACCGGGCTGACGACGCCCGACATCGTCACCTTCCTGAGCAACATGGCGGGGCTCAAGCGGATGGGGATCGGGCATGTCGCTTACGAGGCCTCGTCCCACGGCCTCGACCAGTATCGCAGCGAAGGCCTGCCGGTGATGGCCGCGGCGTTTACCAATTTCAGCCGCGACCACCTCGATTATCATGCCGACATGGACAGCTATTTCGCCGCCAAGATGCGGTTGTTCGACGAGGTCGTGGATGCTGGCGGGACCGCGGTGGTGTGGACCGGCGATGCGAAGTCGGGCGCAATTATCGAACGGGTGAAGGCGCGGGGGCTCAAGCTGATCACCGTCGGGCCGGGGGCGCAGACGATCTTACTCGTCGAGCAGGTGCCGACCCCGCTCGGGCAGCGGCTGGTGCTTCGTTACGAGGGAAAGGATTACAAACTGACGCTGCCGCTGATCGGTGCGTACCAGGCGAACAATGTGCTGACCGCGGCTGGACTGGTGCTGGCGAGCGGCGGCAAGTGGGACGAGACGCTGGCCGCGATGGGCCGGGTGTCGCCGGTGCGCGGGCGGCTTGAGCGCGCGGTCATCAGCCGTGGCGGGGCGCCGGTCTATGTCGATTATGCGCATACGCCCGACGCGATGGAGGCGGCGATTGCAGCATTGCGGCCGCATGTAGATGGCAAGCTGATCATGGTGTTCGGCGCGGGCGGTGATCGCGATAAAGGCAAGCGCGGACCGATGGGCGAAGTCGCGGCCCGGCTGAGCGATGTCGCGATCGTCACCGATGACAATCCGCGCGGCGAGGATCCGGCGGCGATCCGCGCAGAGGTGATGCGGGGCGCGGTCGGCGCTCGCGAAATCGGAGACCGGCGAGCGGCGATTGCCGAGGCGATCCGGCTGGCCGGGCCGGGCGACATCGTGCTGGTTGCCGGCAAGGGGCATGAGACCGGGCAGATCATCGGCGACCGAATATTGCCGTTCGACGATGCGCTGGTGGCGCGGGAGTGCGCGGCGTGAGCGCATACCGCTTTTTCTCCCCGTGCGAAGCCTAGGGAGGATCGATGTGAGCGCGCTGTGGACATCGGCCGAAATTGAAGCCGCGACCGGCGGGGTCGCGAGCGCGGCATTCGAGGTGGCGGGCGTGACGTTCGACAGCCGCGAGGTCGGGCCGGGCGATCTGTTCGTGGCGATGCCGGGGACAGCGACCGACGGCCATGCCTTCGTCGCCCAGGCATTCGCCTCGGGCGCGGCGGCGGTATTGGTATCACATGAGGTCGACGGCCCGCATGTGCTGGTCGGCGATGTCGCCGAAGCGCTGACCGCACTGGCGCTCGAGGCGCGGCGGCGGACAAATGCGACGGTGATCGGGGTCACCGGATCGGTCGGCAAGACCTCGACCAAGGAAGCGCTCGCCGCGGCATTGACGCGGAGCCGCAAGGGGCCTGTGCATCGCTCGGTCAAGAGCTACAACAATCATACCGGCGTGCCATTGAGTCTGGCGCGAATGCCGCGCGAAACGCGCTTCGCGGTGCTCGAAATGGGGATGAACCATGCCGGCGAGATCGCCGGGCTGACCCGGCTGGTCCGGCCACATGTCGCGGTCGTTACCGCCATTGCTTCGGCGCATGTCGAGCAGTTGGGCTCGATGGAAGCGATCGCCGACGCCAAAGGCGAGATTTTCGAAGGGCTGGAGGAAGGCGGGACCGCGGTGATCCCCGAGGATTCACCGTTCCGCGACCGGCTGGTGAAGGCCGCGCGAGGCCACGCCGACCGGACGATCACCTTCGGCATGAGCGACGAGGCCGACGTCTCGACGATGCACGCCGCGCGGTCCGAGGCAGGCGGCAGCCTGGTCACCGCGCGCCTGGTCAACAGCGAGCTGACATTCACTTTGTCGCAGCGCGGCGATCACTGGATTTCGAATGCCATGGCGGTGCTCGCGGTGGTCGAAGTGGTCGGCGGCGATCTAGGTGCCGCGGGCCTCGCTTTGGCCGATTTCGGCGGGCTGAAGGGGCGCGGGCAGCGGCATGTCGTTGTGGTCGACGGCGGCGAGGCGCTGCTGATCGACGAAAGCTATAACGCCAATCCGGCATCGATGGCGGCGACGCTGGCCAGCCTCGGCGGCGAAACGCTCAGTGGCCGGCGGATCGCGGTGCTCGGTCCGATGCGCGAGCTTGGGCCCGAAGCGGAGGCGATGCATGCTGCGCTGGCCGGGCCGGTGCGCGCGGCGAAGATCGAGCGACTGGTGCTGGTCGGCGAAGAAATGCGGGTGCTGGCCGAGGCGCTTGGGCCCGAGGTCGAGTCGGTGGTGGCCGACGATGTCGAGCAGGCCGCGCGGCTGGTCGAGGCGATCCTGGCGCCGGGCGACGTGGTGCTGGTCAAGGCAAGTAATTCGGTCGGGCTTGCGGCCTTGGTCGATCGAGTGGCAGGAGCTTCCGCCTAATGCTTTATGTCATCGCCGAACATCTGGGCTTCCCCGGGATCCTCAACCTGATCCGCTACATCAGCTTTCGGGCGGGGGCGGCGAGCGCGACGGCATTGTTCATCGGCCTGGTGTTTGGCCCGGCGTTCATCCGCTGGCTCCGCGCCAAGCAGGGCAAGGGCCAGCCGATCCGCGCCGACGGCCCGCAATCGCACCTCGCCAAGCGCGGCACGCCGACGATGGGCGGCCTGCTGATCCTGATCGCGGTCGGGATTTCGGTGTTCCTGTGGATGGACCTCACCAACCGGTACACCTGGGCGTGCCTGCTGGTCACCGGCGGGTTCGGGCTGATCGGGTTCCTTGACGATTATGCCAAGATCAAGAAAGCGCACCATTCGGGGCTGAGCGGCAAGATGCGGTTGGCGCTCGAATTCGCAATCGCCGGCTTCGCGACATGGCTGATGGTCGGGTGGGGCGGGACCAAGCTGTACGTGCCATTTTATTCGGGGCCGGTGGTCGACCTCGGGCTGCTGTACGTCGTGTTCGGGGCGTTCGTGATCGTGTCGTTCGGTAACGCTGTAAACCTGACTGATGGCCTCGACGGGCTGGCGACGATGCCGGT
>JBBRTO010000047.1:0-16754 GCA_038244345.1 Sphingomonadales bacterium | reverse complement strand
TATACTGGAGGAACATGCCATATTCGCTCTCGGGCATGCCGATGGTGTCGAGCAGATGGCTGTAGGCGGCGATGTGCACCGTCTCCATGTTCGAGAAAGAGGCGAGCATCATCTTGATCTCGGTCGGCTTGAACACGCGGCTGTATTTTTCGTGGTAGCAATCCTGCACCTCGACATCGGCCTGGGTGAAAAAGCGAAAGATCTGGGTCAGCAAATTGCGCTCGTGATCGGTCAGTTTCTGTGCCCAGTCGCGGCAATCCTCGCCGAGGGGAACCTCCTCGGGCATCCAGTGGATCTGCTGCTGGCGCTTCCAGAAATCGAACGCCCAGGGATATTCGAAGGGTTTGTACTGCTTACGAGCTTCGGTGAGGGACATGGCTCAGGCTCCTGAAAATTGGATGACGGCGGCGGCGCCGAGGGCGGCGGCGCAGATGGCGACGGTGATGATCAGCAGGCGCTTGCGCGCGGGGGCGAGTTCGGGGGCAAGGTCAATGTAAGGGTGGCGGCGCGAATTGATCAGCGCGATGCCAATCAGCATCAGCGTGGTCCCGCTGATCGGCGGAATGTCCGCCAGTCTCGGAAACCAGCCCAGCTTGCCCGCCAGAAACAGCAGGAAAAGGCCAAGCCCGACCACTTCCAGGCCGACGCCGGTCCACTGCACCCAGTTGAACGGGCGCATCGGACGACCCGCCTGGCTGTAGGCATTGGGGTCGAAGCTCGACTGGCGGTAGCCGCTCACCAGAAGATCCGCTTCGGATGGCTGTGGCGGTGGGCGCGGCGGCGGTACATCTGGATGTACATCCACAGCCCGCTGAAGGCGAAGAAGATGAGCGCGATGCCGCTCGTCAGCGAGATGATCACGCCGACGGGGCCGAACTCCTCGCCCGAATGGAGGTGGTGGAGCCAGCCGATGTTCCACTCGCCAGGCTTGGGCTCGCGCTTGGCGCGGCAGGTCATGGTCGCGGGGCAGGTGAAGCCAGGGGGAGTAACGGGTGCGGCGCGGGGGGCGCGGTCGTCATCCTCGAACCCGCCGTTGTTGACCAGGCTGCCGACCTGGCTGAGCACCCCGGTGGTGGCGACGAACAGGATGAACAGGCCGAACAGGACGCTCAGCCAGCGGTGATAGGTACGCATTACGAGCGGACGCCTTTCAGGGCGAAGGCGGAGATCGAGAGAACCAGGCCGAGCGCCAGCGCCATCGTTCCGGCGAGGCGGCGGATCTGGATCGCCGCATCGCTGCCGCCGCGGCGGGACAGCAGCGCAACGCCGATCGCCAAGGCGAGGAGGCCGATGCCGAGCATGATGAGGTTGGCGGGGGTCATCTTACTGGCAGGCCAGACACTCGTCGTAATCGGTCGTCGGAAGCTCGTACTTGGCGGGTTCGGCGGTGTTGTCGGCTTCGACGCCGCCGGCGAAACCGGCGCGCTGGACGCTCTTGGAGCGGAGGTAATAGAGCGACTTGATGCCCAGCTCCCAGGCGCGGAAGTGGAGCATCAGCAGGTCCCACTTGTCGACGTCGGCGGGGATGAACAGGTTGAGGCTGGTCGCCTGGTCGATGAACGGCGTGCGATCGGCGGCGAGCTCGATCAGCCAGCGCTGGTCGATTTCGAAGCTGGTCTTGTAGACGTCCTTTTCCTCGGGCGTCAGGAAGTCGAGATGCTGGACGCTGCCACCCTGCTCGAGGATCGAATTCCACACCGCGTCGCTGTTCTTCGATTTCTCGGCGAGCAATTTCTCGAGATAGGGGTTCTTGATCGAAAAGCTGCCCGACAGCGTTTTGTGGGTGTAGATGTTGGCCGGGATCGGCTCGATGCAGGCCGAGGTGCCGCCGGCGATGATCGAGATCGAGGCGGTCGGCGCGATCGCCATCTTGCAGCTGAAGCGCTCCATCACGCCCATGTCGGCGGCGTCGGGGCACGGGCCGCGTTCTTGCGCGAGCATCATCGAGGCGGTGTCGACCTGGGCGCGGACGTGCTTGAAGATCTTGAGGTTCCACGACTTGGCCATCGCGCCCTCGAACGGCAGGCCGCGCGCCTGGAGAAAGCTGTGGAAGCCCATCACGCCAAGCCCGACCGACCGCTCGCGCTCGGCGCTATATTTGGCGCGCGCCATCTCGTCGGGGGCGCGGGCGATGTAGTCCGACAGGACATTGTCGAGGAACCGCATCACGTCCTCGATGAACAATTTGTCGCCGTTCCATTCGTCCCACGTCTCGAGGCTCAATGACGACAGGCAGCACACCGCTGTGCGATCGGCGCCGAGATGGTCCTTGCCGGTGGGAAGCGTGATTTCGCTGCACAGGTTGGAGGTGGTGACCTTGAGCCCCAGGTCGCGGTGATGCTTGGGCATCGAGCGGTTCACCTGGTCAATGAAGATGATGTACGGCTCGCCGGTCGCGAGGCGGGTTTCGACCAGTTTCTGGAATAGCGAGCGCGCATCGACCGAACCGCGAACGGTGCCGTCCTTGGGCGACTTGAGATCGAACTCGGCGCCGGCGCGAACCGCCTCCATGAAGTCGTCGGTGATCAGTACGCCGTGGTGCAGGTTCAGCGCCTTGCGGTTGAAGTCGCCCGAGGGTTTGCGGATCTCGAGAAACTCCTCGATCTCGGGATGCGAGACGTCGAGATAGACCGCCGCCGAACCGCGCCGGAGCGAGCCTTGCGAAATGGCGAGGGTGAGGCTGTCCATGACGCGGACGAACGGGATGATGCCGCTGGTCTTGCCGTTGAGACCAACCGGTTCACCAATCCCGCGCACCGCGCCCCAGTAAGTGCCGATCCCGCCGCCCTTCGACGCCAGCCAGACATTCTCGTTCCAGGTGTCGACGATGCCATTCAAGCTGTCGCTGACGCTGTTGAGGTAGCAGCTGATCGGCAGGCCGCGGCCGGTGCCGCCGTTGGACAGGACGGGGGTAGCGGGCATGAACCACAGTTTGGAGATATAATCGTAGATCCGCTGCGCATGCGCGGCGTCGTCGGCGTAGGCCGAGGCCACGCGGGCGAACAGATCCTGGTTGGTCTCGCCGGGCAGCAGATAGCGATCGCGCAGCGTGTCCTTGCCGAATTCGGTGAGCAAGGAATCGCGCGATTCGTCGGTGACGATGGCGTAGGCCGCGACGTCGATCGTCTTGCTCGTCCGCTCGGGCGCGGTGCCCGCGACGTCGTCGCTCGTGACATTGCTGTCGCTCAGAAAATCCATATCCTCACCCCGTACGCTGGACGGCTCTTTGACCGCCTGTTCGCTAAATGTTCGACTCGGTGTCATGAGACCGAACCTACCCCAAAATCACGCCCGGCGGGGGGGTTATTATCGCGCCGTCCCCGATATCCACAGGGCACGCCACGGTGCCTGCCGAAGATAATCATCTTCAGCCCCAACCACAATAGATTGAGAGCGGCCCCCACCGGGACACCGCATATAGTGGTTAAAGTCGATTCGAACGCAAGGGGCAAAATTAATATCAGATGAAAAAATCAGGCTAGACGGGCGTTTGTGGCCACAATGCCACTGATCGCTTGCCTCGCTTTCACAGGCTTCGTATATCGCTCGGGCGGACCGGGCCCCTCTGGCGAGTCCACCCTGGCGAACAGGGTGCTCGTGATGTCGGACCGCATCGGGTAAAGCCGGTGCGCGAGGGGTCGATATCCGGCCCCCGAACGGGCCAGGCTTTCCTCGATTGATGGCGACGTCAATGTGAAGAGGAAACAACCATGAATGCCCGCCTTTATCGATTGTCCGAACTGCACGCGCGGATCGACCGTGCGCCTGCGATGAGCACCGTCGACGGCTTCCGGACATCATTGCCTTGCTTCGGCTTCGGCAGCTCAAGCTGCACGTAAGGCGGCTGATCGCCCGCGCGGTTCGCATTCCGGCAAACGGCTGACCCTCATTCAACAGGAAGGAATAAGCATGATCACCAGAACACTGTTTGCGACCGCCGCGCTCGGCGCCGTCGCCTTGACCACTGCAAGCCCGGCAGCAGCGCGTGCCGAGCGTTGCGCGCCGGCGAGCAAAACCGCGGTCGAAAGTCAATTTGCGCGTTTCAACGGCGCGTGGGCGACGGGCAATCCGGATACGGTAACCGCTTTGTTCGGGCCGGGCGCAGTGCTGCTTCCGACGCTCAGCAATACGCCCCGCACCGACCCTGCCGGGATCCGCGATTATTTCGTCAGCTTCCTCAAGAAGAAACCGGTTGGGACGGTCGATACCAGCACGGTGCGCCTCGGCTGCAACCTCGCCACAAGGGTCGGCACCTGGACGGTGTCGCTAGCCGATGAGGCAAGCGGCGTCCGGAGTGACGTCAAGGCGCGTTACAGCTTTGCTTATCGCTACGCCGCCGGCCGGTGGTGGATCGATCATCTGCACAGCTCGGTGATGCCCGAAGCACATAAGTAGGCGTTCCTAGGAGGCGGGGGGAGTCGGCTCATCTGGCGGCGCGACAACCCACAATGCCTTGGGGCGGATCCGGTAATCGAGCGGGAGCGGCAAATGGAGCGTTTCGCCGTCGGCCGAGACGGTGAGGTGCGAACGTCGGCTGGCGACGCGCAGGCGGATGACCTTGTCGAGCTCGATCAACTGGTCCGAGCCTGACTTGCCGATCAGCGACAGCAACAGGGAGTGGATCAAGGCGAGGCGGCTCGACTTGCGCGCGACGAGGATGCTCAGCTTCCCATCGTCGAGCCGGTCGCGCTGGCCGGCGCGGGGCATGGTGGTGCGGTAGATATTGTTGCCGACGAACAGCAACGGCGTCTCGAGTGTCGCTTGCTCGCTATCGTTGATGGTCAGCGACAGGCGGTAATGGTGGAAGCGTATGAGGGTTCGAACCCCGGCGATGAGCATGGCGAATTTCTTCGACCGACCGAGGCGCTCCTCCTGACCCTCGCGGTCCGCGACCATCAGCGGATAAAGGCCGATCGCGCTATTGTTGACGAACACCCGGCCGTTGAGATCGGCGACGTCGATCTGCTTGCGGTGGCCGGAAGCGAGGGTTGCCGCGGCTTCATCGAGGTCGAACGAAATGCCGAGATCGCGGGCGAGGTGGTTGAGCGTTCCGAGCGGGAGGATGCCAAGCGCGGTCTGGGTGCCGGCGAGCGCGCCGCCGACCGCGCTCAACGTGCCGTCACCACCGCACGCGACAACGGTCCGCGCGCCGCGATTGGCAAGCTCGGTCGCTCGGGCGTCGAGGTCGGGGCCGTCGACCTGTTCGATCGCGGCATCGATCCCGGCTTTAGCAAGCGCCGCTTTGACGCGTTCGATCGCATCGTCGCCCGCGTTACCGCCGCCGGGATTGATCAGGACCGGGAGTTTCATTGCGCCGCAACGATCTGCGGAGGCCGAGGCTCCACCTGTCCGATATTAGCCGGCGGCCTTGGCGGGGGCAGCGCAATCGCCGAGGCGCTTGCCCTTGAGCCGCTGGGTCAGGACATAATCGCCCTGGCCGCTGAAATAGGTGCCGGTAGCGACTTCGACCTCGAAGCTATTCTCGTCATATTTGCCGTCGAAGGTCAGCGTCAGCAGGCCGCGCCCCGGTCGCTGGCAATTATACGACATGTTGATCCGGCCGTTCTTGGCATAATCGCTGGTCGCGGTGCAGGTATCGCCCTTGTCGGCGAACAGCCTGGGATCGGGTTTGGGCCCCGCCGGCGAGCAGATTTTCTGCACGTCGGTGGCGCCGACCTTGTGTTTGGTGGCGGGGGTGAACTGGTCGGCGGCCTTGAGAGTCTCGGTCAGCGCGGTGACTTCATACTCGCCGGCAGGGAAGGTCGCCGGTGGCCCTTTCTCCTCGGCGGCGGGCGCGGGCACATCGCTGTCGCATCCCGGCAGCACGAGCAGCATTGCGAGCATCATATAAGTGCGGTTGGTCATTTGGTTCCCCTGTTGGATTTCGATCAGCCGGAAGGCTTCGCGTCGCACTCGCCGATGCGGTGCGACTCGACCTTCATCGTGCTGCTCGGCCCGGCGAGCGCCGGCGCGCCGTCGGCGGCGCTGCTCTTGTTGCCGATGGTCATCGAATATTGATCCTTGCCGTAGGTCCCCTGGACGGTCATCTCCTGATTTGCACCGGCCCCCGAACAGCGCATCTTGCCGTCGATCTTGCCTCCCGACATCTTGTAATATTCATAACGGCAGCTGGCCGGGACCTGGGCCAGCATGCGTTCGGGATGATCGACTTCCTCGGTCGTCAGGCAGGCCTCGACCGTGCGCGGCTTGCCGACCTCGGCGTTGATCTTGGCGGCGAGTTCAGGCGGCAGCTGCGAGGTGTCCATCGCGGCGATCGACACGGTCGACGACCATTTGCCGGGCCGGACCATCGCCCGGGTTGCGCCGCTGTCCTTCATCGCCTTGGCGACCTCGGCCGGGGTGGCGTTTGCAACGTCGACCGACGGCCCCTTGTTGCAGGCGGCAAGCCCGATGGTCGCGGTGGCGAGCAAGGTGAGGGTAGCGAGGCGCATCAAAATCTCCCGTTCAATAGAGGCGCACCATAAGCTCGCGAGCGGTTCGCGCAATCGCCCTTAACGGGGCAAGCAGCGACCGGCGCCGGGGCCGAGCACCGCGCGGCCGGGGCGGGCGCTGGTCATCTCGCCGTCGAGCAACACCGGCTGTCCGTTGACCAGCACATGGCGCATGCCGACCGCGAACTGCTGCGGGTTGGCATAGGTCGCCTTGTCGGCGATCGTCGCGGGATCGAAGATGGCGAGATCGGCCATCATCCCGGCGTGGACCAGCCCGCGATCGCGGATCCCGAGGTTGGCAGCGGGAAAGCTGGTCAGCCGGCGGACCGCATCGGCGAGCGTGGTGCGATGCTCGTCGCGGACATATTTGCCGAGCAACCGGGCAAAGGTGCCATAGGCGCGCGGGTGGGTGTTCGATTTGAGGAACACGCCGCGCGGCGCCTGCGAGCTCTCGTCGCTGTCGAACGCCATCCACGGCAGCGCGACCTGGCGGGCGACATTCTCCTCGCTCATCAGGAAATAGGCCACGCCGACCCGCGTGCCGTCGGCGATCACCAGGTCGATCGCGGTATCCTCTGGCGAAGTGCCGCGAAGTTTGGCGACCTCGGCCAGGGTCTTGCCGGTATATTGCTTCAAGGCTGGATTCTTGAACGCCAGGAACAGCACCTTGTCGGGGCTTCCGGCCTGGAAATAGAGATTGTCCCAGCCGACCGGGCGAACCTTCATCTCGGCGATGGCCCGGGTGCGCAAGGCTGGATCCTGAAGCCGTTTCTTCCAGGCGTCATAGCCACCGGCACGGACCCACGGCGGCATCGCCGCGTCGAGCCCGGTCGCCCCGGCGGTGTAATTATACATGTCGGCGGTGATCCGGACGCCCGACGCACGCGCCGCCTCGACCCGCTGGATGACGCCGTCCAACTTGTCCCAATTGCCGCGCCCGGCCTGTTTGAGATGGTAGATTTCAGCCGGGCCGCCCGAGGCGCGGGCGATGCCGATCAGTTCGTCGACCGCGTCGAGCACATGGTCGCTCTCGTTGCGCATATGGCTGATGTACATGCCCCCGCACTGCGCCGAGGCGGTGGCGAGCGCGGTGAGCTCGGGCGTTTCCGCGAAGGTCGCAGGGGCGTAGATCAGTGCACTGCCAAGGCCCATCGCGCCCTCGTTCATCGCCGATCGGACGAGGCCCTGCATCTGGGCGAGCTGGGCCGGGGTCGGGTCGACATCGTCCTCACCCAGCACATAGGTGCGGACCGAGGTCGCGCCGACGAAACTGGCGACATTGGGGGCGATGCCCATGTGCTCGAGATAATCCCAATAGCCGCGCAGGCTGCGCCAGGGGATCGGATGCTTGACGTCGACCTGCTGGGCGATCGTGTCGGCGACCATCTTGTCGTTATACGGTCCTTCCGAATTGCCCTCGCCCATCACTTCGAGCGTCACGCCCTGGCGAATGTCGCTCTCGCTCGCGCCATCCTCGACCAAGGCGTCATTGGCCCAGCTGAGCATGTTGATGAACCCCGGCGCGACCGCGAGCCCGGTGGCGTCGATGGTGCGCGGGGCGACCCCGTCGAGATGGGGGGCGACTGCGACAATGCGGTCGCCGCGAATGCCGACATCGCCGGTGAATGGCGCGCCGCCGCTGCCATCGACGATGGAGCCATTGCGGATCAGGACGTCGTAGGTCGGCGCGGGGTTGATGCTGGTGCACGAGGCGAGGAGCAGCGCGAGCGGCGCCGCGCGAAGGATGCGGGCGATCACTTGGCGGGCCCGGTGCGCGGATCTTCGTCGCCGTGGCAGGCGCCGTCGAAGTGGCCAGCAATAGCGAGCTGGATGACCACCGGCGCATTGCCGAAGCTGGTCGTCATCACCGCCTTGGCAGCATAGCTTTCGGCGCCATAGGTGCCATTGATCTCGAGCTCACGCTCCTGACTGTCGGCCTTGGCCGGATCTTTCGCGCAGTGATTGCCGAGCGCGATCTTGCCCCCGGCGACGGTGCCGATCGGCGGGGTGCACAACGCATTTTGCTCAGCAACGGCAAAATATTTTCGGGGGTCGGCACCTTCGGCGGCGGACAGGCAGAGCGATTTGGTCTTGGTGTCGCCGGGCGAAATATCCTGCACCTGGTCGCCGACCGTGATGCTTTCAGGAGTCGCGGTTTCGATCCAGCGGCCGGGTGTCAGCTGGATGCTGTCGGCGGCGATCGTCCCCGCCGGAAGGGCGGCAAGACCGGTCATCAAGATACGCGTGAATTTCATCGTGTCACCCTCCGCTCCGAATATGCAATCTGCCCCAATTGCCGCGTCGAAGCCAGCACCCCATATGGGATGACATGGCCATCCAAATCCGCACTTCCCTCGACGAGCCCGACACGGGCGTAAGCTTCGTTCCCCACCGGCCCGCTCGCCCCGACAAGAGCGAGGGTGGCAGGAAGTTTGTGCTCAGGTCGGATTATCAGCCGGCGGGCGACCAGCCGGCGGCGATCAAGGAATTGGTCGAGGGGATCAGCGACAATGGCGAGGTCAATCAGGTGCTGCTCGGCGTCACCGGCAGCGGCAAGACTTTCACCATGGCCAAGATCATCGAGGCGACCCAGCGCCCGGCGCTGATATTGGCGCCGAATAAAATCCTCGCGGCGCAACTTTACGGCGAATTCAGGAATTACTTCCCCGACAATGCGGTCGAGTTTTTCGTCAGCTACTACGATTATTACCAGCCCGAGGCCTATGTCCCGCGGTCCGACACCTACATCGAGAAGGAAAGCTCGGTGAATGAGGGGATCGACCGGATGCGGCATAGCGCCACGCGGTCGTTGCTCGAGCGCGACGACGTAATCATCGTCGCCTCGGTTTCGTGCCTCTACGGCATCGGCTCGGTCGAGACCTATTCGGCGATGATCTTCGACTTGAAGAAGGGCCAAAGCGCGGACCAGCGCGAGATCATCCGCAAGCTCGTCGCGCTGCAGTACAAGCGCAATGACGCCGGGTTCGCGCGCGGCAATTTCCGGGTCAAGGGCGACAATCTGGAGATTTTCCCGTCGCATTATGAGGATAGCGCGTGGCGCATCTCGTTCTTCGGCGACGAGGTGGAGGAGATTGTCGAATTCGATCCGTTGACGGGAAAGAAGAGCGCGAGCCTCGACACCGTGCGGGTGTTCGCCAATTCGCATTATGTGACTCCGGGACCGACGCTCAAGCAAGCGTCCGAGGCGATCCGCCACGAATTGACCGAGCGGCTGAAAGAATTGGAGAGCGAGGGCAAATTGCTCGAGCTTCAGCGGCTCGAGCAGCGTACCAATTTCGACCTCGAGATGATCGCCGCGACCGGAAGCTGCGCGGGAATCGAGAATTATTCACGCTTCCTCACCGGTCGGCTGCCGGGCGAGCCGCCGCCGACCCTGTTCGAATATCTGCCCGACAATGCGCTTCTGTTCGTCGATGAAAGCCACCAGACGGTGCCGCAGATCGGGGCGATGGCGAAGGGCGATCACCGGCGCAAGATCACCCTCGCCGAATATGGCTTCCGTCTGCCGAGCTGCATCGACAATCGGCCTTTGCGGTTCAACGAATGGGACGCGATGCGGCCGCAAACGACGTTCGTTTCGGCGACCCCCGGGCCGTGGGAAATGGAGGCGACCGGCGGGGTCTTCGCCGAACAGGTCATCCGCCCGACCGGGCTGATCGATCCTCCGGTCGAGATCAAGCCGGTCGAGGACCAGGTCGACGATCTGGTCAACGAAGCGAAGAAGGTCGCGGCGCAAGGCTATCGCACGCTGGTGACGACGCTGACCAAGCGGATGGCCGAGGATCTGACCGAATATCTCCACGAGGCGGGATTGAAGGTCCGCTACATGCACTCGGACGTCGAAACATTGGAGCGGATCGAGTTGATCCGGGACTTGCGGCTCGGCGTTTATGACGTTTTGGTCGGGATCAATTTGCTTCGCGAAGGGCTCGATATTCCGGAGTGCGGGCTGGTGGCGATCCTCGACGCCGACAAGGAGGGGTTCTTGCGCAGCGAAACCTCGCTGATCCAGACCATTGGCCGCGCCGCGCGCAATATCGACGGGCGGGTGATCCTCTATGCGGACCGGGTGACGGGGAGCATGGAGCGCGCGCTCAATGAGACCGACCGGCGGCGCGAGAAGCAGCAGGCGTATAACGAAGCGCACGGCATCACGCCCGAATCGATCAAGAGCCAGATCAACGACATCATGAGCGACGTGACATTGCGCGACGGCGTGCTGGTCGAGACCGGTGACGACGAGCGGCCACACCTCGTGGGACATAATCTGCGCGCCTACATCGGCGATCTCGAAGCGCGGATGCGCAAGGCCGCTGGCGATCTGGAGTTTGAGGAAGCGGGCCGGTTTCGCGATGAGATCCGGCGGCTGGAGGAAGATGATCTCGGAATCCCGCATCCGCAACGAGTCGCGCCGCGCCCGAGCGGTAATGCGACCCAGGGCAAGCCGGGGACCAGGCGGACAGGCTTCGGGAAGACGCAGCGCAAGTGGGGCGGGGCAAAGAGGTAGGCTGGGCGGTCGCCGTCGGCCTAGCGCCCCACTTGCCCTCGTTCCGCCGTGATTTCCGGGATGATGCGCGGCGATGATCCTTTTCGTCCTGCTGGCCAGCGACGCGATGCCGCTCAACGAAGCGGTGAGCGAATCGATCGACGCCATCGAATGCAAACCGCGGCCGAGCAAGGATGAGATTGTCGTGTGCGGCAGTCGCAAGCGCGATCCGCGCTACCGTCTGCCCGAGCGCGACGGACCGTTCGACCCGGTGGGCGACATGAAAAGCGTGATGAACGAGCGCGTCGGCTGGGCCGCGGAAGGCGATGTCGGGACGCAATCGTGCAGCGCGGTCGGCGTGGGCGGCTGGACCGGCTGCATGGTCAAGGGGTGGAAGCAGGATCGCGACCAGACGCAATGGGGCAAGAACGTTCCCAAACGACGTTGGTAGCTTTGCCCCGCCGCTCGTCGAGTTGAGGCTTGCGAGCCTGCGCTGGCCGTGATTGACCGGCACCAAGGGTTTGCAGGGAGATGGTTATGCGGGTTTTTGGGTCGATTGGATTGGCGCTGGCACTGGCGGCCTCGCCATTGGTGGCGCAGGACAAGAAACCCGCTGCGCCCGCGTCCACCGCGAAGCCCGACGAGCCCAAACCCGAGATCGTCGTGCCGCAAAAGCATAGCACGCGCCTGTCCGGCACCTTCGGCGGGCAGCGGGTCAATTATACCGCGACCATCGGCGAGACGATCATCGCCGGCGAGGACGGCAGCCAGAAAGCGGCGATCGTCACCACCGCTTATGTGAAAGACGGGCGCGATCCCGCCCGGCCGGTGACCTTCCTGTTCAACGGCGGGCCGGGATCGGGATCGGTGTGGCTGCAAATGGGAGCATTTGGGCCCAAGCGGGTCGCGATTCCATCGGACGCGCGCGACGACGGAGCGCCGCCCTACCCGATCGTGGATAATCCGGCCTCGCTGCTCGACGTCACCGACCTGGTGTTCATCGACCCGCCGGGAACCGGTTTCTCGCATCTGATCGGCAAGACCGAGGGCAAGGAATTTTACGGGGTGACCGCCGACGCCAAGGCGGTGGCCGAAGTGATCCGCCGCTGGCTGAGCGACAACAATCGCTGGAACAGTCCGCATTATCTCGGCGGCGAAAGCTATGGCACGTCGCGCTCGGCGGCGGTGGTCAACCAATTGGCCAATGAGACCTACAACGACGTCGGCTTGAACGGCATAATCCTGATATCGACGATCCTCGATTTCGGTGCCGGGGCGGATACGCCGGGCAATGAATTGAGCGTCATCACCAACCTGCCGTCGATGGCCGCGACCGCGTTGTTTCATGGCAAGGTGCCAAATGGAGGTAATGGCGCGCCGTCGGTCGAGCAATTCGTCGAGGAGGCGCGGCAGTTCGCGATCGGCCCTTATGCGACGGCCCTGCTCAAGGGCCAGAAACTGCAAGGCGAAGAACGCGCGTCGATCCGCCGCCAACTGGCGCGGTTCACCGGGCTTAGCGAAACCTATCTCGAGGCTGCCGACCTGCGCGTCTCGCCCGACCGCTTCTACAAGGAATTGCTGCGCGACCGAGGGCTGACGATCGGCCGGCTCGACACGCGCTACACCGGCAAGGATTATGACAATGCCGGCGAGAGGCCCGACAACGACCCCAGTTTCTATGGCATCGATGCGGGATACACCGCGGCAATCAATACGTGGGCGCGCGGGACTTTGGGGTTCGTCACCGACCGGGAATATCAGTCGATCGGCAACCTCGGGCGCGATTGGGACTGGAAGATCGACGGCGGACGCGACACCAACGCCTATCTCAACCTGACGCCCTATCTCGGCACCGCATTACGCGAGAACAAGGATTTGAGGATTTTCGTCGGCCAGGGCTATTACGACTTTGCGACGCCATTCTTCGCCGCCGAATATGCGTTGTCGCGCACCGGTATCCCGCAGGACCGGGTCGAGTTTCATTATTACCAGTCGGGCCACATGGTCTACATTCGCGATCAGGATCGGGCGAAACTGGCCGCGGACGTTCGCGCCTTCATCAAGCGCGATTAGCTAAGCACGCCCTTGATCCGCATCGCGCGGGCATAGACGAACAGGGCCAAAGCGAGGGCGATGATGACATAGGGAATGACTGCATTGCCGCCCTGATCGGTGCCGGCAATTCCGGACGGATTTGCGATCTGATAGCCGAGCCCGAGCACCGCGCCGACAAACGAAACCAGCAAGGTAGGCACTGCCCAGCGATGGCGCATCAGCAGCAGGATTGCGCCTGCTAGCCCACCCCATACGCCGAGGCCCCAGCCGATGCTCGCCCAGATCGGGAAGGCGTTGACGTAGGCCATGAAGGCGTCGCCATCGATGCTAGGCATCATCGACCTGATGTACGCCGCGCCTTTGGTGCGGGTCATGAAATAATCGTAACAGCCGAACGCATTCCACAGGAGCGCGATCACGCCGATGATCCACAAATGGATCGGGGCCCGGGCGGCGGTCGTATCCTTGTCCATCATCCCCTCCTTCGCGCCCGGGTTGATCGGCCGTGCGCGGAGGAAAAGGGGCGCCATAACGGCCCGCCTGTCAAGACGGGGCCGTTACGATCGCTGTTGCCTAGAAGCCGACCCTGACGCCGAGGTGGCCCGAGGTCTCGTTGCCCTGCTTCTTGCCGGCGGTCATCGAGATACCCGAATCGAGCGAGACGTTGCTGAAGATCCGGGCGGTCGCGCCGACCGTTCCGCGGCCATAGATCTTCTTCGACACATCCTCGAAGTTGAAATGGTTGACGATGGTCGGCGCCGAGGTTTGCGAGAAACTGACCGAACGGCCGGAGCTGCCCAATTCCTTTTCCGCGACCAAAGCGAGGTAGGGGCGAAGCTGGATCCCGCCGCCGCCGAAGTCGCCGCGAAGCTCGGCGCCGACGTTGCCGCGAAGCGAGTTATACTTGGTCGCGCCGACGTTGAGGGTCAGCGCCGAATCGCCGCTCTCGCTGTTGCTATCGACCTTGACCCGGGCGTAATCCACGCCGGCGACCGGGCCGATGCGGACCGACCCCATGCTCATCAGATAACCCGCTTTGGCGCCAGCGATCCAGTGATTGCCGTTGGGCGAGGCCGACATCGATTCCACCACGCCGCGCCGCGTGATGTCGTGATTGTCCCAGCCGTACCCGACATAGCCCTGGGCGAACGCGCCCCCGAATCCCAAGCCTGCATAAGCGCCAAGCTGGATCGAGTCCGACTTCACGTCGGCTGCGCCGGTCCCGAACTTGATCTTGGGCTTGCTGTAATTGGCGGCAATGCCGACCACGCCGCTGCCGAAGCCGTAATCCACTCCGACCGTGGCGCCGACCGTGTCGCTGGTAAACGCCTGATTACCAAGGCTTGAATCAACACTTCGCGAATAGGCATCGCCGACGATGTAGGCGTGCATTCCCTCGGGCATGTCGCCATCGCGCGGGGCGCCGAGGTCGAGGCGGCTGGTCAGGGTGCGGCCGAACTGCTGGCTGGCGTTCATCGCCGAATCGCCCGGCGCCTGAAGCGTGAGCGGGGCAGTGAGCTGGGCGGCGATATATTGGCCGACGATCGCAAAGCCTTGCGAGGTCAAGTGGAGCTGGTCGCCATAGAACAAATAGCCGCTCGAATTGACGACGCAGGTCGGGTTGGGGAAAGCAGGGCAGGCGAGCGCGGTCAGACCATAACCAGCGAAGTTGTTTTGGACCTGCTGACCGACCAGGTTGAGATCGAGATAGTGGACGATCTCGCCATTGGCGGCATAGCCCGCCAGCGTGGCGCGCATCGCCGAATCGAAGCTTTGGAAAAAAGCGTCGCGGACGGCGAAGGCGGTCGCCGGATTGAGTTGGGACTGGACCTCAGGGATATTCGCGGTGTTGCCGGCGAGGTAGCTGATGGTCGGCGCGCCGGACGCGACCAGCAGGTTGAGCCCAGCGGTGGCCGCAGCGGCCGAGGCCGCGCCCGCTGCGGGCGCGCCGGCAAGCGTGCCGACCGGGACGCCGAGCGGAATGCTGCCGGTCTGGTAGATGCGCGCGTCGTTGCCGCCGATCGAGATGGCGAGCAGGTCGCCCTCTCCGAACGTACCGCTGACCGCCGGGAACGGGGTCGCGCCGGCGCCGCCGGTGAGGAAGCTGCCATATTCGGTCGGGAAGCCGAGGTTGGGGCCGGTGTTCGTGTTGAACTGATAGGTCAGCGCCCCACCGATCGCGAAATTGTCGACCGGGACATTGAGGATTTGCGCCAGCGTGTCGATGTAGTTCGTGCCGCCGGAAAAGCGGCCGGTGGTGTAGGCGCCCCCGGTCCCGGTAAGCGGGTTGATCCCGACGAATTGAAAGAAGTTACCAGTGTCGGCATAGCTGTCGCCGAACGCAACGATCCGGTCGATCTGCTGGGCCGCGGCGGGCGCGGCAAAGGCCGTGAGTGCAGTGGCGGCGGCGAGCGCCTGGCGCACGGCGCGGTTGGTCAAGATCATGATTGCATCCTCCCTCGGCCACGATGTCCGTGGCTCTCCGCTACCGACTGTGCGCGGGCGCCGCGGCGCGCACAAGTGACGCCAGGGCAACAGTTTTGTAAAAAAGCTCGCCGCCAGCCGCGACTAGGGCAGCTTGGCTAGCGCCTTTGCGGCCAGCGCCTTTGCGGCCAGCGCGAGGTTCAGCCCTTGTCGTCGAAGCCCGGCCAGGGCAGTACCCTAGCGCCCGCGCCTGCCCTGTCGAGTGGAAGTGCAAACCCCAAGCGTCATTTTTCGCTGTCCTACAACAAACCGTATGGGTTAACTACTCCGCGACTCGGAGGGCAAGATGAGCGACCAGGACCAAAGTCACGCCAGCGATGCGCTGATCGACGCGCTGATCGATCGCGAGGGCGGCTACGTCAATCACCCGGCCGACCGCGGCGGGCCGACCTGCTTCGGGGTGACCGAGGCGGTGGCCCGTGCGCATGGCTATGGCGGGGCAATGCGCGACATGCCGCGCGGCGAGGCCGAGGCGATCTACCGCCGGCTTTACTGGCTGAGGCCGCGCTTCGACGAGGTAGCGAAACGAACCCCGCGCCTTGCCGCCGAATTGTTCGACACCGGCGTAAATATGGGGCCGGCGGTCGCCGCGACCTTCCTCCAGCGGACCTTGACCGCACTCAACCGGTGTGCCCGCGATTATCCCGACCTGGTTCCCGACGGCCGCGTTGGCGAGACCACTTTGAAGGCGCTCGATGCGTTCCTCGGCGTGCGCGGCAGATCGGGCGGGGAGACCGTGCTGCTGCGCGCGATGGAGGCGTTGCAGGGCGAGCGCTACCTGCGTCTCGCCGAGCGGCGACCGGCCAATGAAGCCTTCCTCTACGGTTGGCTGGCCAACCGCATCGGCGACCGCGTCGAGCCCTGATTCCATGGGTGAACTTTGATGAATTTCGCAGTTGAACTGGAGAATTGGAGGAAAAGAGAAAATGCGCTTAAGTGCCAACCCCAACGGTTCGCAATGATGGGCATGCGTAACTGGCCGCCGCGCGACTGGCGGGCGCTGATCGCCCTTCTGGCCTCGATCGCCGGGGCGGCGGTATTGACCGCTTTCTCGATCTGGCTGGTGCGGCTGCTGGTAGCCTTCGCTCGCGCCGATCCGAGGCTCCGCCTCGAGGTGATCCGAGCGCTCGCCACCAGCAATTACGGGCTGCTGGCGATCATCGGCGCAATCCTGCTGAGCCTTGGGCTCGCGATCAACCGGCGGAGCGTCAAGGGCAGCGCGTTCGGCGCCAGCTTCGAGGCCGCGGGCGGGGAGG
>JBBRTO010000046.1:0-16897 GCA_038244345.1 Sphingomonadales bacterium | reverse complement strand
TTGGGCTTGAGCACCCAATGATTCTCATCCGGGAAAACGAGCAGCTTCGAGGGAATGCCGCGCCGCTGGAGCGCGGTGAAGCTGGCGAGGCCCTGCGTGTACGGGATCCAGAAATCCTTTTCGCCGGTGATCACCAGCATCGGGGTTTTCCAGCGGCTGACATAGTTGACCGGGTTCCAGCGCTCGAACGCCGCGGGGTCTTCGTAATAGGCCTTGCCGCCATGTTCCCACTCGTCGAACCACAATTCCTCGGTCTCGTACGCCATCGCGCGGGCGTCGAACACGCCGTCGTGCTGGACGAGACATTTGAAGCGGTCGGGCCACTGGCCGGCGATCCAGCTCATCATATAGCCGCCGTAGCTTGCGCCCAAGGCGCAGGCGCGGTTGGCGTCGAGCTGGGGATCATTAGCAGTGGCGAAGGCTAGGCCCTTTTGCAGATCCTCGAGCGGCCAGCCGCCCCAATTGTTGCGGATCGAATCCTCGAACGCCTGACCGTAACCGGTCGACCCGTGGAAATCGACGCTGACCACGGCATAGCCAGGCGCGGAGAATAATCGCGGGTTCCAGCGGTAGCTCCAGCCGTTGCCGAAGCTGCCTTGCGGCCCGCCGTGGACGACGAAGGCGATCGGCATTTTGCCGGCGGTGGGACGCGCTGGCTTCAGCGTCATACCCCACACCTGGTCGCCATTGGCGCCGCGGAAGGAATATTTCTCGAACATCACCGGGTCGAGCTGGGCGAGCAAGGCGCGGTTGACATTGGTCAGCTGGGTCGTTCGGCCAGCCGCATCGACGCGGTACAGATCGTCGGGGGCCATGATGCTGTTCTGGGTGAAGATCGCCCCGCCGCCGTTAAGCGGAATCACGTTGCCGGCATGGCCGTTGCCGGTCAGGCGGGTAATCGCGCCCGAGGCGGCATCGATGCTCCACACCGGGTCCTCCATCACGTCTTCGGCCGTCACCAACAGGCTTCGCCCGTCCCTGGTCCAGGCGATCGATCCGACCGATCGGTCCCACTTGCCGGTCAGCGCGTGGGTCTGGCCGGTGGCGAGATCGCGCAGCATCAGCACCTGGCGGTCGGCTTCGTAGCCGGCGCGCGCCATCGACATGTAAGCCAGGGTGCGGCCGTCGGGTGACAGAGTAGGAAGTGTGTCGGTGCCGCCGTTGGCCGCGGTCAGATTGACCGGCTGGGCCGAACCGTCGGCGGGGGCCATGAAGATATCGAGGTTGGTCGAAGTCGGCTCGATCCGCCCCGCCTCGCGAAGCGCGAAATAGACGGTGCGGCCATCGGCGGAAAGGTCGATTTCCTCGCCACCGCCAAATGGCTTGGAAGGCGTGTCGCCGACCAGGCTGCCGGTGACCCGAGCTTCCTTGCCAAGCTTTCCGGCGACCATCGGGTAAGCATAAATCCGCGATCTGGTGCCGGGTTCGGCCCAGGTGTCCCAGTGGCGGACGAACAATCCATCATAAACTCGCGCGCTTCCGCCGGGCTTGGCGGGGAAGCTGGTCGCAGCGCAGGCGAGGTCGGGGCAGTCGGGGCGATCGGCCCACACCAGGACCCGGCTTCGGTCATCGCTGACCTTGAATCCCGAAACGTCGGCGGCGAAGCTCGACAATTGCACCGGCTTGCCGCCCATCACAATGAGGAACAATTGGTCGCGATCCTTGACCGGGGCGAGATACCAGATCGCTCCATCGGCCCCGAACATTGCATCATGCGCGCCCTTGGTCGCGCCGAGCAACGGCCGTGGTTCGCCGCCCTTAGCAAGGTCGAGCATCATCAGCGGATTGGCTCTTTTATTCGCCGCAAGATCGGTGGTCGAGAGCGTGAAGATCGCGGTCCTGCCATCGGGCGACACACTGGGCGCACCTAGTCGGTGCATCATGTGCATGTCGGTCGCAGTCATCGGCCGGGCGAACGACGGGGTGGAGACAAGGGCGGCGGCCGCGACGGTGGCGGCGAGCAGAATGCGGTTCATGGACGCATGAATATCAAGCGCCGACTTCAACCGCCAGTCGGTTCCCGGTTTAAACCATGATTCATACTTCGGGCTGAAGAGCCCGAAACGATCAAGGTCTAGAGTGGCTTGCCCGTAATCCGGCTGATTTCGCGACGGACATGCTCGTCGACGATCCGCGGCAGATGTTCGTCAAGCCATTGCTTCAACGCCGGGCGGAGCATGTCGCGGAGCATTTCCTCGAGCGGGTTGACGGTCGGCGGCGGCGGCGCAGCGGCGGCAACGCTCGACAATTGTTCAAGGCTCGATCGGCTTGAATTCGCGGCGCCGGTGTCGAGCAACGGCGGACCGAGTTCGACGACCGGTGGCTCGGCGGGCGCTTCAGCGATCATCGGATGGTCGAGCTCGAGCACGTCCTCGTCGATATCCGCGGCGGGAAGCGACGGCGGAACCACGGCGCGCAATTCCTTTTCTTCCGCGATGACGCGTTTGATCGAGGCGAGAATGTCCTCCATCGATGGGTCGCGGGGCGTCTGCATCGCCGCTCTATCGCCTATCGCGGCTGCGAAACCAAGACCTGCGGTTGTTCCTGAGGGGTCGCAGTGCTGGTCGCGACGGGAACATGCCGCGGCGCCTGGGACCAATCGTTCCAATTGCCCGCGACGCTGCGGTAATTGCCGAGCGGATCATAGAGCGGCCCGCCATCGAGCCCGAGATCGTCGGCCTGCGCCTGGCCCATGGCATTCAATAATTGGAAGCCGGCGACATAAGCGTCGCGCCGCGCGGACACGAGCTGGACTTGCGCATTGAGCAATTCCTGCTCGGCATTAAGCACTTCAAGGATGGTCCGGGTGCCGACTCCATTTTCGGCGCGGGCGCCTTCGAGCGCGAGTTCGTTGGCCTTTACCGCAACCTGGTTCGAGGCGATTGCGTCCTGCGCGGCGCGATACGTTGCGAAGGCCGAACGGGTGGTGGCGATGACCGCCCGTTCGGTCGCGACACGTTGCTCGAGGGTCTGGCCTTCGAGCGCCTGGCTCTGTGCGATCCGAGCCGCCGGAAGTCCGCCCTGGTAAAGCGGAATTCGGGTCTGGACGCCGATGCTGGTCGACGTGCCCGCCCGCGGCGCACCGCCGGTGTCGCCGGTGATGGTATTGACATAATTGCCTGACGCGACGCCCGAAACGGTCGGCAGCCGCGCCGCCTGGGCAACGCGAACATCGTAGCGCGCCGCCTCGCTTTGGCGGGTGATGGCGATAAGATCGGGGTTGTTGATCAGCGCGATCTGCGACGCCTGGTCGGCGGTGGCAGGAAGCGGCGGTAGCGGCGGCGGAGGCGCAAGCTCGCCGGGATGCTCACCGATCACCCGGCGGTAATTTTCTTCACTCGACGTCAAGCGGCCGCGTGCGGTTTCAAGCGCGCTTCGAGCCAGCGCCTGGCGAGCTTCGGACTGGGCGACGTCGGTGCGGGTCACATCGCCGATCTGGAAGCGATCGCGCGACGCATCGAGGTTGGTGCCTAGCACTTTTACCTGGTTCTGGTTCAATTCGACGATCGCCCGATCGCGGATCACGTCCATGTAGGCGGCCACCGCCTCGGTGAAGACGTCGCCCTCGACCGCGCGCAACGTCGCCCGGCCGGCTTCGACCCGGGTCCTGGCGGCGGTGATCGAGTTGCGGACACTGCCGCCGTTGAACAGGGGGTAGCTGACGTCGAGCCCGCCGCTGATGTAGGGCCCCTTGCCAAGTCGGCGGAGTGAGCCACTCTGGGTCAGGTCGCGATTGAGCCCGACGGTAGCCGAGAGTTGCGGACGACCGGCGGCGCGGGCGATGGCGACCGAAGCGTCGGTGACCTTCAACGCCTCGCGCTGGCCGGTCAGTGTCGGGTTTGTGCGATAGGCGGAATTGAGGGCCTCGCGCAGCGTGTCGGCCAAGGCCGAGCTGGCGAGGAGTGTGGCAATCAAGGTGCCGGTCAGAAGGTGACGCTTCACTTTATCTCCAATCGTCAGAACGTGAACGCCGGGGCTTGGCTGAAGCTGGCGAGGAGAGGCACCTGGGCCTCGGCAAAAGTGGTGAAGCCGAGCGACTTTCCGTCGCCACGACCGGTGGCGAGGCGAGTTACCCCATCCTCGACAATCGCAGCGCCGATCCGGCCGCCGGGAGCCAGCCGCCGCGCGAACGAGGACGGCATACTCTCGACCGCGCCTTCGATCAGGATAAGCCCATAGGGGCCGCCGCTGATATCGGCGGCGCTGGTGGCGGTGTCGACGGTGAGGCCGATATGGCGCAGGATGGCGGCGGAATAGGAACCGCCGGCTCCGATTACCAACGCTCGCTGGCCGGGCTTCGGGTTGAGCTGGGTGAGCAACTGGCCAAGCTCGGCCGGGGCCATTACCGGCGCCCCGTCGTCGAGCCGAAGCGGACGGTCGCCATAAGCCACGTTGGCGAATTTGGCGGGCAGAAATTCCTCGCGCGGCACCTCGATCATCGCGGCGAGCACGGCAGCGTCGGTCACGCCTTGCGGGCGGAGCTGGCTGAGCACCATAACCTTGCGGGCGTCTGCACTATCGGTGACAGGATTTGCCATAAATTCCTTCGAACGTCTTAACTGTTGTGTGCCAGTAACACAGTCGGACTTCAAGGTCGCTCTTATCCGTCCCGCGCCGTGAGGCCAAGAGTACTCACCGCCACCGGTCGAAAAGGCCGAACCGCCGGTCCAATAGATCGGGGCTGCGAAGCGGTTGACAAGCGCGGGCCTGCCGCCCATTTCCCCGCCCCGCGAGGCCCGATGGCGGAGTGGTTACGTAGGGGACTGCAAATCCCCGCACGCCGGTTCGATTCCGGCTCGGGCCTCCAATCCTTTTTCAGGTGGGGATGATCGCCGTGAGAGCTGCATGTCCAATGCTCGCCGCGCTTCTGCTCGGCGCCTGTCATTCCGAGCCGGCGCCACTCGTTACCGTGAACGACGCCCAGGTGGTTGCGCTGCCAAGCTCCGCCGCGGCCTATTTCAAACTGGCCAATAGCGGCGGCCGCGATCGCCTGCTGTCGGTCGAAGCGCCCCGGGTCGGCCAAGCCAGCTTGCATGAAACCAGCATGAGCGGCGGGATCATGCGGATGCGCGCGCTGACCGACGGGATCGAAATCCCTCAGGGAGCGACTGTGCTGCTGAGTCCGAGCGGGAAGCATGTGATGATCCAAGGCCTTGCCAAGCCGCTGGCGGCCGGGTCGGCGATCCGCCTGACGCTCAAGTTCGAGCGGCAGGGATTGGTGACGATAACCGCGCCGGTCGGCGGCCCGCGATGAACCTTCGTTTCCTCCGAATTGGGCTTTGGGTGCTGGTCGGATTGGTTGCAGTTGCCGGGCTGATCATCACCTTGCGTCCGAGGCCTGCGGCGCCGGTATCGACCCAGCAACCGATGCCGGAGATTGGCGGGCCGTTCACGCTGACCGGAACCGACGGTGAGCCCTTTTCCAGCAGGCAACTCGCCGGAACGCCGTTCGTGATCTTTTTCGGCTTCACCCATTGTCCCGACGTTTGCCCGAACACCCTTGCCCGCCTGGCGAGACTTCGCCGGACGATCGGCAAAGGCGATGAGACTTTCGCGATCCTGTTCGTCAGCGTCGATCCCGAGCGCGACACGCCGACCGAGATGGGCCGCTACGTCGCTTCGTTCAACACGCCGATGATCGCTCTGACCGGCACGCCTGCAACCGTCGATCAGGTCAAGCGCGCCTATGGAGTTTATTCTGCCAAGGTGCCGCAAGCGCGCGTCGACTATAGTGTCGACCATACCGCGACGATCTTCCTGATGGACACTCGCGGCAAGTTCGTTGCCACCATCACGCCCGACGAAGGCGACGCGTCGGCACTGGCGAAACTACGCAACTTGGCCGACTGATCCGCGGAAAAGTCGCGGCTACGGTTGCCCCTTTCTTTGCGCCTCGAGCACGCGGGCCAGCAGCCGATCGAGCGCGGCGAGGCTTTCTGGTTCGTCGAAACTTGGCGCATGGCCGACCCGCGGCACGGTGACCAGTTCGACATCGGCAATCTCATGCGCCATCCGCTCCGCCACGTCGGCGCTTAGCAAGTCGGACAATTCGCCACGAAGGATGGTCACCGGGCGGCCGTCGAGCGCCTGGTACAGCGGCCAGATCTCGGGCGCGCTGGCGGCACTTTCGAAATTGCCCGCGATCGCCATGTCATAGTCGAACACCACCGAGCCTGCGTCGTCGCGCGCCATTCGCCGAACGAAGCGCTCCCATTCGGCCCGGCTGTAATCGGGATAGACGTCGAGGTTGCGCGCCGAGACCTGATCAATCGCCTCGTCCCAGCTGGCAAAGCGCGCTTCCTTGCCGACGTAATTGGCGATCCGCTCGATCCCCGCTATGTCGACCACCGGGCCGACATCGTTGAGCAAGGCGCCGGCGATCCGCTCGCGGTCGCCGAGCGCAAGCGCCATAGTGCAGATGCCGCCGAGCGAGGTACCAACGAACACCGCGTCGGCGATCCCCAACTGGTCGAGCAGTTTCAATATATCGGCGACGTAGACCATAGGCTTGTAATTGGCCGGATCGGGATCGAACGCGCTTCCCCCACGCCCGCGAAGGTCGACCGAGATCACCCGCCAGTCACCGGCGAAGCGCTCCGCCACCGGCTCGAAATCGCGCGCGTTGCGAGTGAGGCCGGGAATGCACAGGATCGGCGGGCAATCGCGATTTCCCTCATGGTCGCGATAATGGAGCTTCACGCCGTCGGCGCTGTTCCAGTATCGGTCGGTCCATTCGGCCATTACGCTTCCCCCACTCCGCTTGCTCCCCTATCGCGAGGCGATGGGCAAGTCGCAACCCTATCATCCCGATCCGGCGATATTGGCGCTTGGCGAAGGCTTCTTCGATCCGGTCGAAGCGGCTGGCTTTCCCGACACCAAATTGCGCTTCGCCAACCGGCGCTGGGCGGAGCGGGTCGGACTTGGCGATCTCGACGAGGCGGGCTGGGCGGCGCATTTCGGGCGGTTCGAGCCACTGGCCGACAACTTGCCGCAACCGCTTGCGCTGCGTTACCACGGCCACCAATTCCGCAGCTATAATCCCGAGATCGGCGACGGTCGCGGGTTTCTGTTCGCGCAACTCCGCGATGATTCGGGCCGCCTGCTCGACCTCGGCACCAAGGGTTCGGGGCAGACCCCCTACAGCCGGTTCGGCGACGGCCGGCTGACACTGAAGGGCGGGGTTCGCGAGGTGCTGGCGAGCGAAATGCTCGAAGCGCTCGGGGTCCCCACGTCGAAGAGTTTTGCCTTGGTCGAAACCGGCGAGCAGCTAAGCCGCAACGACGAGCCGTCGCCGACCCGATCGGCCGTGCTGACCCGGTTGAGCCACGGCCACATCCGCATCGGCAGCTTCCAACGGCTGGCGTTCATCGAAGACGCGGCGGGAATTGCGGCGCTGAGCGCTTATTGCCTGCGTCAGCTTTACGGCGAGGATAGCGACGATCCGCTGCGGCTGTTCGAGCTGGTGGCTGGCGCGACCGCGAAACTCGCAGCTTCCTACCTTGCCGCCGGCTTCGTCCATGGCGTATTAAACAGCGACAACATCAACATCACCGGTGAAAGCTTCGACTATGGCCCGTGGCGTTTCGCGCCGACCTGGGACGAAGATTTCGTCGCGGCCTATTTCGATCAAAGCGGGCTTTACGCCTTCGGCCGCCAGCCCGAGGCGATACAATGGGATTTGGCGCAGCTTGGCGGGTGTCTCGGGCTGGTCTCGGCCGAGCCCGCGCTGGCGAAGATCCTCAACAGCTGGCCCGCTTTGTTCGAGTCGGCGTTGGTCGCCGCGTTGATCGCGCGACTCGGGATCACACGAGCGGATCAAGTCGCCGATCGCGCTTTGGTGTCGGCCTTGCTCAAGGCGCTGCGAAGCCAGGAGGTGACCATCGACCGGTTGTTCTTCGATTGGCGCGGCGGTCGGATTCCCGGTAGATATTCAAGCGAGCCTTTCGTAGCGCTCAGGCAGCAACTCGAAGGCCGCGCGACCCTGGCCCACGCGCTCGACCATGATTATTGGCGCGATGGCGGGCCGTGTTCGATGCATATCGAAGAAGTCGAGGCGATATGGGCGGCGATCGCCAACGCCGACGATTGGGGGCCGTTCGAGGCGAAAATCGCCGCCATCCGGCGGATGGGCGACGCCATGACGCCGCCTTGCGCTTGACCCGGCGTAGGGGGCATGGTGGTGGCATCGCACGTTTCGCCGGAGTGAATGTTTGACCGACAGGCTGATTTCGACCGAGCCGGCAACCGGGGCGGAAATTTGGGCGGGCAAGATCGGCGACGCCGAAACGGAGGTCGCCGCGGCGCGCGCCGCCTGGCCCGAATGGGCCGCGCACAGCGTGTCCTTCCGGATCGAGACGATGCGCCGCTTCGCCAACGAGGTGCGCGCGAAAGAGCAATATTTTGCCGACCTGATCAGCCGTGAGACTGGCAAGCCGTATTGGGAAGCGCGAACCGAAGTCGCCGCGGTGATCCACAAGGTCGAGATTTCGGCCAACGCCTATCTCGAGCGGACCCCGACGCGAAAGCTGGAGGCGGCGCTGGGCAGCAAGGTCGCAGTGCGCCACAAGCCGCACGGCGTGCTGGCGGTGCTCGGGCCGTATAATTTCCCCGCGCATCTGCCCAATGGCCACATCGTCCCGGCGCTGATCGCGGGCAATGCAGTGGTGTTCAAGCCGTCGGAGAAAACACCGGCAGTTGGCTGTTTCCTGGTCGATTGCTTGCGCGCGGCGGGGATTCCCGAGGGGGTCGTCAGGGTGCTGATCGGCGGACCCGAACAGGGCAAAGCGCTGGCCAGCCAACCGGGGATCGACGGGCTGCTGTTCACCGGGTCGGCGCGTGCCGGCATGTCGCTTCATCGCCAGTTCGCCGAAGCGCCACACAAGATGCTCGCGCTCGAGCTTGGCGGGAATAATCCGCTGGTGGTGTGGCAAGCGGCGGATATCGAGGCAGCCGCGATGATCGCAGTCCAGTCGGCGTATCTCTCCGCCGGCCAGCGCTGCACCGCGGCGCGGCGGCTGATCGTCGAGGATGGCGCCGAAGCGCCGTTGGTCGAGGCGATCACCCGATTGATCGACCGGATCATCGTCGACCATCCCCACGCCGATCCGCAGCCGTTCATGGGCCCGGTGATCGACCTCGCCGCAGCCGACCACCTCCAGTCGCAATGGGTTGAATTGATGATGAAGGGCGGCAAGCCGCTGCGTCGGCTCGATCGACCGTATGAAGAGCGGCCTTACCTCACCCCGGCGCTAATCGATGTCACCGATGTCGCCGAGCGGCCCGACGAGGAGATGTTCGGGCCGGTGCTGCAGATGATCCGGGTCAAGGATTTCGACGCCGCGATCGACGAGGCCAACAACACCCGCTTCGGGCTGGCGGCGAGCCTGATCGGCGGAACCCCGGCGATGTACGACAAATTCTGGGCCAACGTCCGGGCGGGCGTGATCAACTGGAACAAGCCGACCAACGGCGCCCCGTCGAACGCGCCGTTCGGCGGCATCGGGCTAAGCGGCAATCACCGCCCGAGCGCTTTCTACGCCGCCGATTATTGCGCCTATCCGGTGACCAGCAGCGAAAGCGAAATCGCCCGCGCGGCGATCGCCGAGGGGTTGCGTGACGCTTATGTCGCGAGCGGCGACCGCTAGTTAGACGATCCGGCTGCGGGTACGCCGAGCGATGCCGCGCTGACCATCGAACCGGCGGTATCGAGGCTATATTTGTCGGCGAATTCGGTCATCCCGGTCGCGGTCGGAAGTAGCGTCAGATAAGTGACATAGACCGGCACGCCGCGCGGCAAGGCGACATGCTGCTCGGGATCGGTGCCATTGGCCACCGGGGCGCTGCCGTTGAACAACCAGTTGGCGAGTTTCTTATAATCCTCGACCCGGACGCATCCGTTACTCTTCGCCCGATCGGAGAGATTGAAATAATCCTTCTCCGGCGAATCGTGCAGATAGATGCCTTGGGGATTGGGGAAGGGGAATTTCATCCGCCCCATTGAATTGAGCGTGCCGGGAAGCTGGCGAAGGAGAACATTGGTCGAGCGGCTTGCGGCTACCGCCTTCCAGTCCACTGAAGAGGTGGAAAGGATTTGCGGATTCTCGCTAAAATCCGAAATGACCTGATAGCCACGCGACTTCATGTAGGGCTCGCCCGATTTCGCGATCGCCGGCGCGAACTTGCGAACCAGATGCTCGGGTACATGCCAATAAGGGTTAAGCACAGCGTAATAAATGGTGCTCGCAACGAACGGAGTTTGGAGCTCGGTTGTGTTCAAGTCGGTCTTGGCCTTTCCGACCACAACCTTCATCGACCCTTCTTCCTGCCAATTGTTATACATGTGCAGTTTTTGCTCAGCCACGTTCACCAGGATGAACTTGCCCGACGCAGGCAGGATCCGGGCACGCTCGAGGTTGACCATCAACTTGCCTGACGGGCGCCCGCCATTGGCCGCTGCATCCTTCACCGCAGCGTCACGCAGTTGGCCATAGAGCGGGTTGACCGACGCCACCGACAGCAGATGCTGGGCGAGCGACGGCGCCGCCTCGGCCAGGGCCAAGGTGCGGTCGGGGTGGGGAATGCCGGTGGCCAGCGCCGGATCGCCATAATGCATTTCTTTGGCCGGCCGCTTGATCGCCTGGACGTAATCCGCCCAGGCCGCAGACAGCGCCAGTTCGGCAGCCTTGACCTGCATCGGGTCGTTGCTCGAGCGGGCGCGCGCGACCGCAGCTTCGACGCTGGCGGCGACTTGCGGGCCGTTCGACATGCCGTCGAGCGGGGCCCGGCGGAGGATCGACAGCAATTGGCCGATCGCCTCATCGCCGCCGCGAGCGCCGAACCACATCGCCGGATATTGGCGCCGCTCGTAATAATAACGGACGGTGACCCCGTTGGGGGAAGCAGGAAGCGCAACTTGCGGCGCGGGCGGCGCGGCCTCGACCGGCTTTTTGCGCGCTTCGGCCGGGGCCGAGGCGATCAGTGTGGCGGCAACCGCCGTCAGTAAATAAGCCCGCACGCGCATCTTAATCCCCTAAGCCCGGCAGTGAAACTGGAAACGCGAATATTGCCGGATTCTTCCAAGCGCTTCAATCCTTTGTCGTCCAACCGACGCTTGGCGCGGCCAGTCCGACACGGATGCATGGCTTTAGTGACCTGAATGACACAGAAACGAAGGCTTTGGCGACACCGCCAAGCTTAAGACGCAAATGAGGGCGCCGGAGGGGGAACTTCCAGCGCCCTCATCCGCCCCATCGCCTGGCCGCCACACGAAGGCGGATCGGCGCGCCCTAGCTTCGCAGCTCGGGCAGGAAGCTGTCGTCAGCGAGATCGCTGAACTTGGTGATACGACTGTCAAACTTCATCTTGACCTTGCCGGTCGCGCCGTGGCGCTGCTTGGCGACGAGCAATTCGGCGGTGCCATAGACCCGCTCCATATCGCGCTGCCATTGCTCATAAGCTTCAAAGATCTTGGCATCGTCGCCATCCATCGGCCGCTTGGGTTCGCGCGATGCTACATAATAGTCTTCGCGGTAAATGAACATGACTATGTCGGCGTCCTGCTCGATCGAGCCGGATTCGCGAAGATCGGACAGTTGCGGGCGTTTGTCCTCGCGCTGTTCGACCGCTCGGGAAAGCTGCGACAGCGCAAGCACCGGCACGTCGAGTTCTTTGGCCAATTGTTTGAGGCCGCGGCTGATCTCGGAAATTTCCTGAACGCGGTTGTCGCTTGAGCTCTTGCCCGAGCCCTGGAGCAGTTGGAGGTAATCGATCACGACCATGCCGATGCCCTTCTGGCGCTTCAGCCGTCGCGCGCGGGTGCGCAGCGCGGCGATCGTCAGGCCGGGGGTGTCGTCGATATACAAAGGAAGCGTCTGCAGGTCGGCGGCGGCGCGGGCCAGCTGGCGGAACTCCTGCTGGCTGATCTTGCCCATGCGGAGATTCTCGCTGCTGATCCCCGATTCCTCGGACAGGATGCGGGTGGCGAGCTGGTCGGCCGACATTTCCAGGCTGAAAATCGCGACCGGCGTGCCGGCCGACTTGCCCGGCTCGATCCCGTCTTCCTGGTCGCGGACAAAGCGCTGCGCGGCGGCGAACGCCATGTTGGTGGCGAGCGAGGATTTGCCCATGCCCGGACGTCCGGCGAGGATCAGCAAGTCCGAGCGGTGAAGTCCGCCGATCTTCGAGTTAATCCCGTCGAGCCCGGTGGTCACCCCGCTCAAATGCCCGCCCGAATTGAGCGCGCGCTCGGCCTGTTCGATGGCCAACTTGGTCGCTTCGCCGAAGCTCTTGACCTTGCCTTCGCCCCCGCCCTGCTCGGCGACGCGGTACAATTCGCCTTCCGCGCGCTCGATCTGCGACAGCGGCGCAACCTCCTCCGACGTGTCGAGCGCGCCCTCGACCATATCGCGCCCGACCGCGACCAGCGAGCGGAGCAATGCAAGATCGTAAATCTGCCGAGCGAAATCGCGGGCCCCGATAATTGCCGCACCCGAGCCGGTGAGCTGGGCGAGATAGGCCGGCCCGCCAACCTCCTTCATCGCGTCGTCGGCCTCGAACATCGGGCGCAATGTCACCGGATTGGCGACCATATTCTTGTCGGTCATGCGCAGGATCGCGTCGTAGATTCGCCCGTGAAGCGGCTCGAAATAATGGTCCGAGCGAAGCCTGAGCTGGACATCCTCGACCAGCCGGTTGTCGATCATCAGTGCGCCAAGCAGCGCGGCCTCCGCCTCGATATTGTGCGGGAGCGCGGGGGTGACGGGCACATCGGCGCCGCCATCGATTCGAACAACGTCAGCCATTCCGGCACCCTACATCAAAATGGCGAGATGCGAGCATGGCCGGCAAATTTTCGGTGGACGTGGCTGTGGATAAGCATCGGCATTGCGCCCCGCCCGTCGCGGCGGCTAGCGAGTGCGCATGAGCATTTTATCCGACCGCTGGATTCGCGAGCAAGCCACCACCAACGCAATGATCGAACCGTTCGTCGAGGCACAGCGCCGCGACGGATGCATCAGCTACGGCTTATCGAGCTATGGGTATGACGCGCGGGTAGCGGACGAGTTCAAGATTTTCACCAACATCGATTCGGCGGTGGTCGATCCCAAGAATTTCGCCGACACCAGCTTCGTCGATCGAAAGACCGATTGCTGCATCATCCCCCCCAATAGTTTCGCGCTGGCCCGCACGGTCGAATATTTCCGGGTGCCCGAGGATGTGCTGGTGATCTGTCTCGGCAAATCGACCTATGCGCGGTGCGGGATCATCGTCAATGTGACCCCGCTCGAGCCCGGCTGGGAGGGACATGTGACGTTGGAATTTTCCAACACGACTCCGCTTCCGGCCAAGATTTACGCCAACGAAGGCGCGTGCCAGTTCCTGTTCCTCAAGGGCAATGAACGGTGCGAGACGAGCTACAAGGACCGCGCCGGCAAATATATGGGGCAGCGCGGTGTGACGCTTCCCAAACTGTGACTATCGACGAAGCCCGGGCGCTCGATGCCGCCGATCCGCTGGCGGCGACGCGCGAGCTTTTCGCGTTGCCGGATGGTGTGATCTATCTCGACGGCAATTCGCTTGGCGCACTCCCCCGGGCGACCGCTGCGGCGGTGGTCGACGTGGTCGAACGGCAGTGGGGCGACCATCTGATCACCAGCTGGAACCGGCATGACTGGATCGACTCGCCGTTCACAGTTGCAGCGAAACTCGCGCCACTGATCGGCGCTCAGGCGAGCGAAGTGTTGGTATGCGATTCGACCTCGGTAAATTTGTTCAAATTGCTCGCCTCGGCGCTCGCGGCGCAACCCGGGCGGCGGGTAATCCTGTCCGAACGGGATAATTTCCCGACCGATCTGTATATCGCCGAGGGGCTGGCCCGGTTGCTCCCCGAGGTCGAGCTTCGGACCGTCGAGCGAGCCGACCTCGCGGGCGCGATCGACGACCAGGTCGCAGTGCTGATGCTGACCCATGTCGATTACCGAAGCGGCGAGCGACATGACATGGCGGCGCTGTCCGCCGCTGCTCGCGCCGCCGGGGCGCTCAGCCTGTGGGACTTGTCGCACAGCGCCGGCGCGCTCGACGTGCAGCTCAATGCCAGCGGCGCCGAACTCGCGGTCGGCTGCGGCTATAAATATGTTAACGGCGGCCCTGGCGCGCCGGCCTTCCTTTATGTCGCTTCGTCATTGCAGGACCAACTCAATTCGCCGCTCACCGGGTGGATGGGACATGACGCACCGTTCGCGTTCGACGCCGATTATCGCCCCGCGCCGGGGATTGCGCGTTTTCTTGCCGGGACGCCGCCGATCATCGCGATGACCGCGCTCGCCGCCGGACTCGACAGTTTCGATGGGGTCGCGATGCGCGACATCGAGGCCAAGGCCGCATCGCTCGGCGACTTCTTCATCGCCTGCGTCGAGGCGCGCTGTCCGACGCTGACCCTCGTCTCACCACGCGAAGCGGCTCGGCGAGGAAGCCACGTCAGCTTCCGCCACTCCAGCGCTTATGCCGTAATGCAGGCATTGATCGAACGTGGCGTGATCGGCGATGTGCGGATGCCCGACCTGATTCGCTTCGGCTTCGCGCCGCTTTACAACAGCCATGAGGATGCCTTTCGAGCAGCGCATTCGCTCGGCGACATCCTTGATGGGAAATTGTGGGACGACCCGCGCTACCGGCAGCAGTCGAAAGTCATCTGATTGGGCTTAGTCGGTCTGGTCGTCCAGCTCGGCGCCGGGGCCGGAAGGGCAGCCTAGGCGCGATCCGGCGGCCTGACCATCGCCGATGAAACGCCCGCGCGCCGACTGGCCAAGACGCTGTCACGGAACGCCAACGCGAACTGTCACGAAGCTTTCGCAACAGTCAGCGAAAGGCGCCTGGCGTTGCCCGGTGGTCGGGCGGCGCGAAGTCGGTTCAATCGAGCAAGCCCGGTCGCCTCGCCCCATCGGCGAGCGATGGGGCGCGTCTGTGCGCGGTCGGCCGACGCAATGGGGAATGGATCATGAGCAAGACATTAGTGGCGATCATCATTGGCTGCGCGGCACTGATTGCAACCGGCGCCCAGGCCCAACCCGGCTGGCTTGGGTTTCAGCCGGCCAACCAGCAAGGCGTCCGGCAAGCGTCGGTCAATTACGCCGATCTCGATCTCAATCGCGAAGCTGGGCGCGAGGCGCTTCGGCAGCGGGTCAACTATGCCTTGAAAATGGTGTGCCGCGCCGCCGGCAGCCAGTCGCTGACCGATCTCGAAGGCCAGTGCCGTCGCGACAACGCAGCGCAGGTTGAGCAGAATGTGGCGGCGGTCATCGCCACGCGCCGCGCGGCCGGGCAAATTGCCCAGGCCGATCTCGACGTTCAACGCTGATTGTAAGCAAACCAGCGCCCGCCGCGATCGGCGCGGCGGGCGCTTAGGCAAGCACAGCGCGGCCCTTGGTGATCAAATCGACCCAGTCGGCGAAGGCGTGCGTCAGATTGGTGACGACATCCCTGAGTGAGCCATCCTTCAACTGCCCGTTGGCGTCGAAGCTGTCGTCGGTGACGTGGCCGAGATAGGCCTCGGGCTGCTGCATCACCGGCATGTCGAGAAACACGCAGCATTGGCGAAGCTGATGGTTGCAGCCGAACCCGCCAATCCCGCCGGGCGACGCGGTGACAACCGCCGCGGGCTTCTTGGCGAACACGCTCTTCCCATAAGGGCGCGAGCCGACGTCAAGCGCATTTTTGAGCGCGCCGGGGATACCACGATTATATTCGGGGGTGACAAACAGCACACCGTCGAGTGGGCGAATGGCGTCGCGGAACTTGACCCAGGCCGCCGGCGGATTGGCCTCGAGATCCTGGTTGAACAACGGCAGGTCGCCAATCTCGACGATCGTGCATTCAAGGCTGTCGTCGCGGATCGCGCACATGATCTCGGCGACCTTCCGGTTGACGCTGCCCTCACGAAGCGAGCCGACGATAATTGCGATCTTATGCTTGTCCATGCTCGCCCAAACATCGAGCGGACGGATGGTTCCCTAGCGGCGCTTGCCTTGGTGACGGATGTTCGCGGGGCGGCCGCGGCGCGGTCCGCGCGGAAGCGTCCGGTCCTTGCGCGGGCCCGACCGGCGCGGACCGCCGAACGCGCCCTCGGCCAGTTCGAACCGCAGCGCGCCGGACGCCGGATTGGCCTCGGCCAGCTTCAATTCGATCAACTGACCCTGCTTGTAGGTTTCACCGCTTTCCTCGCCGATCAGTGCCCGCGCCGCCTCGTCGAAGCGGAAATATTCGTTGCCGAGGATGGACGCCGGGACCAGCCCGTCGCCGCCTAGGTCGAGCACCGTAGCGAAGAAGCCGAACGACTGGACCCCGGTGATCCGGCACTTCAATATCTGCCCGACACGATCGGCGAGGAAGGCGGCGACATAGCGGTCGACGGTCTCGCGCTCGGCCTCCATCGCGCGCCGTTCGAGCATCGAGATCTTCTCGCCAATCTCGACGAACCGTTCCGCGCGTTCGAGGGACAATGCGCCATCGCCGAGGCCGAAGCTGCGCACCAGCGAGCGATGGACGATGAGGTCGGCGTAGCGGCGGATCGGCGAGGTGAAATGCGCGTAGCTGGCCAGGCTGAGCCCGAAATGGCCGAGCGGGTCGGGGGCGTAGCGCGCCTGCATTTGGGTCCGCAGCACCTGCTCCATGATCTCGGGCCGCGACGCGTGATCGGGGCCAAGCCGCTCGATGATCCGGTTGAATACCGCGGGCTTGATCACCTGCCCGAGCGCGAATTCGAGATCGAAGGTGGAGAGATAATCCTTGAGCGCGACCAGTTTCTCGCGGCTCGGCGCTTCGTGGACGCGATACATCACCGGCGCCTTCTTCTTCTCCAGCGCCTTGGCCGCGGCGACATTGGCGGCGATCATGTAATCCT
>JBBRTO010000045.1:0-16941 GCA_038244345.1 Sphingomonadales bacterium | reverse complement strand
TGCGCCGTAATGTGGGCCGACTGGTACGGCTTCAAGATGGAATCCTACGACGCGATCAAGGAGAATATCCCGCTAGTCCACAATGCGGGCGCATGCGCGATCGTTCATTCCGACGATGCGAATTATATCCAGCGACTGAACCAGGAAGCGGCCAAGGCGCTGGCCGACGGAATTCGCGCCGGGATCGGCGGCCTGTCCGAAGCGGTGGCGTGGGAATGGCTCAGCCGGAACCCGGCCAAGGCGCTTGGCATCCTCGACAAGACCGGCAGCCTCAAACCCGGCAAGATGGCCGATCTGGTGCTGTGGAACGGCGATCCGTTCAGCGGCTATAGCCGGCCCGAGCGGGTGTGGATCGACGGCGCCGAAATGTATGATTCCAACAACCCGCGCAAACGGCCGGTGAGCGATTTCGAGCTCGGCCAGCCGGGTGAAGGAGACGTCAAGTGAAGCGCCTTCTCATCGCCGCCGCCTTGCTCGCCAGCGCCTCGCCGCTCGCCGCGCAAAGCATTGCCATTACCGGCGGGACGGTCGCGCTTGGCGATGGATCGGAGCCGATGGCTGGGGCGACGGTGGTGATGCGCGATGGCAAGATCGTCGCTGCGGGACCCAACGCTGTCATTCCGAGGGACGCGCAGATCATCGATGCGCGCGGCAAGTGGGTGACTCCGGGGATCGTCGCGGGCTTCTCGCGGCTTGGGCTGGCCGAAGTCGATCTGACCGCGTCGGAGGAAGATGGCGGCGGCCGGTCGGACACCTCGGGAAGCGCCGACGACACCAGCCAGACTGGTCCGTTCAACGCCGCGATCGACGTCGTCCCGGCGATCAATCCGCTCAACACCACGATCGCGGTCAATCGCGCCGACGGGGTGGTCCGCGCATTGGTCGCGCCATCGGCGGGGCGGAGCATCTTCGCCGGGCAGGGCGCGGTGATCGACACCGGCGCCGACATGGACCCGATCACCGCCGCACGGCGCTTCCAGTTCGTCGAACTCGGACAGGCTGGCGCCGAATCCGCCGGCGGATCGCGCGCGGCAAGCCATATCATGTTCCGCAACGCGCTTCGCGAAGCGGGCGAGCTTGGGCGCTATTCGCCGTCCATCAGTTCGCGCGGGAAGGCGGCTCCCGAGGGCCGCGACTTGCCGGTCGTGCGCAACCCCAACGAATCGCGGATTTACGGCGCGGCGGCGCGGCGCAGCGACGACGTGCTGCTCACCCGGTTCGACGCCGCGGCGCTGGTGCCGGTGCTGCAGGGGCGGCAATATCTATTGGTCCATGTCGAGCGGGCGAGCGATATCCTGCAGGTGCTGGCGCTGAGAAAGGATTTCCCGCGATTGAAGATCGTGCTGGTCGGGGCGAGCGAAGGCTGGATGGTCGCCGACCGGATCGCCGCGTCGGGAGTCTCGGTCATCGCCTCGGCGGTCAACGACCTGCCGTCTTCCTTCGAGCAACTGGCCGCGACCCAGTCGAACGTTGGGCGGATGCGCAATGCCGGGATCCCGGTGTCGATCGGGATGATCGACGACAATGACACGCGCTCTCTGTTCATGGAGCGCCAATATGCCGGCAATCTGGTGGCGTTGCAGAAAGTGCCGGGCGCGACCGGGGTCAGCTGGGGCGAAGCGTTGGCGATGATTACCTCGCGGCCCGCACAGGCGATCGGCATGGGCGGCGAGATCGGCAGCCTGATGCCCGGACGCCGCGCCGATGTGGTGATCTGGTCGGGCGATCCGCTCGAAGGCATGAGCGCCGCCGAGCAAGTGTATATCGACGGCGTTCGCCAGCCGCTCGCCACCCACCAGACTCGGTTGCTCGAACGCTACCGCTTTCTGCCTCGCCGCGATCTGCCCGAGGCGTACCGACGGTGACCGGTCTGGCAGAATTGGCGCTGGCCTCGGCCGCGTTTGTCGGCACGCATTTCCTGATGTCGCATCCACTTCGAGCGCCGATGGTGGGAGTGCTCGGCGAAAAGGTCTTCGGCCTGACCTATGTCGTCGTGTCGTTCGCGACTTTGTACCTGATGGTCCACTTCTATCACCGCGCGTTCGCTGACTCGCCGGCCATATTGTGGGATGCCGGATCCGTTGGGTGGATCGTCGGGACGTTGCTGATGTGGTTCGGATCGGTCCTGTTCGTCGGGTCGCTGCGCCGCAACCCGGCCTTTCCGACCGGAGGCAAGCCGGTGACCGAAATCGGCGAGGCGCGTGGCGTGTTCGCCATCACTCGCCATCCGATGATGTGGGGGTTTGCGACCTGGGCTTTGGTCCACATTATCGTCAATCCGACCCCGGCTTCGCTGGTGGTCAGCGCGGCTATAGCAATCCTGGCGCTGGGTGGTGCCAGGGGTCAGGATAGCAAGAAGGAAACGCTGGTCGGCGAGCCGTGGCGCGACTGGGAAACGCGCACCAGTTTCGTTCCGTTCGGTCGCGGATTCGCCTCGCCCGGTGGGTTCGCGCTGATCGGCGGGACCTTGCTCTGGCTGGCTGCGACTTATGGTCATGGCGCGCTCGGCTACCGGCCTGCTGGCATCTGGGCCTTTTTCGCTTAACCCTTTTCGGGCGATTTTGATCAGCGCCTGATTCACGCCGGCGATGAATTCGCTACGCGCTTTCACAGCCGACGATCAGGCACTATGCCGCTTTGTCATGGGCAGGAAATTCTTCGGCACCGACGGGATTCGCGGACGCGTCAACGACGCGCCGATGACCGCCGAGATTGCGATGCGGGTCGGCCAGGCGGCGGGCGCGCACTTCCTTCGCGGCGATCATCGCCACCGCGTGGTGATCGGCAAGGACACGCGGCTGTCGGGTTACATGATGGAATCGGCGATGGTCGCGGGGTTCACCTCGGTCGGGATGGATGTCGTCCTGCTCGGGCCGATGCCGACCCCGGCGGTGGCGATGCTGACCCGGTCGATGCGCGCTGACCTCGGCGTGATGATCTCCGCCAGCCACAACCCGTTCGTCGACAATGGGATCAAATTGTTCGGCCCCGACGGCTACAAATTGAGCGACGAGGACGAGCGTTCGATCGAGCGGCGGCTGGGACGCGAGCCCAAACTGGCCAAGGCCGAGATGGTCGGCCGGGCGAAGCGGATCGAGGATGCGCGCGGTCGCTACGTCCATTTCGTCAAATCGACCTTGCCCGAAGCGATGCGGCTCGATGGGCTCAAGATCGTGCTCGATTGCGCCAATGGCGCGGCTTACCATGTCGCGCCCGATGCGTTGTGGGAGCTTGGCGCGGACGTGATCGCGCTCGGCGTCTCGCCCAACGGCACCAACATCAACGACAATTGCGGATCCACCCACCCGCAGCAATTGCGCGACGCGGTGGTCGCCAATGGAGCGCACATCGGGCTCGCGCTGGACGGCGATGCCGACCGGCTGATCGTCGTCGATGAGACCGGTAAGGTGATTGACGGCGACCAGTTGATGGCGCTGATCGCGATCGACCAGAAGCGCCGCGGTTCGCTCAAGGGCAAAGCGGTGGTGGCGACGGTGATGTCCAACCTCGGGCTCGAGCGGCACCTGCAGCGTCACGAGATCGAGCTGGTGCGAACCAAGGTCGGCGACCGCCACGTGCTCGAGGAAATGCGCAACCGCGGGGCCAATGTCGGCGGCGAGCAATCGGGGCACATCATCCTGACCGATCATTCGACCACCGGCGACGGGCTGGTTGCGGGGCTGCAGATCCTCGCCTGCATGGTCGACAGCGGGAAGAGTGCCAGCGAATTGCTCCAGCAGTTCGATCCGGTGCCGCAATTGCTCAAGAACGTCCGCTACGAGAAAGGCGAGCCGCTTGAAGCCGAGGCGGTGATCAAGCGCATCGCGGCAGCGGAGAAGGCACTCGACGGTCGCGGCCGGCTGGTGATCCGCAAATCGGGCACCGAGCCGTTGATCCGGGTAATGGCCGAGGGCGACGACATGGCCGAAGTCGAAGCGATCGTCGACGATGTCTGCGCTGCGGTCGCCGCCGCCTGATGCTTATCATGCGCCCTGACTGCGAACGCTGCGGCAGGGAATTGCCGGCCAACCTGCCCGGCGCATTCATCTGCTCGTTCGAATGCACCTTCTGCGCGAATTGCGCCGAAGCGCTCGACGAGCGTTGCCCCAATTGCGGCGGTGAATTGGTCGACCGGCCGGCACGCACCGGCAAAAACCTCGCCCAACATCCGGCATCGACCGAGCGCAAGTTTGCGCCATGAGCATCGCTCGAATCCTGATCATCGCCGGATCAGACAGCAGCGGCGGGGCGGGGATCCAGGCCGACATCAAGACGGTGACGATGCTCGGCGGGCACGCGATGACCGCGATTACCGCGATCACCGCGCAAAACACACTCGGCGTGACCGCGGTCCACCCGGTCCCGGCGGAGACGATCCTGGCGCAGATCGACGCGGTCGCCGACGACATCGGGGTCGATGCGATCAAGATCGGGATGATCGGCAGCGCGTTCGCCGCCGAAGTCGTGGCCGATCGCCTGGCGCGGTTCCACAAAGTGCCGATCGTGTTCGACCCGGTGATGATCGCAACCAGCGGTGCCCCGCTCGCTGACGATGCGACCATCGCCGCGTTCGGCCGGCTGATGGACGTCGCGACGATTGTCACGCCGAACCTGCCCGAACTCAAGCGGCTGTCGAGCGAGGGCGATGAAGTCAATGCGGCGCTGAGCCTGGTCTCGGCGCACGCTTGCGCGGTGCTGATCAAGGGCGGTCATGAGGAGGGCGACGCGCTCGCCGATGCGCTGATCGAGGAAGATAATATGACCAGCTGGCAGGGCCAGCGGATCGCCACCACCAGCACCCACGGGACGGGATGCACGCTGGCCTCGGCGATCGCGATGTTCCTCGCCGAGGGGCACAGCCTGTCGCAGGCAGTGAGCCGGGCGCGCGAGTTCGTCCGCGTCGCGCTCCATGCCGCGCCGGGGCTTGGCGGCGGGGCTGGGCCGATCGGGCAGGCCAATGTCCGGCTCGATGTCGGCCCCGGGTCGATGCCGCGGATGAACCAGGTGACGCTGACCGTCACCGATTATGCCAAGTCGGTGGCTTTCTATCGCACGTTGGGCCTGAAGCAGATCGTCGATAGTCCGGAGAACGCCTATGCGAGGTTCGAGACCGGGGGCGGGGCGACCTTGTCGATCCAGGCCGATCCCGAGGAAGTGATCTCGCCAACCACTGCAATCTATCTCGAATGCGACGATATCGACGCCGAGGTCGATCGGCTGGCGCGGCTCGGGGTGCCGTTCGAGCATGGCCCGCGCAATCAGCCGTGGATGTGGCGCGAGGCGCGGCTTCGCGATCCATCGGGCAATACGATCTTCCTCTACAAGGCGGGCGAAAACAGGCGCTTTCCACCGTGGCGGATGGCGCAATGAAGCGACCCTGTTTCAAGCTCGAGCTGCCATTCCCGATGCCGCTCGCCGGAGTCGACGAGGCGGGCTGTGCGCCGCTTGCCGGACCGGTGGTCGCGGCGGCAGTGATCCTCAACCGCGCGCAATTCCCGCGCGGGATCGACGATTCGAAGAAGCTCCCGATCGAAGCGCGCGAGGCGATTTACGGACGGCTGGTCAAGGTCGCCGCGATCGGCGTCGGGATTGCCTCGGTCGAGGAGATTGATGAGCTCAACATCTATTGGGCGCGGATGCTGGCAATGGCGCGGGCGGTCGAGGCGCTCGGGATCGAACCCGCCTGGGTGCTGGTCGACGGCAATGCCACGCCGCGCTGGAGCCGCCCATCAAAGGCGATTGTCGCGGGGGATGCGAAGTGCCGCTCGATCGCCGCCGCGTCGATTGTCGCCAAGGTCACGCGCGACAGGATCATGGCCGATCACGCGGTGACCTGGCCGGGTTACGGGTGGGAACGGAACCGCGGTTATCCGACGCCCGAGCATATCCGGGCGCTCGACACGCTTGGCCTCACTCCGCTCCATCGACGAAGCTTTGCGCCGGTCAAAAGCCGCCTGAGGCCGGAAATGCCGCAGCCGAGTCTTTCGAGTCACACCGCTACCGCTTGAGTCTCGAACGTCGTTCCGACCTCAACATCTTGTGGTTGGGAATCGCCGGACTCGCTTCGTTCTTCTCCCGCTTAAAGCGCCGTTAACCTCTGTTTGCTTGACCGCGAGTCCGCCCTGACTCACCCTTGGGGCGAACGAGGGGGATTTCGCTTGTGATCATGATCGTGCCGGCAACGGAGATGGAACGGCGTCCGCGCCAGCGTCCTCAGCCGCGACCCGTCCGCGAGCTTCCGCTCGACCAGATCATCCTTGGCGATTGCATCGACGAGATGGCACGATTGCCCGAAAAGTCGATCGACATGATCTTCGCCGACCCGCCCTATAACCTCCAATTGGGCGGCGACCTGCTCCGGCCCGAAGGCGGCAAGGTCGATGCCTGCGACGATGATTGGGACAAGTTCGACAGCCTCGCCACTTACGACGATTTCACCCGCGAATGGCTCGCCGAGGCGCGGCGGATTTTGAAGGACGACGGCACGATCTGGGTGATCGGCAGCTATCACAACATCTACCGTGTCGGCACGTTGTTACAGGACGCCGACTTCTGGATCCTGAACGACATCATCTGGCGCAAGTCGAACCCGATGCCCAACTTCCGCGGCACCCGCTTCACCAATGCGCATGAGACATTGCTGTGGTGCGCCAAGGACGAGAAAGCGCGCTACACCTTCAATTACCACGCGATGAAGGCGCTTAACGACGACCTCCAGATGCGCAGCGACTGGATGCTTCCGATCTGCTCGGGCGGCGAGCGCGCCAAGGACGGCAACGGCGACAAGGCGCATCCGACCCAGAAGCCCGAGAGCCTGCTGTACCGCGTGCTGTTGTCGTGCACCAAGCCCGGCGACATCGTGCTTGACCCGTTCTTCGGTACCGGCACCACCGGCGCGGTCGCGCGTCGGCTGGGGCGGCGGTGGATCGGGATCGAGCGCGAACCGGCTTATGCCAAGGTCGCGCGGGCGCGGATCGACGCGACTCTGCCGCTCGACGAAAGCGCGATGACGATGATGGCCGACAAAAGATCGGCGCCGCGGGTTGCGTTCGGGTTGCTGGTCGAAAGCGGGATGGTCCCGCCAGGCTCGATGCTGAGCGATGCCAAGCGCCGGTGGAGCGCGACGGTCGGCGCCGACGGATCGATCGCCTGTGACGGGCTCAGGGGCTCGATCCACAAGGTTGGCGCAGCATTGCAAGGTGCGCCGAGTTGCAACGGCTGGATCTTCTGGCACGTCGAGATCGATGGCCTGGCCCAGCCGATCGACGCGCTTCGACAGGCGCATCTGGCGGGGTCGTGACCCGCCGCGCCCTCATCCGCCCGACAGGCCTCGTCGATTCCCCGTTCGGGCATGACGGCAAGGTCGCTCGGCTCGCGGGCGGGCTCAACTGGTTCGCTTCGGCTGAACTGATCCACGACGACGGATCGCGCGAGCTGCTTCCTGTCGAAGGAATCGAAGCGCGGTTCGATGAGGGCATGGCCACCGAATGGTCGCGGATCATCGCCCCACGAGAGCCGCTGACGATGGGCGCCCGAACCATCCGCCTCGACCAGCCGCAAGTGATGGGGATCATCAACGCGACGCCCGACAGTTTCTCCGATGGTGGTGCTTATGCCGACGCGCGTGCCGCGGCCGAGGCGGGAGCGATGATGGCGGGCGCGGGCGCGGCGATTATCGATGTCGGCGGCGAGTCGACCCGGCCCGGCGCGAAGCCCGTGTGGGAAGGTGACGAAGTCGAGCGCGTGCTGCCGATCGTCCAGCAGCTCGCCGCGGGCGGCACTGCGGTGTCGATCGATACCCGCAAGGCGGCGGTGATCGAGGCTGCGCTCGGGGCCGGGGCAGGTCTGGTCAACGACGTCTCGGCGCTGACCCACGACGAGCGCGCCGCCGAAGTGGTCGCGGCTGCCGGAGTGCCGGTGGTGCTGATGCATCACCAGGGCGACCCCCAAGGGATGCAGGACAATCCGCGCTACAGCGACGTGTTGCTCGAGGTGTATCGCTGGCTCGAAGAACGAATCGCGGCGGCCGAAGCGGCGGGAATCGCGCGGGCGAGCATATTGGTCGATCCGGGGATTGGCTTCGGCAAGACGGTCGCGCACAATCTCGAGTTGATCAACGGCCTGGCTTTATTCCACGGTCTCGGCTGCCCGATCGTCATCGGCGCGAGCCGCAAGCGGATGATCGGCGCATTGTCGAACGAAGCCCCGGCGGATCAGCGGCTCGCGGGGAGCCTGACGCTGGCGCTCAAGGCCGCCGAGCAAGGCGTACAGCTCATCCGCGTCCATGACGTCTGCGAGACAGTGCAGGCGCTCAAGGTCTGGCGTGGCCTTCGCGACCAGGCTTTGACCCCGCGGGTTTGAGAGCGACGATCATCGGGCCAAGCGGAACGCCCGCGTCCTGCCGCCCCGACGCCGGGTCCCACAACGAGCTGACCGATCCATCGAAATAAAGCGCGTTGCGGGCGTGCAGGCGATCGCGGAAGAAGCGCGCCAGCTTGCCGAACGACACCACCTCGTTGCTGATCACGAACAGCGGTCGGCCGCCCGGCGCAATCCCGACCCCGTTGCGGATAAAGCGCGATTCGCCGTCGGCATCGAATTTCGGGTGGATCTCGCCGCCGACCACCAGCATTGGCCCCGACTGGGTGGCAAAGTCGAAGTCGGCGGACGGCTTGTAGGCCTCACTGGTGACGATGCTCGCCGCGCCGCTCTTGCGCATGACGAACACGCCATTGGGCTTGAGATGAAAATTACCCCCGCCGTCGCGCAAATTGATGGCGTGGAGCGGCTGGCCATCGGCGATCGCCAGCCCGATTGGTCGCCCGTCTTCGTCGAACATCCCGGCATTCATCGCAAACGCGACCTGGTCGGCCGGGATTCGGCTCGTGACTTCGGCGAAACTGCGCAGCGGTCTCTCGCGCTTTCCCGCGGCGACAAGCTGAAGCTTGCCCTTGCCCGGATCGCATACGGTGAAGCGCGTTGCCTCGAAAATTTGCTGGCGGCAGGGTGAGGCAGGCCATTGAGGTGCGGATACCGAAGTCCCACAGGCAGCGAGCAGAAGGAAGGTGAGGGAGACCGATCGCACCGCCCGATCCTAGTCGCTTAAGGCGTCGTGTCGATCCCGAGTTCGGCAAGCTTGCGGTAGAGCGTCGAGCGGCCGATCCCGAGCCGCCGTGCGACTTCGGTCATCCGGCCGCGATAATGGCCGATGGCGAGGCGGATCAGGTCGGCTTCGATCTCTTCCATGCTTCGCAAATGGCCGTCGGGGCGAAGCAGAGTCAGTTGCGGCCCGCCCATCGCTGCGTCGGGGCTCATCTGGGCGAATTCGCTGGCGCGGTCGCTTTTGCGGCCCGAGAAGCGCGACTGGATCGCGATGTGCGGGAAATGCTCCGCGGTGAGCGAGGTGTCGTCGCATTGCACCGAGGCACGAAACAGCACGCCGGCAAGCTGGCGGACATTGCCCGGCCAGCCGTAGCGCATGAGCACCGCGAGCGCGTCATTGCCGATCGACAATGTGCGACCGCCCTGCTGCTCGGCAAGGCGCCCGAGCAAGTGCCGGGCGAGGGCCGGAATGTCGCTGCTCCGGTCGCGCAAGGGGGGGATGGTGACGCTGGTCGCCTCGACCCGATCCTTGAGCTTGGGGTCGAATTCGGAGTCCAGCGGGCCGCTTGCAGTGGCGATCAGGCGGATGTCGACCGAGTTCGAGCCGTTGCAGCCGACCGGGCGGACTTCGCCGGTGGCGAGCATCCTATCGAGCGCGGCCTGGGTTTCCAGCGGAAGCGAGCCGATATCGTCGAGCAGCAAGGTTCCGCCGTCGGCCTCGAGGATCTTGCCGGTCTTTTCGGAGAATGCGCCCGGGAATGCCCCGGCGGCATGCCCGAACAGGGTCGAATCGATGATGTTGGCGGCGACCGCCTTGCAATTGACCTTGACCAGCGGGCCGCGCGTGCGGAGGCTCGCCGAGTGGATGGCCCGGGCAAAGGTTTCCTTGCCCGCGCCGGGCTCGCCGATGATCAGGATCGGCAGGCGATTGCGCGCCGCCTTGGCCGCGACTGCGAGCGCGGCTCGGAAATCGGGCGCGCCACCGACCAGTTCTTCGAGCGGCAACACCGGCGCGAGTTTCTCGGCCAACGGGGCAAGTTCGCCGGCCGCGCGGCGGCGGTCGCGGTGTGCGCTCAGCGCTTCGACCAGCCGCTCGGGAGCGACCGGCTTGACCAGGAAATCATTGGCGCCGGCGCGCATCGCATCGGCCGCACCGGCGATCGAGCCGCCTTCGGACAGCACGATCACCGGAAGGTCGGGTCGCACCTTCTTCAACGACTGGATCAGCGCCGGCCCGGTGTCGGGATTCCAGCCGGACAATAATGCGGCGCGAACCTCGCGCCCGTGGGGACCCTTGAGCAGGTCGATCGCGCCTTCCGACACCGCGTTGGCAAGGCTCCACCCGGCGCGCGATGCGGTCGCGGCGACCAGCCGACGTTCGGCGGGGTCGCTATCGATCAGCAGTAGTGATCGAAGAATGTCTTCGCGCATCGACGGTCCTTTCGAGCCGCTATTCTAATGCCGAGGGGTAAAGGCGGGCTTAAGGCGACGCACAAAGCGCTTGGGGGCTGGCGCAGTGGTTGATAAGACCGGCGCGAACCAACCACCATCAGGGGACTGACATGGCGGCCGACACCACACCGCAAGCTTCCAACGAACCGAACAACAATGTCCACGCTCGCGATTATGCCGGGTTTCTCAACCTGCTGAAATGGTCGGTCATCGCCGTCGCGATCATCTCCGCTGTCGTCATCTACCTCATCAGCAATTGAGCGCGGGCGGCGTGAAGATCGCGGTCCTCAGGGAAACGGCCCCCGAAACCCGGGTCGCCGCCGTCCCCGAGACGGTCAAGAAGTATATCGCGCTTGGCGCCGAGGTCAGCGTCGAGCGCGGCGCTGGCGAAACGGCCGGGGTCGCCGACAGCGACTATGAAGCCGCCGGCGCGACGATCGCCGATCGTGCCGCAGCGCTGAAGGACGCGGGGATCATCCTCGCCGTTTCCGGCCCCGATCCGGCAAGCATCAACGGTGCGGCCAAAGGCGCGCTGCTGGTCGGCGCGCTCGATCCCGCCCGCCGCGCCGACGACATTGCGGCTTATGCCAGCGCCGGGCTCGACCCGCTGGCGATGGAGAAAATGCCGCGCATTACCCGCGCCCAGTCGATGGACATCCTCTCGTCGCAATCCAACCTTGCCGGCTACAAAGCGGTGGTCGACGCGGCCAGCGCCTATGGCCGGGCTTACCCGATGATGATGACTGCGGCTGGCACGGTCAGTCCGGCCAAGGTGTTCGTGATGGGCGTCGGGGTCGCCGGATTGCAGGCGATCGCCACCGCCAAGCGCCTCGGCGCTCAGGTCAGCGCCACCGACGTCCGCTCGGCCACCCGCGAGCAGATCATGTCGCTCGGCGCAAAACCAATCTTCGTCGAGAATGTTGCGGGGATCGAGGGCGAGGGGCAGGGCGGTTATGCCGGCGAAATGTCCCCCGAGTATCAGGCGGCGCAGGCTGAACTGGTGTCGAGCCATATCGCCAAGCAGGACATCGTCATCACCACCGCCCTGATCCCCGGTCGGCCCGCGCCGCGGTTGATCAGCGATGCCCAGCTGGCGACGATGCGCCAAGGCAGCGTGGTGGTCGACTTGGCGGCGGAGGCCGGCGGCAACGTCGAAGGCTGCGTCCCCGGCGAGAATGTCGTTCGTCATGGGGTAACGATCGTCGGCGCGGTGCAGCTGGCGCGGAGCCTCGCGGCCGATTCGTCGGCGCTCTATGCGCGCAATCTCTACAACTTCCTCAACGCCTTCTGGGACAAGGAAAGCGCGGCTCCAATACTTCCCGACGATGATGAGATCGTGATTGCGCTTCGAGTCGCGCCCCGAATCGAATCGGCCACAGCAACCCCTGCTTGACCACTTGAACGACTGCCGAAGACGTCGCTCGGCGACCGCAAAATGCCAAAAAAAAAAGACCGGAAAGGCGATGCCCTCCCGGTCTTTTCGTTTTAGTTCAGAGTTTTAGTCTGGATCAGCCGCCGCTTCCGCCGCCGCCCCAGCCTTGGCCGAGCAGCCAACCCCAGAAACCCTTACCATTCGGACGCTTGGTCATATCAAACCCCTGTTCATCGGTGCGAATCGCATCGGCACAGGCGCATTATTAACCTTAATCGATATGGTTATCAAACGATTAAGTATTTGGTCCGAATTCAGGCGGCGCTGCGTTTCCTTTCGCTCTTCAATCGGCGGACCATTTCGTCGAAGCTCATCGGTCGGCCGACGATGAATCCCTGGGCGATGTCGCAGTCCATCTGGCGCAATTGCTCGAGGCTGTGCGGGTCCTCGACACCTTCCGCCACCACGGTCCGACCGAGCGAATGGGCCAGGGCGATGGTCGACTGGACCATGATCAGGTCGGAACGGTTGTCGCGCATTGTCTTGATGAAGCTCTGGTCGATCTTGATCTCGCTCGCCGGCATTTTCTTGAGATAGTCGAGCGTCGACAGGCCGGTGCCGTAATCGTCGATCGCGATCCTCACCCCGAGCTCACGCAGCCGCGCGAGTAGGTCGATGCCATTGCCGCTGCCCGAAATCGCCGCGGTCTCGGTCAGTTCGAGCGTGAGTTTGTCGGCGCCGAGGCTGTGGCGGCGGAGAACGGCGGACACGCGTTCGGGCAATTGCCGGTCGTTCAGCATCCGCGCCGAGAGGTTGACCGCGATCCCGAAATCATACCCCTTGCGGGCGAGTTCGGCTGCGGCGCCGATCGCCTGGTCGAGGACGAAGTCGGTCAGCTTCTCGATCCGGTCGCTCTGTTCGGCGGCGGTGACGAATTCGGTCGGACTGATCGGACCTTTCTCGGGGTGGGTCCAGCGCGCCAGCGCCTCGGCGCCGACCGTCCGCCGGGTCTTGAGATCGAGCTTGGGCTGGTACGCCAGCCACACCTGACCGTCGTCGATTGCAGCGTCGAGTTGCGACAGCAGCGACAGGCGCCATGGCACTTCCTCGAGCCGCGCCGGATCGTGGAATTTCCATTTGAGATTCTCGCGGTCGGCTTCGTCGGCGGCGACCAAAGCGCTGCCGAGGCGGCTCGACACCGAACGGCTGCTGCCAATCTCGATCCCGAAACTCAGTGCAACGTCATAATTGATCCCGCTGACCCGGACCGGCGAACGGAACAAGGCGTGAAGCGCTTCGAGATGGTTGGCGAACGGCGTGCCCTTGTCGGCGAACCAGGCGAAAATCCCTTCGTCGCCCTGGAAAATCACCCGCTGGCGGTCGCCCAGGCCGAGCCGGGCGACGAGTTGCTCGACGAATTGCTTCTCGCTGGCGGCATTGAGGGTCGAAGCGATCTCAGCAAAATTATGCACCCGCACCGCGACCAAAGGCAGGTCGCGCCCGCGCTTGTCGGTCGCCAAAGCCGCGAGGTTGGGCAGGCCGGTCAAGGCATGCACCAGTCCAAGCGACCGCGACCGCGCCCACGCCAATCGCGATGCAATCACCGCGATCAGGAACAGACCGGGTGTCACATCGACGAACAGCAATCGCGCTTCGAGCATTATCGGCAGCATCAGAAGCGCTCCCGCGCCGAGCGCCAATGGAATTGTCCGGCGACGCAGAAGGCAGGCGATGCTTACCGCGAGTGCCAGAGCCAAGCCAGGCATCCATCCGAGGTCGATCGGTGGGCCTGCTTTGAGCGTTTCCGCCCCGAGGATATGGATGAGGACACCACCGCGCTTGCCCCGGCCCGGGACGTTGAATTGGTCACCGAGTTGGAAGGCAGTCGTCCCAATTACTATGGTCTTGCCGTGCACCCGCGCCGGATCAACATTGCCGGTGAGCAAATCGGCGGCGCTGATCCGTGGTACGCTGTCAACGTCAAGGCTGTAATCGACCATATACTGACGGTCCGCCGGCCCGTCGCTGCCTGCAATGCTGCTTGAGAGCGACGGAAGTGTTTGGCCGTCGAATTTTGTCGCATGGTTCAGCTTCCACACCGTCCCCTGCCAATTATACAGCCATGCGATTGACGCGACAGTGGCATGCTTCGCAAACGCCGGCATGGGCAGACCCTGGTTCTGCTTGCCTTCCTGCTCCCCCAACCGTGTCTGTGCGGCAAGCGTCACCTTGCCCGACCGTTCGATTGCCTCGGCCAGATCTCGATCGTCGGCCTCGCCGCTCGGTCCGGTGTAAAGGATGTCGAACACGATATGCTTCGCGCCCATCCGGTCGATCGTATCGAGCAATTCCGCCTGTTTGGCGCGCGTCCACGGCCAGTTATCGATCTGGCGAAGGCTCTTTTCGTCGATTTCGACTAGAACGATATCACCGCTGACCGGATGTTGGTTCACCGCGTTGCGCGCAGTGCGAAGAGTGTTCTCGACGGGTTCACCGAAGTCGGCAAAACCGAACAGCAAGGCGAACAGCAACGGCCAGACCAGCAGCTTGAGCCGCTGGCGGTGCGATTCGGTCGCGATTGGCACGTTTGCCGGCACGAATATCCTTTCGTCGCCTTCATGCGCGATAAAGGTTATTAAATCGGAAACCGTGCATTAAATTTGCGCCGTTAACGACCGGAATTGGTCCACTGTGGCGCCGACCGTTCCTGCCCGACGCGGCGCCTCGGAAAAGTCGCTGTCCTACAGCCCCGAACCTGTGCCATGCAGTCGTCATGACGCGGGGCCGAACGCAATCTGGATATTCAACCGGCGGGCCGGTCTTCGTGCGCGAGGGCGCACGCGCATGCGGGGACACTGCGACCTTTGGGACCTTTCGCGCGGCTTGAGGAGGCCAAATGGACTTCATTTCGATCCTGTCGATCTTCGTGCTGGCCTGCTTCGTCGGCTATTTCGTCGTCTGGTCGGTGACCCCGGCACTCCACACTCCGCTGATGGCGGTGACCAACGCGATTTCCAGCGTGATCATCGTCGGCGCGCTGATCGCGGCGGCGGCAGCGGGCAGCCCGACCGCGAAATGGCTCGGTCTCGCCGCGGTTACGCTGGCGTCGGTCAACATCTTCGGCGGCTTCGCCGTCACCGCGCGGATGCTCGCGATGTACAAGAAGAAGGAACGCTAGGATGGAGGCCGCCGCAGCGACCCCGGCCTGGGTGCTCATTGCCTACCTGATCGCCGGCATCTGTTTCATCGTCGCATTGCGCGGTTTGTCGAGCCCCGCGACCAGCCAGCGCGGCAATCGCTTCGGCATGGCCGGCATGACCATCGCGATGGTGACGACGTTGCTCGTCCACCAAGTTGCCAGCCTGGTCGAAATCGGCGCGGCCATCGCCATTGGCGGCGCGATCGGTCTCGTCACCGCGCGGCGGATCCAGATGACCGCGATGCCGCAACTGGTGGCTGCTTTCCACAGCCTGGTCGGCATGGCGGCGGTGCTGGTCGGCGCGGCGGCGTTCCTCAATCCCGAAGCGTTCGGGATCGTCGATGCCGCGGGTGCGATCCTGCCCGTCAGCCGCGTCGAAATGGGCCTTGGCGTTGCCATCGGTGCGATCACGTTCAGCGGATCGGTGATCGCCTTCCTCAAGTTGAACGGCAACATGTCGGGCTCTCCGATCCTGCTTCCGCTGCGCCATGTGCTCAATCTCGGTACCTTGGTCGCGATCCTCGGGCTGATTGCGTATTTCACCCAGGACCAGGCACCGTGGATCTTCTGGACGGTTACTGCCTTGGCGTTCGCCATCGGCTTCCTCTTGATCATTCCGATCGGCGGAGCGGACATGCCGGTGGTCGTGAGCATGCTCAACAGTTACTCGGGCTGGGCCGCAGCGGCGATGGGCTTCACGCTGCACAATAGCGCGATGATCATCACCGGCGCGCTGGTCGGAAGCTCGGGCGCGATCCTTTCCTACATCATGTGCCGCGCGATGAACCGCAGCTTCATCAGCGTCATCGCCGGGGGGTTCGGCGCGGTGGCCGCCACGGGCGGAGCGGAAGCGATCGACCGCCCCTATAAACGCGGCTCGGCCGAGGACGCCGCGTTCCTGATGGAGCAGGCCGACAAGGTGATCATCGTTCCGGGCTACGGAATGGCGGTGGCGCAGGCGCAGCATGTGCTCCGAGAAATGGCCGACAAGCTCAAGGCCAAGGGGGTCGAGGTCAAATATGCCATCCACCCCGTCGCCGGCCGGATGCCGGGGCACATGAATGTCCTGCTCGCCGAGGCCAACGTGCCCTATGACGAAGTGTTCGAGCTGGAGGATATCAACAGCGAGTTCGCGCAATGCGACGTCGCCTTCGTGATCGGCGCCAACGATGTCACCAACCCCGCCGCCAAGACCGACAAGACCAGTCCGATCTACGGCATGCCGGTGCTCGACGTCGAGAAAGCGCGCACTGTGCTGTTCATCAAGCGCTCGATGGGCGGGGCTGGCTATGCCGGGGTCGATAACGAACTCTTCTATCGCGACAATACGATGATGCTGCTGTCCGATGCCAAGAAGATGGTCGAGGAAATCGTCAAAGCACTCGGCTAAAAACTGTCCCAAAAAAGTTCACAAAGTCGACCGTTAACGCCTTGGGTTAACAGGCATTTCCCATTACGCTCCGAGCCATCGCATCTGGGTTGAAGCCCCCAGCCGGAACCGGCTGGGGCGCGTCCGGGGAGGCTAAAGCGTGAAGAAGCTTGGAATCGTCGGCGGCACGAGCTGGTACTCGACCGCGCTCTATTACAACCAGATCAACCAAGCGCTCGCGCAGCGGCTGGGCGGATTGCACAGCGCGCGGCTCGTTATCGAAAGTCTCGATTTCGCCGACTATGCCGCTTGCCAGGCTGGCGGCGATTGGGATGCCGCCAACGCTATGGTTGTCGGCGCCGCCGAACGGCTCAAGGCAGCCGGTGCCGAAGGTCTATTGCTGGCGTCAAACACCATGCACAAAGCGTTCGGTGCCGTCGCCGCCGC
>JBBRTO010000044.1:0-17950 GCA_038244345.1 Sphingomonadales bacterium | reverse complement strand
TCATTGGTTCTCCCTTTCTCCCTCCTCCTCTTCCTCCGGTTCTTCTTCGCCCGCGTCCCGCGCGGCGACGATGGCGCGTAGGGGGGCGAGGGCGTCGGGGCCGCCGAGGATGTCGGGGAGCAGGCCGGCCTCCGCGGTCAGCAGCAAGACTGGCTTGGTGAAGTTGTGGGGGTTGATGTCATAGCCCTCAGCCTCCGGATTATCGAACGGCTCGTCGGCTTGCGATTCGTGGCGGCTGGCGCGGTCCCAGTCGACCGGGCCGACCAGCACTTCCCACGCGGCGCGCTTGGCCGGATCCTCGCTCACAATGGCGAGCAGCAGCCGGCGCGCCCTGGTCAGGCGCTCACGGATTCGCAAGCGGCTTTCGAGATAGTCGCGGCGATCGCTGTCCTCGCTGTCCGCCGGGTCGTTATCGAACGGGTTGGTGGAGCGGAGGATGCCGCTCCCTGGGGCTAGCGCATCGCTGGCGGTGCGCTCCGCCGACAAGGCCGACAGATTGGCGTGGATGCGGGCGAACTCGCGGTCGCGGGCGACCTCCAGCGCGGCATCCCAGGCGTCGGAAAAGCTCTTGCCGCCGCGCGCGGTGCGCAATTGCTGGGCGCCGAACATGTGCCGCCCGAGGATCCGCGCCGCCTGACGCGGAGAGCCGGTGATGGCCAGCGCGGCAATGAACGCACGCTGATGCTCGGCGGTCCAATTGTTGACGTGGGCGCGGCGCGTCACCGGATCAAAGGCGAGGATATCGGGGATTGCCGAAAATGCCGCATCGCCCGCCATGCCGGTGGCGCGGCACTGATCGCAGATAACCGAGACCAAGGTGGGCTGGGCGCTGGCGGGGTCGGCGGGGTTTGATGGCGAATCGTTCATCGCACAGGTTGAACCACATAGGTTCGCCGTAGGAAAGCGGAAAGTGCCTAATCCAGGCCGGCGGCGGTGTGGCGCTCGCGGACGAAATCGGGCTCGGTCTCACTCGGGATGCGGTTGATGCGGCGGCCGCGCTGGACCGCGGGGCGCTGCGCGAGCTGGTCGATCCAGCGGCGGACGTTGGTGTAATTGGCGAGGCCGAGGAAGGTCGCGGCGTCGCCATAGGCCTGGCCAAGCGCGACCGCGCCATACCACGGCCAGATCGCGATGTCGGCGATGCTGTAATCGGCGCCGGCCATATATTCGTGGTTGGCGAGGTGGCGGTCGAGCACGTCATATTGGCGCTTGGCCTCCATCGCGTAGCGGTTGATCGGATATTCGTATTTCTCGGGCGCGTAGGCGTAGAAATGGCCGAAGCCGCCACCAAGGAACGGGGCCGAGCCCATCTGCCACATCAGCCACGACAAAGCGGCGGTGCGCGCGGCAGGGTTGGCGGGGAGGAGCGCGCCGAACTTCTCCGCGAGGTAGAGCAGGATCGCGCCGCTTTCGAACACCCGCTGGGGATGGTCGGGGTCGGTGCGGTCGAGCAGGGCGGGGATCTTGCTGTTGGGGTTCACGCCGACGAAGCCCGAGCCGAACTGGTCGCCCTCGGAGATGTCGATCAGCCACGCGTCATAGTCCGCGCCTTGGTGGCCAAGCGCGAGCAATTCCTCGAGCATGATCGTGACCTTGACCCCGTTGGGGGTGCCGAGGCTGTACAGCTGGAGCGGGTGTTGGCCGACGGGGAGGGTGCGGTCGTGGGTCGGGCCGGCGGTGGGGCGGTTGATGCTGGCGAACTTGCCGCCGCTCGGCGAGTCCCACGTCCAGACGGCGGGCGGGGTGTAGGTCTGGTCGGCCATCAGGCGCTCCTGTCGATCGGTTGGGACGCGAGATGGGGCGCTCGGCGCGGAACGGCAATGGCGGTGCTTGGTTATTGTCTCAAGCTGCCAGAAGGGACAATTCACGAAGCATGGCGCGCGAGCGGAACAGCGAATCGTCGGGCGGCGCGGACGGTGGCCGCGCCGGGACGTTCGATTTTGGGCAGATGCTGGCGATCGGCGATGCGCTGCCGATGGCGATGGCATTCGTCGATCGCGAGCTTCGCTATCGGTTCGTCAACCAGGCGCTGGCCAACTTCCTCGGCTGGCCGCGCAGCAAGATGATCGGGCGGACCATGACCGAGGTGCTCGACCCCCTGGTGATGGCCGATCGCCGGCCGATGATCGAGGGCGCGCTGGCCGGCGAGCGGCAGTGGTTCGCCGCCGAGTTCGACCATCCGGAGCGCGGGCCGCTGGCGATCCAGTCGGAGTATCTGCCGCAGCGCCAACCCGACGGCACGGTGTTCGGTGTGGTGATGCTGATCAGCGATGTCACCGAGCAACGCGTCGCCGAACGTGCGCTCAGGGAAAGCGAAGCGCGATTCCGGAGGATCGCCGATTCGGCGCCGGTGCCGATGTGGGTCACTCGGCTCGACCGCAGCCGCGACTTCGTCAACCAGGCTTATATCGAGCTAATGGGGGTCGGCGCGGAAGACGCGCGGCGGATCGACTGGATGGAGCGGGTTCACCCCGACGACCGAGCGAAGATCATCGCCGATACAATCGCCGGGGAAGCGAGCGGGGGCAGTTTCACCACCGAGGCGCGGTTCGAGGCGCGGCCGGGCGAATGGCGCTGGATGCGCGCGGTATCGCAGCCGCGGTTCGGCCCCGACGGCGACCTGGTGGGTTATATCGGCGTCTCGAGCGACATCACTCTGGCCAAGGAATCGGAGCTCGAACTGCGCCGGCTGGTCGAGGACCGGACCGCCAAATTGCAAGCCAGCGAAGCGCGGGTCCGGGCGATTTTCGATACCGTGCTCGAAGTGATCGTGCTGCTCGAACCCGACGGGACGATCCTCGAGATCAACCGGGTCAGCACCAGCTGGCGCGACCCCAATCCCGATCGCTCGCTCGGCGGCAAGATGTGGGACGCGCCAACCATGCTGGCGTATCCCGAGCATATTCCGGCGATGAAGCATGCGATTGCGAGCGCCGCCAAAGGCGAACCGTTCAACGGTGAGTTCAAGATGGAGCGCGTAGGCGTTCCGACCGCTTACCTCGATTATTCGATCCAGCCGATCCGCGACGAGGCGGGCAAGATCATCTATTTGCTCGCCGAGGCGCGCGACATCACCGAGTTGAAGGGCGCGCAGGAGCAATTGCGCCAGAGCCAGAAGATGGAAGCACTGGGCCAGCTGACCGGCGGGATCGCGCACGATTTCAACAATCTGCTGACAGTGGTGGTCGGCGGGCTCGACCTGATCGCTCGCAACGTCACCGACGAGAGATTGAAGCGCTACGCCACCAATGCATTGACCGCGGCCGAGCGCGGCGCGCGGCTGACCGCCCAGTTGCTGGCGTTCAGCCGGGTCCAGCGGCTGGAGGTCAAGCCAACCTATGTCGCGCCGTTGATCGAGGCGATGCGCCCGCTGCTGCGCAACGTATTGGGGCCGACGATCGTGAAGAAAATCTCGCTTCATGAGGCGAAAATGCCGGTGATGGCCGACCCGACCCAGCTCGAGCTTGCGGTACTCAATTTGGCGATCAATTCGCGCGACGCGATGCCCGACGGCGGCGAGCTTGGGATCGTCACCACCGCGGTCGGGATCGTCGATGATCCCGAACTGGCGGATGGCGATTATATCGAGCTTGCGGTGAGCGACACCGGCACCGGGATGACCCCGGATGTGGTAGCGCGCGCATTCGATCCGTTCTTCACCACCAAGGAGGTCGGCAAGGGCACCGGGCTCGGGCTGAGCATGGTCTATGGGGTCGCTCGCCAGTCGGGCGGGACGGCGCGGATCGACAGCGTTCCGGGCGAAGGCACCACCATCCGCCTGTACTTCAAGGGCGCCGATGACGACGCCGAAAGCGACTCGGCGAAGGAAGCAGTGCCCGATGGCGAACCGGCAATCCGCAACGCGTCGATCCTGGTGATCGACGACGACCGCGACGTGCGCGACTTCATCACCGCCAGCCTCGGCGATTATGGCTATCGGGTGCGCGATGCCGCCGACGGCGAGTCGGGCCTCGCGCTGTTCGCCGAGGAGCGACCCGACCTCGTGATTCTCGACTATGCGATGCCCGGCCTGTCGGGCGGCGAGGTCGCGGCACGGATCCTCAAAGCGGTTCCCGGCCAGCCAATATTGTTCGTCTCCGGCTATAGCGAAAGCGCGGCGATCAGCGACGCCGCGCCCCACGCGCAAATGCTGGCCAAGCCGTTCCGCCCCGATGCGCTCGACGCCGCCGTTCGCGAGGCGCTCGGGGCGACGGGTGAACCAGGGGGGAAATAAGCGCGGCCCCGTGCGTTTTGGCGGGAGAGCGGGCGTGAAGCGAGGAGCGTGAGCGATGCTGGGAATGATCATCGGAATTGCGGCACAGGCGGCGATCGCGGCGAACACGCCGGTCAATCCGGGCGCCAATAGCTTGTTTGACCGCGACCCGACGATCAAGGCCTGGGCGGTGCGATTATATGACAGCAATCATGACGGCTGGCTGACGCTTTACGAAGCGCAGCCCGCGCTGGCGGCGTTCAAGGAGCTGGCCGACGGAGACCGGGACGGGCGGGTCACGACCTACGAATATGACCGCGCAAAGGAGTTTATCGCCGCGCGGTGGTGAGGGTTTGCGTGGGCAAACGCATTCTGGCGTGCCTCTGACACCACGTTACCGCGCCTCGATTGCGGCGCGCAGCTCAATGGTTTTTTTCGCGACCTGATCGGTCACGCTGGCAACGAAGACATAGGTGCCCAAGGGATCCGGCGGGTCGAGGGACACGCCCAGACTTTCAAAGCTTATGCACGGTTCGCGGTAGCTGCAAGCCATCCAGGGTCAAGTTTCGCCGTCGCGGCTCAGCCGACCTTCTTCTTCGAGCCGATTCCGGCCACCATCTGGTTGGCGCGCTCGTAAGACAAGGGTTTGCCGAACAGATAGCCCTGGATCGTGTCGACCCCGAGGTCGCGCATCCGCTCGAAATCCTCGGCGGTCTCGACGCCCTCGGCAGTGACATTCATGCGGAAGCTCTTGGCGAGCTGGACGATCGACTGGATGATCGCGATATTCTCCGGCCGGGTGCCGGCGGCGCGGACGAAGCTGCCGTCAATCTTCAACTTGTGGAACACCGCCTTGTTCAAATAGCCGATCGACGAGTAGCCAGTGCCGAAATCGTCGAGCGCGATCCCCACTCCGAGCGAGCGCAGGCGCTTCAACACATCGAGCGTGGCATTCTCGTCGCCGAGGAACACGCCCTCGGTTACTTCCAGTTCGAGCCGGTTGCCGGGCAATTTGTAGCGCGACAAGGCCTGGCTGACGATGGTGGGCAGCGCCGGCATGATGATCTGCTTGGGGCTGATGTTGATCGCCATGGTGATCGGCTCGGGCCAGGTGGCGACCGCGCGGCACGCCTCGTCGATCACCCATTCGCCGATCGCGCCCATTAGCCCGGCTTCCTCGGCCACCGGGATGAACACCGGCGGCGGGACCAGCCCGCGCTTCGGGTGGTTCCAGCGAATCAGCGCCTCGAACCCAACCAAAGATTGGGTCTTGGCGTCGACCAGCGGCTGGAACATCAGGTGAAACTGGTGCGAGGCGATCGCCTGGCGAAGGTCATTCTCGAGCCGGATCCGGTCGTCCTGCTCGAACTGCAATTCGGCCGAGAAATATTTGGCGACTCCGCGCCCGCCGTCCTTGGCTTGATACAGCGCAAGGTCGGCCTTGAGGATCAGATCGTCGACCGTCGCCCCGTCGATCGGCCCGAACGCGCAGCCGATCGAGACCCCGATGCGGATCTCGGTCTGGTCGATCATGTACGGCTGGGCGACCGAATTGATGATCGAATCGGCGAGCATCTCGACCTGCTTGCGGCTCTGCGCGTCGGTCACGACGATGGCGAATTCGTCGCCGCCCATGCGCCCGACATGGCCGTCGGCGCCGACCTGGTCGACCAGCCGCTTGGCGACCGCCTTGAGCACCGCGTCGCCCTTGGGATGGCCAAAGGTGTCGTTAACCGGCTTGAAGCCGTCGAGATCGAGGAACATGATCGCGCACGGCACATTGCTGGCGGTTGCGACGCCCAGCGCCTCACCGAGCAACTGGCGGACCCGGCCGCGATTGGGCAGGCCGGACAAGACGTCCATGTTGGCGAGATGGGTCAGCCGCTCCTGGGTGTGGCGGATTTCGGTGATGTCCGAGCCGACCCCGCGAAACCCCTCGAACCGGCCGGCGGTGTCGACGATCGGATCGCCGGCGATCGAAATCCAGCGCGGCCCGCGAGCGGTCTTCAATTCCATTTCGAGCGAGCTGAACGCCTGGCGTTCGAGCAGGATTCGGCCGAGCTCGGCATGGCCGCCGAGCAGCGATGGAAGCGAATGACCGAGCAAGGCGCTGGCCGGGCGGCCGAGCAAGGCGGTCATCCGCGAGGAGATGTAGGTCACGCGATTTTCGGCATCGACCTGCCACAGCCAGCCGACCCCGCGCTGCTCATATTCCTGGAGCAGGAGCGAGGCGCTTTCGCTGGCCGAGCCCATGTCGGCATTGCTCTGCAGCTGGCGGAACGCCCAGCGAGCAACCGCGAACACGCCGACCACGGCCACGCCCAGCGTGAACAGGATTTGCAGCTTGTTGAGGAACGGCATCGCGTCATGCGCGGTGAACAGAGCGAAGCACAGGCCAGCGGTGAAGCTCGCCAGCCAGCCGTTGACGCAATTCGGGATCACCACCAGCCCAAGCGCGGCAATGCCCAGGCCCGAAATCAGCGAGGCGGTGACCAACTGGCTGCCCGGGTCGAGCGAGGGGAAATAATATAACGGCAAGCTGAGCCATACCGCGGCGCGAAGCACTACGTCGCCGACCAGGAACCATTGCGGCACCTTGCGCCCCGAGCGGCCGACATTGGTGATCGCCTGGGTCCGCGCAATGTGCAGTGCGCCCAAATTGACCGCGACCACCGACCCGACCCAGATGAACAAGGTGGTCGAGGGCAGATTGGTCATCAGGCTGCCGACGATCAGCAGCGCCGCAATGATGTTCGCGCCGGCGAAAAACAGCGCCATTTGGGCGCGCGCGATCAGCTGCGCATCGCGGAGCGGCGAGGCATTGTCGCTTCCGTCCTGGGTACTTAGCGCAAGCGATTCCCCGCCCGGAAGCCGGGCAGAAACCATGCGCTTATACCGATCAGGAGCTTCGTACATCCGTCATCCACTTGTTGGCTGGTGCCAAACCGATAGCGGAAGAGCGTTTATGCGCGGTTAAGGACGTGATCCTTTCGGAGGAATTCGCGGTTATTTTCCGGCCAAGAATTTATCGACATCGCGGGTGACGAGCGGGTGGTACATCGGCCGCGCCTGGGCATAGAGCCTTTGGGCGATCGGCCGGCCCCAGACGGGGTCCGCGTAGAGCGTCTTGTAGAGCGGCCGGACATATTTGCCGCGTCCGACCGAGGTGAGGAAGGCGGTCAGCGCCGGGACCGCCGGATCGTAGCGATTCTGGGTCGCGAGATCGAGCCAGGCGAACAGCACTTCATTGTTGATGGTCGAATTGAGCGCGAAGGCCGAAGCGAGCGCATCGAGCCGGGCATGATCCTGCTTGCGCGGCAGGCGGTTGAGGAATCGCAGCCGCTCGTCGGTGGTATAACCGTTCCACGCCGCGACATCGGGCGCGCCGCCGCTGGCGAAGGCGCTGCTCGCGGCATCGACCGGGGCGAAGGCCTGGGGGTCGGCGGCAATCGCATTGGCCGGGATTCCGGGCTGGTATACCCACTCGTCGAGCTTGAGCCTGGCCTCCAGCGACTGGTCGCCCTTGATCAGGTTGGCGCGAAGATCGGCGAGGAACAGCGCCGAGGTCACCGGCTGGAAGCGGTGGCGGTCGAACCAGCCCTTGAGCCAGGCGTCGAACGCCGGACGCCCGACATTGGCCTCGATCATGCGCAGGAAGGCGGCGCCTTTTTCATAGGCGATATCGGTCAGCCCGTCATCGGGATGGCGGCCCTTGAGGTCGAGGTGGAGACGCGTGTCGGGGCCGGTCGGGCCGCTGGCCTCGATTATCGCTTTGTCCTGCGCGTCGATCCCTAGCGCGACCTGCTGGACCGCCATCTTGGGGCCGTAAACCTCCTCGACGATGCGCCGCTCGGCATAAGTGGTCATGCCTTCGTTGAGCCAGAAATCGGCCCAGGTGGCGTTGGTCGCGAGGTTACCCGACCAGCTATGCGCCAGCTCATGCGCGACCAGGCTGGTGAGGCTCTTGTCGCCAGCGATAAACGTCGGCGTGAGGAAGGTCAGCGTCGGATTTTCCATTCCGCCGAACGGGAAGGACGGCGGAAGCACCAGCATGTCGTAGCGACCCCAGGCGTAAGGCCCGTAAAGCTTCTCGGCGGCGGCGACCATCTTCTCGGTGTCGGACAGTTCGGCGGCCGCCTTGTCGAGCATTCCCGGCTCGGTCCACACCCCGGTGCGCGGGCCAAGGTCGCGAAAGGCAAGGTCGCCGACCGCAATCGCGATCATGTAGGACGCGACCGGGTGATCCATCTTGTACGAGAAGATGCGGGCATCGCCGTCGGCGACCGGCTCGGCCGCCTTGGGCGCGGACATCAGGGCCGTGAGCGGCTTGGCGACGCGGATTTTTGCTTCCCAGCTCTGGCGGATCCCGGGCGAATCCTGAGTCGGGATCCAGCTCCGGTTCTCGATCGATTCGCCCTGGCTGAACAGGAACGGATATTGCTTGCCGACGGTCTGCGCCGGGGTCAGCCATTGCAGCGCGCCGCTGTCGGGCGCCGACTTGTAGGTGATGACGATCTTGCGCGCCGTGCCGATGGAAATCTCCAGCGGGCTGCCAAGGTTGGGGTCGGCCGCGCCGACCTTGTACGTCAGCGGCGTTCCGTCGGCGGCGGGATCTTGGCAATCTCGAGCCCCTTGTCGTCGAGGATGATCGACTTGGCATCGGGCCTGGCCTCGATATCGAGCGTCGCGGTGCCGGTGATGCGCTTGGCATCGAAGTCCACTCCGAGGTCGAGCGCGATGTGCGTCACCCGCGCCTCGAGCGGTTTGGCATAACTGTGGACATCAAGGGCATCGGGCGTGGCGAGGATCGGCGCGATTGCGGCGGCGGCGGCTTTGGGGGCCGCGCCGGGGCTTGCCGCTTGCTGGCACGCGCCGAGCAGCAGCACGGCAGCGCCGAGCATCGATTTATTCAACACGCTCATTCTCCTAACCGGATTCGCCGACCGCTCGGTAAACGCTGTTGACCGGGCGCGACAGCACCCGGCGCACCATCGGTTCGAAGAAGTCGAGCGGGGCGGCGTCGTAGGACGCGTCGAACGCGGTCTGGTCGTACAGTTCGCAGAACCGCGCGGTATCCTCATAATGTTCGTGGCCGCGGAAATTGTCGCGCATGTCGCGGTCCAACCCGATGTAGTGAAAGAAATAATAGCCCTGGAAGATGCCGTGATGCTCGACCATCCAGTGCAATTTGTCGCTCACGAACGGCTTGACGATCGCCGCTGCAATATCGGGGTGATTGTAGCTGCCGAGCGTGTCGCCGATGTCATGGAGCAGAGCAGCGACGACATATTCCTCGCTCTCGCCGCCGCGATGGGCGCGGGTCGCGGTCTGCAGGCTGTGCTGCAGCCGGTCGATCGGGAAGCCGCCATAATCGCCGTCGAGGATTTTGAGATGGGTCAGCACTCGGTCGGCGAGCTGGCCGGCGAACGGCACGAAATGCTGGCCGATGATCGCCCAATCCTCGGCGGTGCCTTCGTCCATGTGGCGAAAGGTCGCCTGGTCGGGAGAATGTTCCATCGTGTCCTCCTAGACCCGCCGAGCGGGGCGCGCCAATCCCTCCTTTTCGGCATCGGAACTGCGTTGGGCGCCCAGCGGGTAGATCAGCCCATCCAACGCCGCCACCGCGCTTTTGGTCATCACTGCCTCCTCGACACGTGCCGGACCCATCATGTGGAACACGTTTCGCCCGGAATGAAGGAGGTAATCGGAGACAATCCGCCGATGACAACGCCACCAGACGGCTTCCGAGCACATGATTGCGCAGCGACGCTCCAGGCTGAGTTCCTCGAGACGCGAAAGCCCGCGATGAAACTCGTCCGAAAGCGCATGGTCGGCATAATTGTGGAAGCTCTGGTTGGTCCAGAAACCGTTGACGTCCGGCGCAATAGTGTTCGATTTCTTGCGCAGGCCGCCCAACTCCGCGATTTGCGTGTGTCCGATCTGCCAGGAGGCAAGCGCGCCGGGCAGCGTATCGAGGTTGTACTGAGGATTGGTCCGCGATCTTGGGATGCTGCGGATATCGACCACCATCTCGACGCCGCCGAGCTTCAGCAGGTCGACAAATTCGGTTATCGTCCGCGTCGAATGGCCGATCGTATGGACAGGGGGAACGTCGATTGGAGTCACGCGAAGGCTTGCCGGATAGCCGAGCGCAACGCGGGAATTGCCTCTGCTTCGAACCACGGGTTGTTGGTCGCCCAGGATCGCGATCGCCACGACGGATGCGGCAGCGGGAAATAGTTCGGCGGAGCTTCGCGGAAGCCCCCGACGCGCTCGGCCACCCGGCCCGGGCCGAGGGCGTGAATTTGCGCGTAGCCGCCGACCAGCAGGGTCAGTCGAAGTTCCGGAAGCTGGTCGAGCAATCTGGCGCGCCACAGCGGCGCGCATTCGGGGCGCGGCGGCGCATCGCCGCCGTTGGGCAAGCGGCCAGGATAGCAAAATCCCATGGGAACGATGGCGATCCTGCTCGAATCGTAGAACTGGTCTTTCGACACGCCCATCCAGTCGCGCAGGCGGTCGCCCGAAGCGTCCGAAAAGGGGATGCCCGAAGCATGCACTTTCGTCCCCGGAGCCTGGCTGGCGATCAGTATCCGTGCGGTCGATGACAGCTGGACGATCGGGCGCGGTCCCAGCGGAAGCGTGTCGGAACAGGCCCGACAGGCGCGGACGTCCGCCAACAGCGCATTTATCGGGCTCAAAAGATTTCCTTGCGATCGGTTCAAGCGACGATCCCGAAACAATGGCATCGTGCCGCGTTGATATGGTAGGTCATGCGTGCGGATTGAAGGCAGCGCGAGGTGATATGGTTGAACGGTTCAAGGTCGGCGACAAGGTCCGCTGGAATTCCGAAGCCGGGCACGTCAGCGGCACGATCTTTCGCGTTCACCAGCGCGACGTGGACTATAAGGGCCATACCCACCATGCGTCCCCGGACGCCCCCCAATATGAGATCAAGAGCAGCAAGACCGACCATATCGCGATGCACAAGGGCTCCGCGCTCACCAAGCTAGACGATTGACAACCGCTCGCTTCATTCGGCCCGATTGGGCTCATCAACCTCGGACATCGCTTGGGCTTCCCGGAACGCTAGCCTATATCGATGCGATGCAGGCAACGGGTCGGACAGGCTGAACATGGCGAGCGATAGCGCCCGGCTGCTCGAACCGGCCAGCCCTCCGGTCGAACCTGTCGCCCTCGCCTCGATCGCGGCGAAGCCCAAGGGGCCGGCCAAGCCAATCCTCAAGCAAGTCGGGCTCGACGCGCCGTTCTTCGACGACAAGAATCGCGCTTTCTGGGTGCTCCAGTCGATCGGCTGGGGCGGCTATTTCATCCTCCGCTCGCTGTCGGGCCTGGCCAATTCGATGGGCGCGATGTTCATCGTCCACACGCTGCTGCTGACCGCGACGGGCTATTCGCTGACCCTGCTCATGGCCAGCCTGTTCCGCCGGCTGATCACGATCAAGGTGCTGTGGACGCTGATCCTGTCGTTCGCGACGGTGGTGATCGCGGCGGGCACCTTCTCGGTGATCGAGACGTGGAGTTACGTGACTTTTCTCAAGCCCGACTACCAGCCGGTCGGCCTGCAATATCTCGGCGCGCTGCTGCTCGATTTTGTGCTGCTGGTAGCCTGGTCGGCGCTCTATTACGGGATCAATTATTACCTGCTGCTCGAGGAAGAGATCGATCAGCGAGCGCATCTCCAGAGCGCCGCGTCGAGCGCGCAATTGGCGATGCTGCGCTACCAATTGAACCCGCATTTCCTGTTCAATACGCTAAACTCGATCTCGACCCTGGTGCTGCTCAAACAGACCGAGCGGGCCAATGCGATGCTCGCCCGGCTATCGTCGTTCCTGCGCTATACATTGGCCAACGAGCCGACCGCGCAGGTCACGCTGGCGCAGGAGGTCGAGACCCTGAAGCTGTATCTCGAGATCGAGAAGATGCGCTTCGAGGACCGGCTTCGACCGCATTTCGAGATCGACAGCTCGACCATCGGCGCGCGCTTGCCGTCGCTATTGCTCCAGCCATTGATCGAAAATGCGATCAAATACGCCGTCACACCGAGCGAGACCGGGGCCGAAATCTGGATCAAGGCCGAGCGCCAGGGGCACGGGGTGAGGATCGAAGTCGCCGACAGCGGGGCCGGCGAAGCGGCAATGTTCGGCGGGCACCAGTCGACCGGAGTCGGCCTGGCGAACATCAAGGACCGTCTGGCGCAAGCCTATGGCGGCGGCCATGCATTTTCGACCAGGTCGAATGAACATGGGGGTTTCAGCGTTATCATCGATATCCCGCTCGACGACGGTCCGAAGGATCACATATGAAAAAGGCCACAGCATGACCATCCGAACCATCCTGGTCGACGACGAACCGCTGGCGACCCAAGGGCTGCAATTGCGGCTCCAGGCGCATGACGATGTCGAGATCATCGCCACCGCCGCCAACGGCCGCGAGGCGATCCGGGCGATCAAGACCCACAAGCCCGATCTGGTGTTCCTCGATATCCAGATGCCGGGCTTCGACGGATTTTCGGTGGTCCAGGGGCTGATGGAGGTCGAGCCGCCATTGTTCGTGTTCGTCACCGCTTATGGCGAACATGCGATCCGCGCGTTCGAGGCGCAGGCGGCGGATTACCTCATGAAACCGGTCGAGGAAGACCGGCTGGCGGCGACGCTCGACCGGGTGCGCCAGCGGCTGGCGGAGAAACGCGGCGCCGAGGAGGCCGAGCGATTGAAGGAAGCGCTCGAGGAGCATGCCCCCGAAGCCGCCGAGGAACTGGCCGAAACGACCAGCGCCGAGGGACCCGCGGCCAACCGCTTCGAGAAGATGATCAACATCCGCGACCAGGGCCAGATCTTCCGTGTCGACGTCGACACGATCGAGCGGATCGATGCGGCGGGCGATTACATGTGCATCATGACGGGCGACAATACGCTGATCCTGCGCGAGACGATGAAGGATCTGGAAAAGCGGCTCGATCCGCGCCGTTTCCAGCGGGTCCATCGCTCGACCATCGTCAATCTCGACCTCGTCCGCCAGGTCAAGCCGCATACCAACGGCGAATGCTTCCTGGTGCTTGAGAGCGGCGCGCAGGTGAAGGTCTCGCGCTCGTACCGCGATGTGGTGGCGAGGTTCGTTCATTAGGCGGGGAGATTCGCGATGGCCAAGGTGACGGGGCTGGGCGGGATTTTCACCAAGGTCGCGGATCCCGCGGCGACCAAGCAATGGTATCTCGAGACGCTCGGCGTCGGCGGCGAGTGGGGGCCGATGTTCGCGTTCAAGGATGATTCGCCGGACGGTTTTTCGCTGCTCACCCCGTTCAAGACCGACAGCGACAAGTTTGCGCCGAGCACTTTGCCGTTCATGATCAATTTGCGGGTCGATGATCTTGACGCGATGGTCGCCGATCTGGAGGCGAAGGGGGTCGCGATCCTCGACCGGCAAGCCGATGAATATGGCAAGTTCGCGTGGATCATGGACCCTGACGGGGTGAAGCTCGAGCTTTACCAGCAGGCGGCGGAGTGATCGCGATAAGCAAATTTGACACTTTCGCCGCGCTGCATGTGCCGGGCGATCCGGTGATCCTCTATAACATCTGGGATGTCGGCAGCGCGCTGGCGGTCGTCGCGGCGGGGGCCAAGGCACTGGCGACCGGGAGCCACCCGGTGGCCGACGCCAATGGCTGGCCCGATGGCGAGCAGGTGCCGATCGACTTCGCACTGGCCAATGCCAAGCGGATCGCCGACGCGGTCGAGGTGCCGCTGGCGGTCGATTTCGAGGGGGCTTATTCGGCCGATCCCGAGACCGGCGCGGCCAATGTCGCGCGGTTGAAAGCGGCGGGCGCGGTCGGGTGCAATTTCGAGGATCAGGTGATTGGCGGGGCCAAAATGGGCGAGGACGGCCTTCACCCGTTGGAGCTGCAGGTCCGCCGGATCGCCGCGATTCGTGCCGCGGTCGGCGATGACTTCTTCATCAACGCGCGGACCGACTTGCTGCTCAAGCATCAGGCCACCGACGACGCGCTGATCGATGAGGCGATTGTTCGCGGCAAGGCGTTCGCCGATGCCGGGGCGAGCGGTTTCTTCGTCCCCCGAATCGCCGACCCGCGGCATATCGAGCGGGTGGTTCGCGAAGTGCCGCTGCCGTTGAACGCCATCGCCTTCCCCGGCGCCCCGCCCAAGGCCGACTGGGCCGCCGCCGGAGTCGCCCGGATCAGCCACGGCCCGTTCCCGCACAAGGCGCTGATGGCCCAGCTGACCGACATGGCGAAGGCGGCGATTGGGTAGGCGTGCGGCTGGACGATGTCCGCTTTGGGTGGAAAGCGGACACTCAGCCGAATGTCTCGCGGTCGGTGGTCTGCGCACGAAACGAGGAGACTTCTGCGACGCTGTTCTATCTTGGGCAGTCGTTTTCGTCGGCGCAGTGGAGGCGGACATAGCTTTCCGTGCGGATCAACCAGACGCCTTCGCGCTTGATCCACCCAGCTTGATACAAGCCGCTATTGCCCGTGATCCTGCCGCCCGGCAGCCGGAACCGCCCCCGCCAATGCCCTCGTTCGATCGCGAAGCGGCCATTGTCGCTGATCGCAACCGTGTCAGGCGTCCGCTCGTAGGCGACGAACGCGGGATTGCGGAACTCATGCTCCGAGTAGCTCTGGATGACGGTCTCGCGACCGGCGATCACCTCAGCGGTGCTGCTTAGCTGCACCATATCCTCAGCGAGAAAGCGCCGCATCACGTCTGGCTGACGCGCCTCGATCGCGGCGGTGTAGGCCAGTCTCCGCTCACGGATCTGACCGCTGTCCTTCCGCGCCGGAGCCGCGCTCACAAGGGCGGGGAGGAGCAACAGCAACGCCAATCGGTGAAACATTTTTACGGCCACCCCTACCCGCACACCACAGTTGGCTGGGGGCATCCTGCACTTGTGTCCCCACCTGCGCAATGGCTGGGAAGCGAACGCTCGAGGTCAGGCGGGCTGGTATCGTAGCTCTTATAGACGGCGAAGTAGCGGAGAGGCTTAGTCGCAGTAGGCTGCTTCGAATGTCTGCTTTGGGTCGTTTTCGGACATGATCAGACTCCTCCCCATCAAGGGGGGGCTAAGTTAAGCCGCCGCCCTTCGCTGCCATGGCCATCGAAACGCGGGGCCGGACTTGAGGACGCTGCGGCGGAACAGGCGCGCGGACAGGCGAAGGATCAGCGCGACCCACAACATCTGCCACGCCAGCGCCGCGAGATGGGGCAGGATCGCGGGCGATTCGGCGGCTCGGCCGAACATCGCGAATGGCGACGACAAGGGGAACACCGCCCCGGCGATCGCGCTCGCGCTGTCGGGGTGGCCGACGCCGAGTGAGGCAAGGCCGAAGATCATCATCTGCGCCATCGTCACCGGCATCGACAAGGTCTGCACCTCGCGCACGGTCGAGGCCTGCGAACCGATGCCGAGGAACAGCGAGCCGATGAGGAGATAGCTCATCGAGAAATAGACGATCCCGAGCGCGATATAGGTCGGCCAGCCGACCGCCGGCGCGGGCAATGCGGTCAGCCCGCCGGGGAGGTAGAAGGCGATCCCCGCCGCGCCGGCGATGGTCCACACCGTGATCCCGAGCCAGGCCATCGCCAGCATGGCGAATAATTTGCCGATGAAGATCGATTCGACCGGGACCGCGGCGGCGATCACCTCGATCGCCTTGTTCGATTTCTCCTCGATCAATTGCGACAGCAGCATCCCGGCGAGGAGGATGGTGAGGATGAACAGCACCAATTGCCCGGCATGGGCGGTGGCCGACCGGGCCGAGATCAACGAACCCGACGAGCTTTGGGTGAGCACCACGTCGAGCGGCTTGCCCGCGGGAACCGGCGCGGCGCGGGCGCGGCGGGCCTGGTCGATGATGAACGCCAATTGGCGGACGGTGGTGCCATCGGCATGGACCGCCCCGGTAAAATGCGGCGATTCCAGTCCGCCGTCGAGTACCCCGAGCACCGGCGGGTTGGTCTGCGCGAGCAGTTTCGCGCGCTGGGCAGCAAGGTCGGGGGTCGGCGCGACCGAGCTCAGGACCACCCCGTCGCCGGTCGCAAGCAGCGGCTGCATCGTCTCGCGCGCCTGGTCGAGCTGGCGATAATCGCCTGGGGTGCCGATCACCGCGACCACCGGCCGCTCGACATTGCGGTCGATCGTCGCCCCGATCCCGCCGAACGCGACCCCCATCACGGCGGGAAACAGCGGGCCGAGCAGGAATAGCAGGAACGCCTTGCTCATCACCGTCGCGGTGAAATCGCGCCGGGCGATGACGACGGCGGCCGCGATCGTGCGGGGGAGCTTCATGCCGCTTCCCCAATCCCGTGGTTCATCTGGCGTGCCGCTGCCTCACCGGCGATGGCGACGAACGCGTCGTGAAGCCCGGGCCGCTCGATGCTCAATGTCTCGATCCCGGCGCCGCCGTCGATCAGCGCCTTGAGCAACGGCTCGGGCCCCGAGGCGGGAAGCTCGAAAGTCCAGTCGCCATTGTCGAGGCGAGCCGAGGCGGGCAGCGCCTTGCGCCACGGGCCGTCGGCGGCGCGGGTTTTCAACCGGACGATCGGGCGAAGGCGGCCGCGCGCTTCGTCGACTTCGCCCTCGAACGCGACCTTGGCGCCAGCGATGATAGCCACCCGCTCGCAGAGTCTTTCTGCATGGGCGATGACATGGGTCGAGAAGATGATCGTCGCGCCGCCGTCGGCTTCGCGGCGGATCAGTTCCTCGAGCTTGCCCTGGTTGATCGCGTCGAGCCCGGAGAAGGGCTCGTCGAGGACGATCAGTTTGGGCTTGTGGACGATGGTGCCGAGCAATTGGACGGTCTGTGCCATGCCCTTGGACAAAGTGCGGATCGGTTTTTTCGCCCAGTCGCCAAGCCCGTGCCCCTCGAGCAGCCCGACCGCGCGGCGGCGGCCTTCGCGAAGCGGCAGGCCGCGAAGGGCACCCATGAAGGCAATCGCATCGATGCAGGTCATCGCCGGGTAGAGGCCGCGTTCTTCTGGGAGGTAGCCCACCTCTTCCGCCGCATCGAGCGGCTTGTCGCGGCCGAGCAACTTGCGAGTCCCCGAGCTCGGGTCGATGATCCCGAGCAGCATCCGGATGGTGGTGGTCTTGCCCGCGCCATTGGGGCCGAGGATGCCGTAGATCGACCCGGTCGGGACGGCGAGGCTGACCCCGTCGACCGCTCGCGTTTCGCCGAAATCCTTGACGAGGTCATGCGCCTCAACGGCGTTGCTGCTGCTCATGGCGCTTGTGCTAAGGGCTGGTGGTTAAATGGCAATGACCATCGAGCAGGAAATCCGCGCCAAGGCGGTTGAACTGGGCTTCGTGTCCTGCGGATTCGCGCGTGCCGATGCGACGCCCGAGGCCGGCGACGGACTTCGCGCGTGGCTGGCCGAGGGGCGGCATGGCGAGATGCGCTGGATGGAGGATCGCGCCGAGCAGCGCGCCAGCCCGAACGGGCTGTGGCCCGAGGCGAAATCGGTGATCGCGCTGGCGATGAGCTATGCCCCGGCGAGCGACCCGTTGGCGCTGGCCGAGCGCGGCGAGCTGGGGCGGATTTCGGTCTATGCCCAGGGCACCGATTATCACAAGACGGTCAAGAAGGCGCTCAAGGCACTCGGGCGATGGTTGGCCGAAACGCATGGCGGCGAATTGAAAGTGTTCGTCGATACCGCGCCGGTAATGGAAAAACCGCTGGCTGCGGCGGCGGGGCTCGGCTGGCAG
>JBBRTO010000043.1:0-18635 GCA_038244345.1 Sphingomonadales bacterium | reverse complement strand
GAACGCTACGGAGTCGACGCCCTGCGCTATTTCCTGCTCCGTGAAGTCAGCTTCGGGCAGGACGGAAGTTACAGCCACGAAGCCATCGTCAACCGCGTCAACAGCGAGCTCGCCAACAGCTTCGGCAATTTGGCGCAGCGCAGTTTGTCGATGGTTTTCAAAAACCTCGACGGCATTCTTCCAACGGCTGGCCAAGCGCCCGGAGATCTCCAGTTGCTCTCTGCAGTCGAAGCGGGCTGCGACACCCTCGCGTCCGAATTCGACCGTTTCGCTTTCTCGCAGGGTCTCGAAGGGTGGATGGCCGCAGTGTTCGCCTGCAATGCGTATGTCGACGCGATGGCGCCGTGGGGACTGAAGAAGACCGACCCCGAGCGAATGTCCGCCGTGCTCGGGACACTAGTCGCTGCGGTGCGCCAACTTGCCGAAGCTGTCGTCCCGGTGATTCCGGCTTCCGCGGCCAAGATCATCGATCTTATCAACGGCGGCGCCGACGGCACCCCGATCAAGCAACCGACGCCCATTTTCCCGAGGCTTGAACTCAGCGAAGCTGAGGACGACTGATGCTGATCGATAGCCATTGCCACCTGGTCTATGAAGGTCTCGCCGAACGGCAAGGCGAGGTGCTCGCCTCGGCCAGGGCGCGCGGAATCGGCGGCTTCCTCAACATTTCGACCCGCCAGTCCGAATGGAATGACGTCATCGCCGTCGCCGAGCGCGAACCCGACGTCTGGGCCAGCGTCGGCGTCCATCCGCACGAGGCGGATGCGCATCCCGATCTTGGCGCGGCGGCTTTGGTCGAAGCCTCGGCCCACCCGCGCGTAGTCGCGATCGGCGAATGCGGGCTCGATTATCATTACGACAAGTCCGACCGCGCGGCCCAGCGCGAGCGGTTCGCGGCGCATATCGACGCTGCCCGCCAGACCGGCCTGCCACTGATCATCCACACGCGCGAGGCGGAAGCCGATACCGCCGCGATGCTGACCGAGGCGGTGGGCGAGGGCGGAATCGCCGCGGTGCTGCATTGCTTCACCGGCAGCGCCGACCTTGCCCGAACCGCGCTCGACCTTGGCCTCACCATCTCCATTTCGGGAATCGTCACCTTCAAGAACGCCAGGGACTTGCAGGACACCGCGAAAGCCATCCCGCTCGACCGACTGCTGGTCGAAACCGATTCCCCGTTCCTCGCACCGGTCCCGCATCGCGGCCAGACCTGCGAGCCGGCATTCGTCGCCGATACCGCTGCCTTCCTCGCAGTATTGCGCGGCGAGCCGCTCGAAGAACTGGCCTCGGCGACTACCGCCAACTTCTTCCGATTGTTTGCAAAAGCCGCCGCGTGAGGATTCGCGTCCTCGGCTGCGGAACATCGTCCGGCGTGCCGCGCATCGGCAATGACTGGGGAACCTGCGACCCCGCCGAGCCACGCAATCGCCGCACCCGATCGTCGATCCTGATCGACAGCGCCGGCGAACAACTGCTGGTCGATTGCGGCCCCGACATGCGCGAGCAATTGCTTGCCGCCGGGACCGCCGACCTCGCCGGAGTGATCGTCACGCACGACCATGCCGATCATTGCCACGGGATCGACGATCTTCGCCAAATCGCGCATCATAATGGCGCCCCGGTGCCGCTCCATGCGCGCTTCGACACGCTACAGCGTCTCGCCAGACGATTCGCTTATGTCTTTGAAGGATCTCCGCTTTATCCCGCGGTGATCGACCCCAAAGCGCTCGCTGACACGCTCGCGCTTGGCAAGGCGTCACTGACCTTCACCGACCAGCCCCACGGCGGCATCACCTCGCTCGGGATCCGCGTGGAGGAGGAGGGCGCCTCGCTCGGCTATGCGATCGACTTCCATGACATGACCGAGGCGATGCGCTCGCTCTACACCGGCGTCGACCTGTGGATCTGCGACTGCCTCCGCCGCAAGCCGCACCCGACCCATGCACATCTCGATGCCGTTATCGGTTGGGCGCGCGAGTTCAAGGTCGGCCAGTTGCTGCTGACTCATCTCGACAAGAGCATGGACTATGCGGCACTCGTCGCCGAATTGCCCGACTGGGCGGCACCGGCCCATGACGGCCAGGAGATTGTCCTTTGACCAACGACACGATGCTCGGCGGGCTCTACATATTGATGGCGATGATGCTGGTGCTCGGCGCGCTGATCGTCCGCCGCGAGCCGATCGCCAAAATGGCGACGATGGCGCTGGCCTGGATCGCGTTGTTCGGTGCGGGCTTCGTCCTGTTCACCTTCCGCGACGATCTGGGCTTCGTCCTCCAGCGGCTGAAGAGCGAAGCGACCGGCGCTCCGGTGGCCGAAGCCGGCCAATTGCGTATTCCCAAGGCGATCGACGGCCATTTCTATGTCGACGGGCTGGTCAACGGCAAATCGGTGCGTTTCCTGGTCGACAGCGGCGCGACCATGACGACCATAAGCCGCAGGATCGCCGCGGACACCAATGTCTTGGTCAGCAGCCAGCGCGACCAGTCGGTGCTGACCGGCAATGGCGTCGTGCAAGTCGCCAGTGGGCGGGCGGGATCGCTCGACATTGGCAACATCCAACGCAGCAACGTCGGCCTGCATGTCGCCGATGAGGAAGAACTCAATGTGCTCGGGATGAACTATCTCTCGACGCTCAAGAGATGGAGCGTCGAGGGTCGCTGGCTGATCCTGGAAGGGTGACGAGCGAACCCCCTCCGCAGAGATGCCTCTAACTTTACATAATACATATTATCATACTATCAGGCGGGCGAGCGAGGCAGTGGAATTCGTCACTCCCCCCGCTATAGAAGAAGTGATGAGCCTCGACCGCCTGGAAAGCATCATGCGCCAACTGCGCGATCCCGCTTCCGGCTGCGACTGGGATCGGGTTCAGACCTTCGCCACCATCGCGCCCTACACCATCGAGGAAGCCTATGAGGTCGCCGACGCGATCGATCGCGACAACATGGCCGACCTCGCCGACGAACTTGGCGATCTACAGCTGCAGGTCGTATTCCACGCCCAGATGGCAACCGAAGCCGGTCATTTCACCCTCGCTGACGTGATCGGGCGGATCTGCAACAAGCTCGAACGTCGTCACCCGCATATCTTTGGAAATGCGACACAAAGTCCCGGCTGGGAAGCGCTCAAAGCCGACGAACGCCGCGCTCGACCCGATCAAAGCGCGCTCGCGGGCGTCGCCCGGGCACTTCCGGCGCTCGAACGCGCGGTCAAACTACAAAAGCGCGCTGCCCGGACCGGCTTCGACTGGCCCGATTCCAGCGGCGCCCGGGCCAAGGTTGTCGAGGAATTGGCCGAACTGGATGCCGAAACCGGCCAAGCCGCTCGCGAGGAAGAGCTCGGCGACTTGCTGTTCGCTGTCGTCAACCTCGCACGAAAACTCAACATCGAGCCGGAAGCCGCGCTTCGTGCGGCCAATGCCAAGTTCGAACGTCGCTTCCGCGCGATCGAAACCGCGGACGGTTTCGAAACCCTCAGCCTCGATGAAAAAGAGCAACTCTGGCTCGCCGCAAAGGCTGCTCAAAGCACCTGAAACCGCGCCCAGTCGACCGCCGACAGCCGCACTTGCATCGTCACCGTATCGCCGTTGCTGTCCTGCTCGCTCACCTTGCCGCGCGCGTAGAGCCAGGCGATCCGCTCGCCATCGCTCGATGACAGTGTGATCTCGCGGCTATCGTCGCCCGACCCGAGCCGCTCGACGATCCGTTCACGAAGACCATCGATCCCCTCGCCGGTCAGCGCCGACACCACTGCCGCGTCCTCGCGCCGCGCTGCTTCCCCGACCAGCGCCTCGCGTTCGTCGGGCTCCAGTGCGTCGGCCTTGTTCCAAACCTCGATCCGCGGCGGCCCTTTGCCCTCCTCCAGCCCGAGCGATTCGAGTACTGCTTCGACATCCGCCGCCTGCGCATCGCGATCGGGATGCGCCATGTCGCGCACGTGGAGAATCAGATCCGCCGCGAGCACTTCCTCAAGCGTCGCTCGAAACGCCGCGATCAACTCGGTCGGAAGGTCGGAAACGAACCCCACTGTGTCGGACAGGATCGCCTTTCCCGTCCCCGGCAACTTCACTTCGCGCATCGTCGGATCGAGCGTCGCGAACAGCAAATCCTCGGCAATCACATTGGCCTTGGTCATGCGGTTGAACAATGTCGATTTGCCGGCATTGGTGTAGCCGACCAGCGCGATCAGCGGCCACGGCGCGCGCTGGCGTCGGTCGCGGTGAAGCCCGCGTGTCCGCTTGACCTGCTCCAGCTCGCGGCGGATACGCGCCATCCGGTCGCGGATCATCCGCCGATCGGCCTCGATCTGCGTTTCGCCCGGCCCACCGAGAAAGCCGAACCCGCCGCGCTGCCGTTCGAGATGGGTCCAGCTGCGCACCAGCCGCCCTGCCTGGTAATCGAGATGCGCCAGCTCGACCTGTAGCCGCCCTTCAGCGGTTGCCGCCCGCTCGCCGAAAATCTCCAATATCAGCCCGGTTCGATCGATCACCTTGGTCTTGGTGATTTCCTCCAGATTCTTCTGCTGCACCGGGCTCAGCGCCGCGTCGACGATCAGTAACCCGGCCTTTTCATCCGCCACCGATTGCGCAATCTCTTCGGCCTGGCCCTTGCCGAACAAGCTGGCGGGGCGCGGCGCGCGCACCCGGATCGAGCGGCGAGCGACAATTTCGATGCCGATCGCGGCGGCCAATCCCTCGGCTTCGTCGAGCCGCGCCTCGGTCGAGCGCATGACGTTGGTTCGGGCGAGGTCGGGGAGCACCAGCACCGCCCGTTCGCCGCGGCTGATCCCTTGCTCATCCCCCCGATTGAAGACGCTCAGCTGTCGTCCCCCGCCGACTCGACATCGCTGTCGTGCGAGTGAAGGTCGAGGCTTCCCGCCGGCTGCAGCGTCGACACCGCATGCTTGTAGACCAGTTGTACCAACCCCGACCTCTCGAGCATGATCGAGAATTGATCGTAGCCCCCGACCATCCCCTGCAACATCACGCCGTTGACCAGGAACAGGGTCATCGGCTCATGCTGGTTGTGCGCCGCGTTCAGGAAAATGTCCTGCAACGAGGCCTTTTTCTCATCTAGCGCGCCCGGTTGCGGAAGGCCGGTCGGCACTCCCGCCGGAACGATCGTCGAGACCGCATGCTTGTACAGCAATTGCGCCGTTCCATCGCGCCGCAGCAGCATTGAGAATGCGTCGAACCAGGTGATCACGCCTTGCAGCTTGACCCCCTTCATCAGAAAGATGGTGACCGGAATCTTGTCCTTGCGCACCGCGTTCAGGAAGTGATCCTGCAGGCTCATCGCTCGATCGGCCATGTGATCCCTATTCTTCGATGTCGCGGCGGTCGGCGAGGCCGAGTGCCTTCAATTTGCGGTGCAATGCCGACCGCTCCATGCCGATGAACGACGCGGTGCGCGAGATGTTGCCCGAAAAGCGCCGGATCTGGACTTTGAGATATTCGCGTTCGAAACTTTCGCGCGCCTCGCGCAGCGGCGATCCCATGATCGCGATCGACGAGGAGCCCATTGCCGCGCTCCCCTGCCCATCAACCACTTCGGACGGCAGCAGGTCGATGTCGATGCATTCCACCCGGTCACCAGGAGCGAGGATCAACGTCCGCTCGATGATATTGCGCAGCTGGCGGACGTTGCCCGGCCAGTCGTGCGCCTGGAGCGCGGCGATCGCCTCCTCCGACACGTTGGGGGTGGCGATCCGGCGTTCTGCGGCGAAGCGCGCAAGGAAATGGATGACGAGGTCGGGAATGTCCTCGCGCCGCTCACGAAGCGACGGAATCCGCACCGGAACCACATTCAGTCGATAATATAGATCCTCACGAAATCGCCCGGCGGCAATTTCGTCCGCGAGGTCGCGCGAGGTCGCCGAAAGCACCCGGACATCGACCTTGACCGGTCGCTGGCCGCCGACCCTGGTGTAGCTCTGATCGGTCAGCACACGAAGTATCTTGGCCTGCGTGGTGGCCGGCATGTCGGCGATCTCGTCGAGGAACAACGTGCCGCCATGGGCTTGCTCGAGCAAACCTGGCCGGGCGACGCCCTCGCTCTCGACCCCGAACAATTCCTCTTCCATCCGCTCGGGACTCATCATCGCCGCCGACACCGTGATGAACGGTGCCGCCGCGCGCGGGCTCCAATTGTGGATGGTGCGCGCCGCAATCTCCTTGCCGACCCCGGCCGGACCAGTGATCAGCACCCGGCTGCCGGTCGGCGCGACCCGCTTCAGGGTCGCCCGAACGTTGTTGATCGCGACCGACGATCCATCGAGCCGGTCGTCCTGGCCAAACTGTTGCCGGAACGCCGCATTCTCGCGCCGCAGCCGGTCGGTTTCGGTGGCGCGCTCGACCAGGTGGAGCAATTTGCCCGCCTCGAACGGCTTCTCGATGAAATCGACCGCTCCTTCGCGTATCGCGGCGACCGCAGTGTCGAGGTTGCCGTGGCCCGAGATCATGATCACCGGCAGGGTCGGGTCGCGATGCTTGACCTGCTCGAGGATTTGCAGCCCGTCGAGCCGCGACCCTTGCAACCAGACATCGAGCAGCACCAGGCTCGGCCGCCGGTCCTCGATCGCGCTCAGCGCCGAATCGCTGTCCGCCGCGGTGCGCACCGAATAACCTTCGTCCTCCAGCACGCCGGCCACCAGTTCGCGGATATCGGCTTCGTCATCGACTACCAGGACATCGAGCGCCATCAGGTCAGACCTTCCTCGTCATATTCGCCGTCATCGGGATTGCGCCCGGCCGCTTGGCCCCCATCTGCACCGTCGATCGCATTCGCTTCCGCCTGAGCTTTCAGCCGCTCGGCGTCGAACGCGATCCGCACGTGCGTCCCTCCCCCGCTGCGGTCGAGAAAGGCGATTTCACCGCAATGTTCCTCGACGATCTTCTTGACGATCGCGAGCCCCAGCCCGGTGCCGCGCACCCGGGTCGTCATATACGGCTCGGTCAATCGCTCGCGATCTTCGGGCAGCCCGACTCCGGTGTCGTTGACGTCGATTACCACTTGGTCCTTGACCGCCCGGACCCGCACATCGACGCGGTCGCCATCGAAATTGGTTTCACCACGATTGCGCCTGACTTCAATCGCTTCCACCGCATTCTTTACGACGTTGGTCAACGCCTGACTTAATTGCCGCCGATCGCAGACCAGCGGAATATCCGCCTTGGCCGGATCGATGCTGAAGGTAACCCCGGGATGCGCCACTTCGTGCAGGAACAGCGCCGCCCGGGCGATTTCGTGAATATTTTCGTTCTTGAACGCGGGCTTGGGCATGCGTGCGAAGTTGCTGAACTCGTCGACCATGTTCCGGATGTCGCCCACCTGGCGGATGATCGTCCCGGTCAGTCGCTCGAACGTCTCCTTGTCCGACGTCACTTCCTCGCCGTAGCGGCGCTGAAGGCGCTCGGCGGCGAGCTGGATCGGGGTCAGCGGGTTGCGGATTTCGTGGGCGATACGCTGCGCGATATCCGACCATGCGGCGCGGCGCTGGTCGGTAAGCTGGTCGGTGATATCGTCGAAGGTCAGCACCGCGCCGTCGGCATAACGCACTCGTTTGACCGCCAGCGTGCGCTGCCCGCCCTCGGCGGCAATGGTGATATTGGCGTCGCGCGCCTCGCCGCTCATGAACTCCTCGAGATCGGCCGAAATCGCCTTGAGGTTGCGCCCCTCAATCTCCTCGCCATCGGGGTCGAGCAAATTCTCCGCCGAGCGATTGACCAGCAGGATGCTCCCGGTCGCGTCGAGCGCGACAACGCCCGCGGTGACGCTCGACAACACCGCCTCGATAAACGCTCGCCGCGTCTCGAGCTGCTCGTTGGCGCTGACCAGCGCCCCGGTCTGCTCCTGCAATCGCCCGATCATTCGGTTGAACGCAGTCGACAGCAAGGCAATCTCGTCATGCGGCTCGGCCACCGGCACCCGGGTCGAGAAGTCCCCTTCCTCGACCCGCCCCGCCGCCGCAACCAATTGCCCGACCGGACGCACCAGCCGGTCGGCGATCTTCAATGCCGTCAGGATGGCGAATCCGACGATGATTAACGCGCCAAGGAGCAGCGCAGCGTTGAATTTGAGCTGGTAAAGCCGAGACCGATCGAGCAGCTCCGCATATTGCATCTGCACGATCCGGGCTCTTCCGATCTGGTCCTTGAACTTAGGGTCGAACACCCGGGCGGTGTACACATAGGTGCTCGGCAGGTAGTCGAGCCGAACAAGCGCCCCAATCCGATCGTCACCGATGATTGTAACGCTTTCCTTATCCACCAGATCGGCTAGCTTTTGCTTGGTGATGACTTTTTCGAGTGGGCGATCATATGGATTGACCAGCCCCAGCGAACGGATTGAGCCATCTTTGCCCACATCAACGATGATCGCCTCGGACAGGTTGCGACCGAGGACCTGCCGACCAAATAACTCCCGAAACGTAAGGCTATCCATCGGCACTTGGCGCAGATAATTCGCCAGGTCGCGGCTCATTGCGACATCTTCCAGTGAAACGCGTTCGACTTCGGTCTGATATGTCGTTCGGCCTAGTTCAACGGCATTTTCAATCATCCCCCTGGCGCGGTCGGAAAACCAGAATTCGAGGCCCGACTGGAACAGCAGGGAGGCGAAGATCGCGACCATTACCGTCGGTACCGCGGCAATCACCGAGAACAATGCCACCAGTCTGGTGTGCAGCCGCCCGCCGGCGAGGCCGCCTTTCTCCGCCCGCGCCATCGCCACCCGCCGCGACAGCAGGACCATTAGCGCGATGGCAGGGAGCAGGTTGGCGATCAGCAGCAGCGCGATCAATGGCGGCGACAGGAAGGTCCCCGGCTTGCCGCTGTTGACCAGGATGTTGACGCTGAACAGCAGGATCACCGCCAGTAAAACCATCAGTCCGATCGTCGCCCAGCGATAGAAACGCCCGCTATCCCGCTCGCGCGATAGCCAGCGCTCGGCGGCTCGGAACAGTCCTGAATCGGTGGTCGCGGCATCCATGAGGCGCCGCCCTAGCACGGACGCGTTGCTTAAAAAACACAGTTGCTTCGCTGCCTCAGGCGGCCGCGCGCTCCAGCCACGGCGAATAAAATTCGCGGAGCATTGCGACCACCATCGCCGGGTCGTCGACCTGGTTCACTTTATTGCGGAACTCGGCCGATCCACAGAGGCCTTTGGTGTACCAACCGATGTGCTTGCGCGCCAAATTAACCCCGGTCACCTTGCCGTAAAGCGACTGCATCGCGGCATATTGCTCGAGGATCAGCGCGAGTTGCTCGTCGATCGACGGGTCGGGCCGCGTTCCGCCGCCGGCAAGGTCGGCCATCACCTGGCCGAGCAGCCACGGTTTGCCATAAGCGCCGCGGCCGATCATCACCCCATCCGCGCCCGATTGCGCCAGCGCTTCGCGCGCATCCTCGCGGCTGCAGATGTCGCCATTGACGATCACTGGCAGGCTGGTCGCCTCCTTGACCGTGCGGACGAACCGCCAGTCGGCCGTACCCTTGTACATCTGGTTTCGCGTGCGGCCATGAACCGTGATCAGCTTGACGCCTAAATCTTCAGCGATTCTCGCAAGTTGAGGGGCGTTCAGGCTATCGTGACACCACCCCATCCGCATCTTCAAGGAAACCGGTGCAGTGACCGCCTTGACCGTCGCATCGATGATCGACGCCGCCAATTTCAGATCCCGCATTAACGCCGACCCGGCATCGCCGTTGACGACTTTCTTGACCGGACAGCCCATGTTGATGTCGATGATCGCCGCGCCGCGCTGCTCGTTCAGCTTCGCCGCCTCGGCCATCTCGTAGGGCGCACAGCCCGCCAGTTGGAGCGACACCGGTTCCTCGACCGGATCCCACGCCGCTTTCTGCAGGCTCTGACGGGTCTCGCGGATCATCGCCTGGCTGGCGATCATCTCGCTCACTGTCAGTCCCGCGCCATAGCGCTTGACCGCCTTGCGGAACGGCAGATCGGTGACGCCGGTCATCGGCGCCAGGATGACCGGCGCGTCGATGGTCACCGGACCGACGTGGATGGGCTTGATCAGGCTCATGGGAAGGCGCGGCTTTACAGGAGGGCGGCGCAGCGGGCAAGGCGCGGACCATGGGAACAATCAACGTCACCGCGCTCATCGTCGCCGCCGGTTCGGGCAGCAGGATGGGCGGCGATGTGCCCAAGCAATTTCGCCGGCTTGCGGACAAGTCGGTGCTTGCCCATGCGATCGACGCGCTGGCATCTCATCCGCGGATCGACGCAGTGCGGGTGGTAATCGGCGCGGGGCAGCAGCAACTGGCTGAAGCCGCGCTTGCCGGTCGCGATGTCGGCGCCTTGATCGTCGGCGGCGCCGAGCGCGCCGACAGCGTCCGCGCCGGGCTCGCAGCGATCGAGGACGGCATTGTCCTGGTCCACGACGCGGCGCGCCCGTTCTGCCCGCCCGAGGTGGTCGACCGCTTGCTCGACGCGCTCGATGGCCATGACGGCGCGGTCCCTGCCCTCGCCATCGCCGACACGTTGGCCAGGGCGCGCGGGTCGATCGATGCGATGGTCGACCGCACCGCGCTGGTCCGGATCCAGACCCCGCAGGCGTTCCATGTCGAGGACCTGCTCTACGCCTACGACGAAGCCGGGCGCCGAGCCCCGACCGACGAATCGACGGTGATGGTCGAAGCGGGGTTGAAGGTGGCGGCGGTCGAAGGAGATCCGATGCTCGACAAACTTACCACCGCTCGCGAGTTCGACCGAGCCGAGGCGGCGCTTGCCGCGCGGCTGGTTAGCCGCACTGGCCAGGGCTTCGACGTCCATGCCTTCGGCGGCGCCGGACCGATCATGCTCGGGGGAATAGCGGTGGCTCACGATCGCGGGCTTGCCGGACACAGCGACGCCGATGTCGCCCTTCACGCCATCACCGATGCCCTGTTTGGCGCCGCCGCATTTGGCGACATCGGTGATCATTTCCCGCCGTCCGATCCGCAATGGAAGGGCGCATCTTCCGACTTGTTCCTCGCACACGCCGCTGGGTTGATCCGCAAAGGCGGCGGCGTGATCGATCATGTCGATTGCACGATCATCTGCGAAGCGCCCAAGGTCGGCCCGCATCGTGCCGCGATGCGCGAGCGGATCGCCGCGATCCTCGGGATTGCGATCGACCGCGTTTCGGTCAAGGCAACCACCACCGAGCGGCTCGGCTTCACCGGTCGCGGCGAAGGCATTGCGGCTTTGGCTAACGCGACTGTCCGCCTGCCCTCCTGACCCCTGTGCGAAGCCGGCCGTACAGCCTATAGGGCAGCGATGGATTTCCTGCTCCCCCCCGATCTCATCGAACAGGCCCGGCTGGTGGTCGAAGCCAACCGTGCCGCCGGCCGGCGGATCGCAGTCGCCGAAAGCTGCACCGGCGGGCTGGTATCGGCGGCCCTGACCGAAATTCCCGGCGCCTCGGCGGTGTTCGAAGCGGGCTATGTGACTTATTCCGACGCCGCCAAGACGCGCGGGCTCAACGTCTCGCTCGATGTTGTCGAGACGTTCGGCGCGGTCAGCGTGGCGACTGCCTGGGCGATGGCGCGGGGGGCGCTCGAGACTTCTGGCGCCGATGTCGCGGTAGCGATTACCGGTATCGCCGGGCCCGGCGGCGGGACGCAAAGCAAGCCGGTTGGAACAGTAGTGTTTGCCAAGGCCGAGCGCGAGGCCGGCCCCGACAGCATCACCGCCGACCAGAAATTGTTCGACGCAAGCGAAGGCCGCTCGGGGATCCGACGTCAGGCAGCGCTTTGCGCGCTCGAGCTATTGATGCCGTAAAGCGCCGCGGCGCGCTGCTCGAAAGCGCTTGTCATGCGCCGCAGCGCACGATCGAACATCTGCCCGGCAAGCGTCTCGAACAAGCGCGACTTGAACGCGAAATCGACCGCGAAGCATAGTTCAGTCCCGCCGCCCGCGACCGGGGTGAAGCGCCACTCATTATGAAGATATTTGAGCGGTCCATCGACATAATCGACGATGATCCGGTCGGGCGCTTGCTTCACCACCTTGCTGGTGAAGCGTTCCTTGAAGGCAGTGAAACCGACCACCAGATCGGCGACCGTCTCGCTGTCCGAGCTCGAGCGGATCCGCACCGCCACCACCCACGGCAGGAATTCGTCGTAGCGCTCGATATCCGCCACCAGCGCGAACAATTGTTCGGGCGAGTAAGGTACGATCTTGGTCTCGGAATGACGCGGCATTATTTCCCTGCGCGGGCTAATTGCTCGGTCCGGGCCGCCTGCATCTTCGAAAAATCGTCCCCGGCGTGATAGCTCGACCGGGTCAGCGGCGAGGCCGCGACCAGTAAAAACCCCTTGGCGCGGGCGATCGAGGCATAAGCCTTGAATGCGTCGGGCGTGACGAATTCCTCGACCGTGGCGTGGCGCGGAGTCGGCTGAAGATATTGGCCCATGGTGAGGAAATCGATTCCCGCCGAGCGCATGTCGTCCATCACCTGGTGGACCTCGAGCCGTTGTTCGCCGAGGCCGACCATCATCCCCGACTTGGTGAAGATCGACGGGTCCAGTTTCTTGACCGTCTCGAGCAGCCGCAGCGAGGCATAATAACGCGCGCCGGGACGGATCGTCGGGTAGAGCCGCGGAACGGTCTCGAGATTGTGATTGTAGACGTCGGGCCGCGCCGCGACGATCGCTTCGACCGCAGCCTCATGCTTATTGCGGAAATCGGGGGTGAGGATTTCGATCGTCGTCTTGGGCGTGTTGCGGCGGAGTGCCTCGATTACCTTGACGAACTGGCTCGCCCCGCCATCGGGCAGATCGTCGCGATCGACCGAGGTGATGACGATATGCTCGAGGCCAAGTTCGGCGGCGGCGGTGGCGACATGCTCAGGTTCCAGCGGGTCGATGGCGCGCGGCATGCCCGTCTTTACGTTGCAGAAGGCGCAAGCCCGGGTGCAGGTGTCGCCCAGGATCATCACCGTGGCATGCTTCTTGGTCCAGCATTCGCCGATGTTCGGGCAAGCCGCTTCCTCGCACACGGTGGCAAGGTTGAGGCTGCGCATCAGCTTGCGGGTCTCGGCATAGCCTTGGCTAACGGGAGCCTTAACCCGAATCCAATCGGGCTTGCGCTGGCGCGGAGGAATTGGAAGCACGGCGTTCATGAAGCGCCAGATAGCGACGACGGGGACGATTGCCAATCGCCGGTCGCTTGGCTAGCAGCCGAATGAACGAACGGGGGCCGCATGATACTGACAACGCTCACGTCGCCGATCATCTTGTTCTTCGCGCTTGGCATGCTTGCCGGTTTCGCCCGCTCTGATCTGGCCATTTCCGGGGCCTTGGCCAAAGGCATGGCGATTTATCGCTTGGCCGCGATTGGGCTCAAAGGCGGCCTCGAGGTATCGAAGACCGGGCTCACCGATGCGCTATTGACCGCGGGTGCCGCTGGTCTGGCACCGAGCTTCTTCCTCCGCCTTCCCGCGTTCGCCGCGCTTCGCAGCGTCGGCGGATTGAACCGCTAGTGCCAGAATTTCGCAAGTTGCTCGACGGCTACGTGAGGTTTCGATCGGACAATTACGCCACCGAGCGAGCGCGTTGGGAGACGCTGGCCGAGGGCCAAGAACCACCCGTGATGATCGTCGCTTGTTGCGATAGCCGGGTCGACCCTGCAACCATCTTCGATACCCAGCCAGGCCAAGCGTTCGTGCTTCGCAATGTCGCCAATCTAGTTCCCCCTTACGAGGAAGGTGGCGGCCTGCATGGGGCATCAGCAGCGATCGAATTCGGAGTCACCGGTCTGGGCGTTCGGCACGTCGTCGTGATGGGACACGGTGCGTGCGGCGGGATCAAGGCGGCGTTGGCCGGACATGATCATACGGCTCTGCCAAGTTTCATTGATGGCTGGATGAGCATCCTCGACCGGCCACGGGCGCAGATTCTTGCCGACTCGAGCATCGAAAACAAGCAACTGGCTCTCGAGCTCGCTGCCGTACGCCAGAGCTTGGAAAACCTGCGGACTTTCCCGTTCATTGCGCAACGTGAAGCAGCCGCGGAACTCTCGCTCCACGGCTGCCATTTCGCGATCGCTGAAGGCCAGCTGTTCGTGCTCGACGATGCGGAAGACGCCTTCCGCCCCGTCTGAAGTCAGTCGGCTAAGTGATTAACAGCGAGTGTTATAATCATAGACCGGACGACCGTATTGGTCGACATAATAGCAATAGCCGCGGGTATCGCGATAATATTGCTTGCCGCGGACCACTGCGCCGATCACCGCGCCGGCAATGCCGCCGGCAATCGCGCCTTCGACCGTGCTGACGCCCGGGATTACCGCGCCGGCAACGCCGCCGACCACTGCGCCAACGACAGCGCCGGTCGCGGCGCGGCTGCCCTGGCTCGAACGATACGGGTCATTGTTATAGCCATATGGATCGGTGGCGCATGCCGACAGCGGGAGAACCGAAGCCACTGCGGCCGTCAAAATCAATTTGTTCATCACTCGAACCTTTCACATCTCGCCCCTGGCGCTCACAAAACGGAAAGCGAACCATTGCCCGTTTCGTTCCGCCCCCGACGGTGTAAGAAGTTTGAAAGGAACAACTCACGATGAATGACAACGACCACGCATTCGAGCCCGAACTCAATATCGCGCTGCTGATCGATGCCGATAATGCCAGCCCCGATCACCTCGATGAAGTGCTGCTAGTGCTTGGCGAATTGGGCACGATCAACATCCGCCGGGCCTATGGCAATTGGTCGAAGCCGAGCCTCAAGGGGTGGGGCAATCTGTCCGGGCTTCACTCGATCGTGCCGGTCCAGCAGTTCGATGTCTCAAAAGGCAAGAATGCGGCCGACATGCGAATGATAATCGACGCAATGGACCTGCTCTACCGCGGTCATATCGACGGCTTCGGAATCATGTCGAGCGACAGCGATTTCCTCCCTCTCGCGCAACGGATCCGCGAGGACGGGCTTCCGGTTTATGGCTTCGGCACGACTAAAACCCCGCCCCCATTCCGCCAGTCCTGCACCCGTTTCTTCGATGTCGCGGCCCTGGTCAGCGACAAGGAGGAAGCGCTGGAGGCACCAACCGCGCGCGGCGGTCAGCGCCCGGTCGACGCCGAATTGCTTCAGGTCCTCGGCGCTGCGTTCAAGGCGTCGAAGCGCGACGACGAAGGCTATGCCAGCTTGAGCGAAATGGGCCAGCGCGCCAAGGCGGTATCGAGCTTCGCAGTGCGCAACTACGGCTTCACCAGATTGTCCGACCTGATCGCCGCAGTGCCCAATTTCGGCACCAGAATGGGCGAGAACGGTCGGATGATGGTCAAGCGCCTTCGCTAGCGGAACAGGCTGCGGGGGCCGACCGTTAGGCGATCAATCGAAACCCAAGGAGCCTGCACATGTTCGGCACGGATGAAGCCCCCGAAATCACCCTGCGCAAGAAATTTTGGAAGGAATTGGACGACAGCCCGTTCATCATGCTCGGCCTCAAGGGCGTCGAGGATGATCGCACCCGCCCGATGACCGCGCAAATCGACGTCCCCGAAGACGGCGACAAGGACGACGGCGGCCAGATCTATTTCTTCGCCTCGAAGACAGACGGGGTCGGCGAGGCGCTAAAGGACAGCAGCCGTGCGGTCGCAACCTTTGTCGGCAAGGATCACGGCCTGTTCGCGCACATCCACGGCACCCTGGTCCCGTCGAACGACAAAGCGGTGATCGAGCGTCTGTGGAACCCGTTCGTCGCCAGCTGGTACAAGGACGGAAAGGACGATCCCGACCTTCAGCTGTTGCGCTTCGACACCGAGGGCGCCGATGTGTGGGAAGCGACGTCCGGAGCGACGCTGAAGGCCGCAGCACTCAAAAGCTTGTTCAATATCGACCCGGGCAAGGAGCTTAGCAAAGAGCATCAGGCAAAGGTCCAACTCTAACCCGGATTATAGGCGGCGGTTTGACAGCCGCCGCCAGCCAAGGCAGCGTCGCTCCCGAATCAAACCAGGGAGTGGGGCATGACGATATTCAACGAGAAATATGCGGGCTGGGCGTTGAGCTTGCTGCGAATCGTGGCGGCTTTGCTGTTCATCGAGCATGGCACTTCCAAGTTGCTCGACTTCCCGCATGTCGACATGCCGATGGCGATCGAAATCGGCTCGCTGCCATGGATCGCCGGTTTGATCGAAATGGTCGGCGGGGCATTGGTGCTGCTCGGGGTGTTTACCCGCCCGGTGGCGCTGATCCTGGCGGGCGAAATGGCGGTGGGTTATTTCATGTTCCACGCGCCCAAGAGCCTCTACCCGATCGAAAACGGCGGCGATGCGGCAATCCTGTTCTGCTTCGTCTTCCTGCTGATCGCCGCCGCCGGACCCGGACCGTGGAGCGTCGAAGCGCTGCGCGGCGAGGATGACGAGCCCGGAGTCGAAGGTTATGCCGCCCCCGGCGGAGAGCGCCAGTATCGGCCCGAGGATTTCGGCGACAAGGTGATCTGATAGGGTCTCAAAGTTCGGAAAAAGTCATAGGGTGAAGCGCCAAATCCACGGGTTTGGCGCTTCATCTCGTTTTGACGCTGGAGGACTAAACGATTTCAAATAGCCGCTGGCCACCGATGCAGGCGAAATCCTACATTGCCAGCGTTTCTATTCTGACCGATCGCCCGCGACCGATTGTTGCCCCGGCGCCACAAAATCGGCCAAATCCGCCGGGCAAGGGAACCGGGACATGCCCGGAGGGTTGGACTTCAACTTAAAGGAAGACCGCGCGATCAGTATGCCGACCCCGCAAGAACATCTCGAAACCGCGCTCGAGGCACTCGCCGCGAACCATGACTGGCGAAGCGCGCTCGATTCGCTGCCGGTGCCGATTTACACCGCCGATGCCGAGGGCAATGTTACTTACTGGAACCGTGCCTGCATCGACTTCGCCGGGCGCGAGCCGGAGTTGGGCAGCGACCGCTGGTGCGTCACCTGGCGGCTGTTCACTTCGTCTGACGAGCCGCTGCCCCACGATCGCTGCCCGATGGCCACCGCGATCAGGGAACAGCGCGCGATCCGCGGCCAGGTTGCGATCGCGATGCGTCCCGACGGCACGCGCAAGGCCTTCACCCCCTACCCCACACCGTTGTTCGACGCGGCCGGCCGGATGACTGGCGCGGTCAACATGCTGGTCGACATCAGCACCCACCACGCGCTCGAGCTGGCGGGCCAGGCCGCGCGCTGCCGGCGGCTGGCTTATTCGGTCAACGACGCCGCGGCGGGCGACGTGCTACGGACGATGGCCGAAGGCTACGACCGCAACGCCGCCGCGCTCGGGGGATAGAGCGCACACCGGCCCCTCCTAATTTCGTTTTCCGGGCTTGACCCGGGGCCCAGCTTTTAGGTCAACACTACCGTGTCAATTTCTTATACGTCATCCGATGCGGGCGATCGGCTTCCGGTCCCATCCGGCGGCGCTTGTCTTCCTCATACGCCTCGAAATTGCCCTCAAACCATTCGACATGGCTATCGCCTTCGAACGCCAGGATGTGGGTTGCCAACCGATCGAGGAAGAAGCGGTCATGGCTGATGACCACCGCGCAGCCGGCGAAATTCTCCAGCGCTTCCTCGAGCGCGCGCAAGGTCTCGACGTCGAGATCGTTGGTCGGCTCGTCGAGCAGCAGCACGTTGCCGCCCTGCTTGAGCATCTTGGCGAGGTGGACCCGGTTGCGCTCGCCGCCCGATAGCTGGCCGACCTTCTTCTGCTGGTCGACGCCCTTGAAGTTGAACGCACCCACATAGGCGCGGGTCTGCATCTCATGCTTGCCGACGGTCATCATGTCGTGCCCGCCCGAGATTTCCTCCCACACATTGTGCTTGGCATCGAGCGCGTCGCGGCTCTGGTCGACGTAGCCCAGATGAACCGTCGATCCGATCTCGACGCCACCGCTGTCGGCGGTCTCGGCGCCGGTGATCAGCTTGAACAAGGTCGTCTTGCCGGCGCCGTTGGGGCCGATCACCCCGACGATCCCGCCGGGTGGCAGGTTGAACGACAAATCGTCGAACAATAATTTGTCGCCGTAGGCCTTGGTCAGATTCTTGGCCTCGATGACGTTGCCGCCCAATCGCTCGGGCACCTGGATGACGATCTGCGCCTTGCCCGGAACGCGCTTCTCGGCCGCCTCGACCAACTGATCGAACGCCTTGATCCGCGCCTTGGACTTGGTTTGCCGCGCCTTAGGCGACTGGCGGATCCACTCAAGTTCCTCGCGGATCGCCTTTTGGCGCCCGTCGTCCTCGCGCTCTTCCTGCTCGATGCGCTTGGCCTTCTTGTCGAGATAGGTCGAGTAATTGCCTTCGTAGATGAAGTATTTTCCGCGATCCAGTTCGAGGATCCAGTTGACCACATTGTCGAGGAAATAGCGGTCATGGGTAACGAGGATGACGTTGCCCGGATAGTCGATGAGATGCTTTTCGAGCCACTGGACGCTTTCGGCGTCGAGGTGGTTGGTCGGCTCGTCGAGCAGCAGCATGTCGGGCTTGCTCAGAAGCAACCGGCACAGCGCGACGCGGCGCTTCTCGCCGCCCGACAGCTTGCCCACGTTGGCGTCCCATGGCGGGATGCGCAGCGCGTCGGCGGCGATTTCGAGCTGGTGTTCGAGGGTCTCGGCATTGCCGGCGGAAAGGATCGCCTCCAGGCGCTGCTG
>JBBRTO010000042.1:0-18662 GCA_038244345.1 Sphingomonadales bacterium | reverse complement strand
GCGTTCATCCGCTGGCTCCGCGCCAAGCAGGGCAAGGGCCAGCCGATCCGCGCCGACGGCCCGCAGAGCCATCTCGCCAAGCGCGGGACTCCGACGATGGGCGGGCTGCTGATCCTGATCGCGGTGGGGGTGTCGGTCTTCCTGTGGATGGACCTCACCAACCGCTACACCTGGGCGTGCCTGCTGGTGACCGGCGGGTTCGGGCTGATCGGGTTTCTCGACGATTATGCCAAGATCAAGAAAGCGCACCATTCGGGTCTGAGCGGCAAGATGCGGTTGGCGCTCGAATTCGCAATCGCCGGCTTCGCGACCTGGCTGATGGTCGGGTGGGGCGGGACCAAATTGTACATGCCCTTCTACACCGGGCCGGTGGTCGATCTGGGATATTTCTACATCTTATTCGGGGCGTTCGTGATCGTGTCGTTCGGCAATGCGGTCAACCTCACCGACGGGCTCGACGGGCTGGCGACGATGCCGGTGATCATCGCCTCGATCGCCTTCACCTTGATCGCCTACCTCGTCGGCAACGCCAAGTTCGCGGCCTATCTCGGGATCCCGCATGTGCTCGGGGTGGGCGACCTCACCGTCTTATTGCTGGCGATTATCGGCGCGGGGCTGGCGTTCCTGTGGTTCAACGCGCCCCCCGCGGCAGTGTTCATGGGCGACACCGGCAGCCTCGCGCTTGGCGGCGCCTTGGGCGCGGTCGCGGTCGCGGCGCATCACGAACTGGTGTTGGTGATCGTCGGCGGGCTGTTCGTGCTCGAAGCGGTCAGCGTCGTGGTCCAGGTGTTCTGGTTCAAGCGATTCGGCAAGCGCGTCTTCAAGATGGCGCCGATTCACCATCATTTCGAGCATATCGGGTGGAGCGAGCCGACCGTCGTCATCCGCTTCTGGATCATCAGCTTCATCCTCGCGCTGGCCGGGCTGGCGACGCTCAAGCTGCGGTGATTACCGCACGGGCTTTCGCGGGGAAGCATTACGCCGTGCTCGGGCTTGCGCGCAGCGGGCTGGCGAGCGTCGAGGCGTTGTTGGCGAGCGGGGCGCGGGTGACGGCGTGGGATGATGATGAGGGGACGCGAGACAAGCTCCTCCCCGGAACGGGGAGGTGGCAGCCGCAGGCTGACGGAGGGGGTTCGTCACCTGTGGAAAGCCCCCTCCACCAAGTTACACTTGGTCCCCCTTCCCGTGCCGGGGAGGATTTAGAAGTAACCGACTTCACCAATGCCGACCTCACCCAGTTCGACTCGATCGTCGTCACCCCCGGCCTTCCGCTCAACCGCCACCCGATCGCGGCGCGTGCTCGCGCGGCGGGGGTGGAGATCATTGGCGACATCGAACTGTTCGCTCGGGCGCGGCCCGAATTGCCGCCGCACAAGGTGGTCGGGATTACCGGGACCAACGGCAAGTCGACCACTACCGCCTTGGTTCACCACATACTCCAGACCGCGGGAGTGCCGAGCCTGATGGGCGGGAATATCGGGCTGCCGATTTTGGCGCAGGACCCGCTCCCCGAAGGCGGAGTCTATGTGCTCGAACTGTCGAGCTACCAGATCGACCTGACCAAGAGCCTCGATTGCGACGTCGCCGTGCTGCTCAACATCACGCCCGATCATTTGGATCGGTATGATGGGTTTGAGGCTTATGCGGCGTCGAAGATGCGCCTGTTCGAGATGCAGTCGCCTGAAAGGGTGTCTATAACAACCGAGCTGAATCACGCTCCAGCATGGTTTGACCGCTTGGAAACGCATCTGGGTACCAAAGTAGGCGCTGCTGTGGTTGACGGCGTTCCCTATTTCAACCCGTTGAGCATTGCGGATCGGCAGTCTGACTGGCTGTCACTCGCCGGCCCCCACAATTTGCAGAACGTCGCTGCCACGTACGAGACGTGCGACGCACTATCTATTGATGAACCTACCATTTTGGCTGGCCTCCGCTCCTATCCGGGACTGCCCCACCGGATGGAACGCATCCGCGAGATCGACGGCGTTTTGTTCGTCAACGACAGCAAGGCGACCAATGCCGAGGCCGCGGCGCCCGCGCTGGCCGCTTACCCGCGCGTTCGTTGGATCGTTGGCGGGCAGGCCAAGTCTGATACGCTCGGGCAGACCGCCGATCATCTCGACCACGTCGTCGCCGCTTACACCATCGGCGAGGCGGGGCCGATGTTTGCGGGGTTGCTGCGCGATGCCGGGGTCACCGTGATTGAGTGCGAAACGCTTGAAAATGCGGTGAAACGCGCCGCGGAGGATTCACAAGCCGGTGAGACTGTCTTACTCTCCCCGGCCTCGGCCTCGTTCGATCAATATCGGGATTTCGAGGCGCGCGGGGATCATTTCCGTGAACTGGTGGGGGCGTTATGACGGCGGATATCACGAGCCGGATCAAGGCCAAGGCGGCATTGGTCGACCCGAGCCGCTACGGCCGGTCGGACCGGTCGACCGCGAGCCGCTGGTTCTGGGAGATCGACCGCGTGCTGCTGCTGCTGATCGCGATCCTGATCGGGATCGGGCTGATCGCGGTCGCCGCCGCCTCGCCCGCCGCCGCGCAGCGCTATTCGGGCGGCAACGTGCGGGTCAACGATCTGTTCTTCTTCTACCGCCAGTTGATGTGGATCGCGGTGTCGATGCCGGTGATGATCCTGATCTCGATGATGCCACGCGAGCGCGCCAAGCGCTTCTCGATCGGCGGGGCGGTGATCTTCGTTATCCTGCTCGCTGCGGTGCCATTCATCGGGGTCGAGAAGAATGGCGCGGTGCGGTGGATCGAGCTTGGCGTCGGCCAATTGCAACCGTCGGAATTCTTGAAGCCGTTCTTCGTGGTGACGATGGCGTGGATCCTGTCGCTGAAGGACAAGGATAAAGGATTGCCGGTGTTCGCGGTATCGGGGGTGCTGACCGCAATCGTCGCGGCGCTGCTGATGAAACAGCCCGACTTCGGATCGACGATCATCTACGGAACGGTGTGGATCGCGATGCTCGCGCTGGCGGGAATTCGGATGAAGATGTTGCTGATGCTTGGCGCCGCGGCGCTGGTCGGGGTGGTGATCGCCTACTTCACCTATGACGTGGCGACGATCCGAATTGACGGCTTTTTGTTTGGCGAGGGCGACAATTTCCAGGTCGAAAATGCGATGAAGACGCTGACCGCGGGCGGATTGTTCGGGATGGGGCCGGGGGGCGGAACGCGCAAGTTCGGGCTGCCCGAGCCGCATACCGATTACATCTTCTCGGTGATCGGCGAGGAATTCGGGCTGATCGCCTGCCTCGCCATCGCCTTGCTCTATCTCGCGATCGTGGCGCGGGTGCTGATCAAGTTGCTCGACGAGGAAAGCAGTTTCGCGATCCTCGCCGCGGCGGGACTGGTGATCGAGTTCGGGCTGCAGGCGATGATCAACATGGCGGTCAACGTCCAGATCGCGCCGTCCAAGGGCATGACCTTGCCGTTCATCAGCTATGGCGGAAGCTCGATGCTGGCGCTGTCGATCGGCATGGGATTGCTGCTCGCCTTCACGCGGCGAAATCCCTATCTGACGCGCTCACCTTATGTCGTGAAATGGAGCGGGGAGCGCCCCAAAGTGCAGTCGAGCAAATGAACATCATCCTCGCCGCCGGGGGCACCGGCGGACATATGATCCCGGCGCATGCGCTGGCCGCCGAGCTCAAACGCCGCAAGATCGGGGTGGCGCTGATTACCGACGAGCGCGGGGCGCGAATCCCCGGGCTGTTCGATGGGGTGCCGGTGCATATCCTGCCCGCGGGGCGACTGGGCGGTGGGCCGATCGGTTGGCTCAAGGCGGCTGGCGCGGTGATCAAGGGGCGGCGCCAGGCGCGCGCTTTGTATCGCGAATTCCGGCCCGACGCGGTCGTCGGCTTCGGTGGCTATCCGGCGTTCCCGTCCTTGCTGGCGGCGAGCGCGGCGAGAATCCCGACGATCCTGCACGAACAAAACGCGGTGCTCGGCCGGGTCAACCGGCTGCTCGCCGGCGAGGCCGCGGCGATCGCTACGGCCTATCCCGAGGTCGACCGGCTGAAACCGGCCTACAAATCCAAGGTTGAACTGGTCGGCAATCCGGTGCGCGAGGCGGTGGTGCGGTTGGGTGAAGCGCCGCTGCCGCCGTTCGACGACGTGGCACCGTTGAAGATCCTGGTCACCGGCGGAAGCCAGGGGGCGAGCGTGTTGGGGACGGTGGTTCCGGCGGGGCTGGGGAAGCTCGATCTGTCGATCCGCCATCGGCTGCAAGTCGTCCAGCAATGCCGCCCCGACGATATCGAGGCGGTTCGCAAGCGTTATGCCGAGCTCAAGATTCCGGCCGAGCTGATGACCTATATCCAGGACATGCCGGCCAAATTGGCCGAGGCGCATCTGATCATCGCTCGCGCCGGGGCATCGACGATTGCCGAGCTGACCGCCGCCGGTCGCCCCGCGATCCTGATCCCGCTGCCGAGCGCGACCGACGATCACCAGACCGCCAATGCGCGCGAGATGGCCAGGGCGGGCGGGGCGCGGATCATCGCGCAGGCCGACTTCACCTCCGAGACGCTGGCGACCCAAATCGAGGCTTTGGTGCATGACCCTGAAGCGCTGGCCAACGCCGCCGCGCGCTCGCTGTCGGTGGGAAGGCCCAATGCGGCGAGCGACCTTGCCGATCTGGTCGAGCGGATTGCGGGCGGGGCGGTCCTTGTCGGTCCGGCCAAGAGCGCCCAGGCGCCCGACGCGATGCCGGTGGGAGTCCCGGCATGAAGGATGACTTTCAATGAAGGCCATGGGCACCGAAATGGGGACGATCCATTTCGTCGGCATCGGCGGGATCGGCATGTCGGGGATCGCCGAGGTGATGCACCAGCTTGGCTATTCGGTCCAGGGATCGGATATCGCCGAAAACACTGTCATCGAGGGGCTTCGCAAGGCGGGAATCCCGGTGATGATCGGCCAGTCGGCGGATAATCTGGGCGATGCGGCGGTGGTGGTCTGCTCGACCGCGATCCGGCCCGACAATCCCGAGCTGGTCGCCGCGGTCGAGCGGCGATTGCCGCGAGTCCGCCGTGCGGAAATGCTCGCCGAGCTGATGCGGATGCAATCGACCATCGCGGTCGCCGGCACCCACGGCAAGACCACCACGACGTCGATGGTCGCCTGCATGCTCGATGCCGGCGGGGTCGATTCGACGGTGATCAACGGCGGGATCATCAACGGCTACGGCTCGAACGCCCGGCTCGGCAAGTCCGACTGGATGGTGGTCGAAGCCGACGAGAGCGACGGCAGCTTCCTGCGCCTCGACGGAACAATCGCGATCGTCACCAACATCGATCCCGAACATCTCGACCATTACGGAAGCTTCGACCGGGCCAAGGACGCGTTCGTCGAATTCGTCGAGAATGTGCCGTTCTACGGCCTCGCGGTGATGAACGTCGATCATCCCGAAGTGCAGAACATCCTCGGCCGGATCCGCGATCGGCGGGTGGTGACCTACGGCTTTTCCGCGCTGGCGGATCTTCGCGCCGAGAATTTGCGCAGCGAGGATGGCGGGAGCCGGTTCGACGCGGTGGTGCGCGGGCGCGACGATAACAAGCGCTCGATCCCTGACATCTTCCTGCCGATGCCGGGCAAGCACAACGTGTCCAACGCGCTCGCCGCGATCGCGGTTGGGATCGAGCTAGGGATGGACGATCCAACCATCGCCAAGGGCTTCGCCAAGTTCGACGGGGTCAAGCGGCGCTTCACCAAGGTCGGCGAGGTAGGCGGCGCGACGGTGATCGATGATTATGCGCATCATCCGGTCGAGATTCGCGCGGTGCTGTCGGCGGCGCGCGAAAGCGGGACTGGCAGAGTGATCGCGGTCGTCCAGCCGCATCGTTTCACCCGGCTGCGCGATTTGATGGAGGATTTCCAGAACGCCTTCAACGATGCCGACATCGTCTATGTCGCGCCGGTCTATGCCGCGGGCGAGGAGCCGATCGAGGGGGTCAACGCGCATACGCTGGCCGATGGCCTGCGCCATCACGGTCACCGGATGGTCAAACCGGTCGACAATGCCGCCGATCTCGCGGGGAATTTGCGCGATGTCGCCGCCAAGGGCGACATCATCGTCTGCATGGGCGCCGGCGACATCACCAAATGGGCCGCAGGGTTAGCGGACGGAATCGCCAAGTCGCGGGCGAAGAAGAAATGAGTGTTGCCGCTCGCACGGGCGACGCTGGCGGGGTTCGCGGAAAGCTCAAGCCCAACGCCCCGCTCGCTCCGCTGGTGTGGTTCAAATCGGGCGGCAATGCCGAAACCTTATTCGAGCCCGCGGATGTGGGAGATCTCGTCGCCTTCCTCCACTCGCTCGACGACGACGTCCCGGTGATGGCGCTGGGGCTGGGTTCCAACTTGATCGTCCGCGACGGCGGGGTGCCCGGCGTGGTCGTGCGGCTCGGCAAGCCCTTTGCAACGGTCGAGCGCATCGACGATGTCGTGATGAAATGCGGCGGCGGGTCGAGCGGGATATTGGTCTCGTCGAGTGCGCGAGACGCGGGCATCGCGGGCGTCGAATTCCTCCGCTCGATCCCCGGCACCGTTGGTGGGTTCGTGCGGATGAACGGCGGCGCTTATGGCCGCGAGGTGCGCGATATATTGGTCGAATGCGAGGTCGTGCTTCGCTCGGGCGAGGTACGCACCATGATGATCGACGAGCTTGGCTACACCTATCGCCACAGCGAATTGCCAAGCCAAGCGATCGTCGTCAGCGCGACGTTTCGCGGGGCGGTCGGCGACCCGGCGGCGATCCAGGCCGAGATGGACCGCATTGCCCAATCGCGCGAGGAATCGCAGCCGCTTAGGAGCCGTACCGGCGGATCGACTTTCAAGAACCCGCCGGGCCATAAGGCATGGGCGCTGATCGCTGCGGCCGGGTGCCGCGGGCTGACGCACGGCGGGGCACAAGTTTCGGAAAAACATTGCAATTTCCTTTTGAACACCGGCGATGCGACCAGTAGCGAGATCGAGCAACTGGGCGAGGAAGTGCGCCGCCGGGTGCGGGCGGCGACCAACATCAGCCTGGATTGGGAAATCCAGCGAGTCGGAGTGGATGTGTGAACAAGGACTTGCATGTCGCCGTGCTGATGGGCGGCTGGTCGGCCGAGCGCGAAGTCTCGCTGATGAGCGGCAAGGGCGTGGTCGAGGCGCTGAATGAGCGCGGCTGGAGCAACGTCACGCCGGTCGACATGGATCGCAATATCGGCGCGGTGCTGACCGAACTTCGCCCCGACGTGGTGTTCAACGCGCTCCACGGCACGCCGGGCGAGGATGGCACGGTGCAGGGCATGCTCGATTTGATGCAGATCCCCTACACCCATTCAGGGCTCACCACCTCGGCGATCGCGATCGACAAGGAGCTGACCAAGGCGGTGCTGGTGCCGCACGGGATCCGCATGCCCAAGGGCCGGATGGTCGACAGCGCCTCGCTCTACGAAGGCGACCCGCTGCCACGGCCTTACGTGCTGAAACCGGTCAACGAAGGCTCGTCGGTCGGAGTCGCGATCGTCACCGACGGGTGCAATTACGGCCACCCGATCAGCGCCAAAGCGGAAGGGCCGTGGAAGCATTTCGAGCGGTTGCTGGCCGAGCCGTTCATCCGTGGGCGCGAACTGACGGTAGCGGTGCTCAATGACGAGGCATTGTGCGTCACCGAGCTCGTCCCGCACGGCGAATTCTATGATTTCGCGGCCAAATATACCGATGGCGAGACCGACCATATCTGCCCCGCCGAGGTGCCGGAAAATATCGCCAAGGCGATGATGGACGTGGCGCTTGCGTCGCACCGCTTGCTCGGCTGCAAGGGCGCCTCGCGCTCGGATTTCCGTTGGAACGACGAGCAGGGCGAGGCGGGGATTTATCTGCTCGAGATCAACACCCAGCCGGGGATGACTCCGTTGAGCCTGGTCCCCGAGCAAGCGCGGCAACGCGGCATCGATTATGGCGAGCTGGTCGAGCGGTTGATCGCGGACGCGCTTGAGCAGAACGCAACGTGAGCAGCGACCGGGTCCGTCGCGGGTCGCCGGGCAAGGCGCGGCCGCGCGCCCGCAAAAGCGGGTCGCGGGTCAATGTGCCCAAGCGGCTGGTTGCCCGGCTGCCGGTCGAGCAGGCCAGCGCCAACCGGCTGGCGCGGTGGATGTTCGGGCTGTTCGCACTGGCCATCGTCGGTGTTGCAATGATCGCGCTCCAGGTTCCGGCCAAGGTCGGGGCGAGCCTTGGCGAGGCGATGGGCGAAGCAGGGTTCCGGGTCAGAAGCGTCGATGTTACCGGCGTCCAGCGGATGGACAGCCGGCCGGTGTTCCAGATTGCGCTCGACCAGAAGAGCATGGCGATGCCGCTGGTCGATGTCGCGACGATCCGCCGCAAATTGCTGCGTTACGGCTGGGTCAAGGATGCGCGAGTCTCGCGGCGGCTGCCCGATACGTTGGTGATCGACATCGTCGAGCGCCAGCCCGCGGCTTTGTGGCAGGACGCGCAAAAACTGTCGCTGATCGACAGCGAGGGGGTGGTGCTCGACCGGGTCAAGGTCAGCGACATGCCCGACCTTCCGTTGTTGGTCGGGCCGGGGGCCAATGCCCACAGCGGCGAACTCAACCAGTTGCTGGCGGAAGTGCCAAGCCTGAAACCGCAATTGGAATCGGCCAATTGGGTCGGCGGGCGGCGGTGGGACCTCAATTTCCAGTCGGGCGAGACGGTCGTGCTGCCCGAAGGCGAGGGTGATGCGAAGAACGCCCTTGCCAAATTCGCCAAGCTGGACAAATCGGCGGGGCTGCTCGGGCGCGGGATCAAGCGCTTCGACCTTCGAATTCCCGGCAAGATGATCGTCCGCTTGCCGCAAGTCCCCGAGACCGCCGCCAACGCCAAGCAGGAAAGCTGAACCACCCACGACCATGGCCGCCCCGACCCAGCAACCCCTCATCACCGCGCTCGATATCGGATCGTCGAAGGTCAGCGCCTTGATCGTCACCCGCGACGAGGACGGGCGGCTGCGCGTGCTCGGGTCGGGCCAGCGCGAAAGCCGCGGGGTCAAGCGCGGCTACGTCACCGACATGGAATCAAGTGAAGTCGCGGTGCGCGAGGCAGTCGAAAGCGCCGAGCGAATGTCGCAAGTGACGATCGACGATGTGTGGGCGAGCTTCGGCGCCGGCGGGCTGGTCAGTGACGTCGCCAATGTCGAGGTCGAGCTTGGCGGGCACCAGGTCGAGCAATCGGACATCGAGGAGCTGCTTCGCGGCGGCAAATCGGCGATCAACAGCGGCGACCGGACCGTGCTCCACGCGCATCCCGCGCTCTACACGATCGACGGAGTCGAAGGGGTCAAGCACCCGATCGGGCTTCATGCCGACCGGCTGGGGGTCGACATTCATGTCGTCGCCGCCGACCCAGCGCCGCTTCGCAATCTCGATTTCGTGATCCGCTCGGCGCATCTTGGCGTGCGCGCGATCGTCGCCTCGCCGGTAGCGGCGGCGCTGGCGTGCCTGACCGTGGAGGAACGCGAGCTCGGAGTCGCGCTGGTCGAGCTTGGCGCCGAAGTGACCAACGTCTCGCTTCATGCCGGGGGGATGCTGGTCGGGCTTCGCTCGATCCCGCTTGGCGCCAAGGACATCACCGACGACATCGCTTGTGCCTTCGGGGTCCAGCGACGCGATGCCGAACGGCTGAAATGTTTCTACGGCTCGGCGATGACCAGCCCGCGCGATAATCACGAGATGATCGAGGCCAATCTGATGGGCGCCGAGGATGGCGACGAGCCGACCCGGATCACCCGCGCGCAATTGATGACCGTCATTCGCCAGCAGGTCGAAAGCCTGACCAGCCAGATCGACGCGGCGCTGAAGAGCCTCGGCTTCACCGGCCCGGTCGGGCGGCAGGTGGTGCTGACCGGGGGCGGCGCGGAATTGAAGAATATCGCCGATTACATGCAGGGCGTGCTTGGTCGCGCGGTTCGAGTCGGGCGGCCGCGCTCGATCACCGGATTGCCCGATGCGCATAGCGGACCGGCGTTCGCGACCCTGGTCGGGCTGGCGATGCTCGCCTCGGGCGGGTCGGGCGACATTCGCGACTTGGCGCTCGGAACGACGGTCGAGCGTAAGGCCGGCGGCGGCTTCGTCTCTCGGCTGATGAGTGCGTTGAAGCAGGGGTATTAGGGCAGGCGCGCGCGTGATAGCTTTCCGCCGGGGCTGAAGGGGGACGGACGATGGCGACGATTGCGCGCGCTGATACGGGCAATGTGACGCGCTGGCTGGTGCTGCTGCTCGGGGCAGCGGTGTTCCTCAATTATGTCGATCGCGGCGCGATCGCGGTGGCGGCGCCGGTGATGAAGGGCGAGCTCGGAATGAGCGCGACCGCCTTCGGAATCGCGGTTTCGGCTTTTTTCTGGATCTATGCCCCGGTGCAACTGGCGGTCGGCTGGCTGTGCGATCGTTTCTCGGTCTACAAATTGATGGCTGGCGGGATCGTCCTGTGGGCGATTTGCACCTTGCTGATCGGGTTCGTCGGCGGCTTCGCGTCGTTGCTGGTGCTGCGCGTCATGCTTGGCATCGGCGAAAGCATCGCCTTTCCCGGCACGTCGAAAATCATTGCCCTCCACGTCCCGGCCGAGCAGCGCGGGATGGCCAATGCGGCGGTCGCCGCGGGGCTCGCCCTGGGGCCGGCGATCGGCACGCTGACTGGCGGGCTGATCGTCGCGTCGCTTGGCTGGCGGGCGATGTTCATCACCTTCGGGCTCGCGACCCTGCTGTGGCTATTGCCGTGGCAGCGGGTGGTGAACCAACTGCCAGCATTCGATCCCGGTGTCGCGTCGGTGCGGGTTCCGGCGCGTAAATTGCTCGCCAACTGGTCGCTGTGGGCGATGGGGATCGGTCATTCAGCGGGCAATTTCTGTTTCTATTTCCTGCTCGCCTGGTTGCCGCTCTATTTGGTCCAGTCGCGCGGCTATTCGATTGCCCAGATGACCCTGCTGGCCAGCGTGGGCTATGGGGTGCAGGCGATTGCGGCGATGACCTATGGCATGGTGTCCGATCGCTGGACCCGATCGGGCCGGTCCGAGGCCACCATTCGCCGGACAATGATGGTCGTCAGCCAGATGCTCGCGGCGGTTGCCATTTTCGGGATTTATTCGAGCCAGTCGGTCGGCGCGTTGCTGTTCTGGCTGTGCCTCGGCGGTGCCGCAACCGCCGCCTTGTCGCTCAACCTCTATGCCATCGCACAGATGTTCGCCGGGCCGCGCGCGGTTGGCACCTGGGTCGGGGTGCAGAATGCAATCGGGAATTTGTCGGGCATCTTCGGGCCAATCGTCACCGGCATCATCATCGACCGCGCGGGTTATGGCAGCGCCTTCAGCTTGACCGCCGGAGTGGCAGTGTTCGGGGGCCTGTGGTGGGCCTTCGCGGTGCCAGCGATCCGCCAGGTCGAACTCGACTGACCTCACCAATGCCCAAACAGTTGGCGTCCCATTTTGAGTCAGGTGAGTCGCTTGCGCCACGGCGGACGAGTTTTTTCACTTCGGTCAACGTTTTCGCTTGCCGCTCGACTCATGATGATTCAATGATTCACCCTGAAGGTTCAACGCACTACGCGACCAGGGGAGGGTCCAGACCCATGAGCATCGATTTCATCCGGCCGGAAGTCGACGAGCTTCGTCCGCGGATCAGCGTCATCGGAGTCGGCGGTGCCGGCGGCAACGCGGTTGCCAACATGATCAGGCGCGACGTGCAAGGGGTCGATTTCATCGTCGCCAACACCGACGCGCAGGCATTGAATGCCTCGGAAGCCGATCGCCGGATCCAGCTTGGGCTCAAGATCACGCAAGGGTTGGGCGCCGGTTCGCGACCCGAAATCGGCCGCGCCGCTGCCGAAGAGACGATCGAGGAAATCGAAAAAGCGCTCGAAGGCGCACACATGTGCTTCATCGCTGCCGGAATGGGCGGCGGGACTGGGACCGGTGCCGCGCCGGTGATCGCCAAGATCGCCCGCGACCGGGGAATCCTGACCGTTGGCGTGGTGACCAAACCGTTCGCCTTCGAAGGCGCGCGCCGCGGCCGTTCGGCCGACAGCGGGATCGAGGAATTGCAGCAGCACGTCGATACGCTGATCGTCATTCCCAACCAGAATCTGTTCCGCCTCGCCAATTCGGACACGACCTTCAAGGAAGCGTTCGAAATGGCCGACGAGGTGCTCCAACAGGGCGTCCGGGGAATCACCGATTTGATGGTCATGCCGGGCCTGATCAATCTCGACTTCGCCGACGTCCGCTCGGTAATGGGCGAGATGGGCAAGGCGATGATGGGCACCGGCGAGGCGTCGGGTGAGAATCGCGCGATCGAAGCCGCCGAAAAGGCGATTTCCAACCCGCTGCTCGACGGCGTCAGCATGAAGGGCGCCAAGGGCGTGATCATCTCGATCACCGGCGGCGAGGACATGAAGCTCATGGAAGTCGATGAGGCGGCGAGCCACATCAAGGAACTGGTCGACCCCGACGCCAACATCATCTGGGGATCGGCGTTCAACAATAGCCTGGAAGGCAAGATCCGGGTCAGCGTCGTCGCCACCGGGATCGAAGCCGAAACCGGGACGATGGCCACGCCGGCCAAGGTGTTCAGCTTCCCCGGTCGAACGGCGACCCCGGTCGCGCCAGTGCCGACGATCGACGAGACGAGCGACACGTCGAACGATGACGACATGCTCGAACTGACCCAGGACGACGAAGCCGAGGAGTTGATGCTCGACGGCGACGATATCCTGACCCAGCCGGTCGGGTCGGTCCCGGTCGGACCGCCGGCCGACGACGAGCCGATGGCGATCGACGACAGTGATTTCACCGGAGCGGCGGACAAGCCCAAGATCGCACCGGGAGGCGGGACCTTGTTCGAGCGCATGTCGAACATCGCGCGCGGCGCAGCGCAGGCCGAGGGGGACGACGGCGACGCGCCGAGCTTCCGCCGCGAGCCGCTCGACATCCCGCGCTTCCTCAACCGGCAGAACAACCAATAACGCTGGGGTTTGCCCGCCGGTTGATCGGCGGGGCGATGAGGTGCAGCTTCCGCTCATCGCCGCCCGGCCACCATTCGGCGCGTCTTGATCTCCAGCAATGTTGGAGCAAGCTCGGCTCGGCCATGGGCGGATTCATGCAGAATCACCGTGGCCGCGCGATGCGCGCGATGTTCGTCCTTGCCGCGCTTGGCGCGCCCGTCATTCCGGCGGCGGCGCAATATTCGGGCTATGCGGTTGCTCCCGCCCCGGCGCCAGCCGATCCTGGCGCGGCACTCGCGGGGGCGATGCGGACGCTGGCGACCCAGCCCAAGGATCTGGCCGCGCTGATGGCGGCGGGTCGCGCGACGCTCGACATGGGCGACATGCAGGCGGCCGCGGGATTTTTCGGGCGGGCGGAGGAATATTATCCGGCCAGCCCGGCGGCCAAGATCGGAGTCGGCGCGGCGATGACGATGATGGGCGATGCCAAGGGGGCGATCGGCTATTTCGACCAGGCGAAGGCGCTCGGCGCACCGCAGTCGATGCTGGGGCTCGATCGCGGCCTGGCGTTCGACCTGCTCGGCCAGCAGTCGCGGGCGCAAGCGGACTATCGCGCAGTCTTATTCGGTGCACAGGGCGACGAAGCGCGGCGTCGGCTGGCGCTGAGCCTGGCGATTTCGAAAGACATCAAGGGCGCCGCAGCGATGCTCGAGCCGTTGCTTGCGCGGCGCGACGCGGCGGCGGTCAGGACCAACGCCTTCGTGCTCGCGCTGGCCGGCGACCGCGAGGGCGCGCGACGGACGATAGATGCCGCCTTGCCCGGTGCCGGGGCACGGTTCGAGCCGTTTTTCCGGATGCTTCCAATGCTTCGTCCCGAAGAGAAAGCGATGGCGGTGCACCTTGGCGAATTCCCCAAGGATGCGGCGCAGCGCTATGCCCAGGCCGCGCCGATCCCGTCATCGCCAATAGTGTCGATCGGCAATCGCGCCGAAGTGCAGATCGAGCCGCGGCGGAAGATTACGCAAATCCAGGTGGCTCCGCCGAAGAATGCCAAGGTGAAACCGCCCGCGGTTCAGGTTGCGGCGGTCGAGGCGCCGCGTCGCGCGGTTCGTGAAGCGACGATTCCGTCGACCTATTTCGCAATGAGCAGGCCGTCACTCGATCCGTCGCGCTATGCGTCGAGGCCACGCAAAACGGCGAGTGAAACGGTTTCCAAGATGCGCCCGTCGAAGGAGGCCGACGAGCCCCGACCTGGGTTCAAGATCGACGACTTGGCGCCGGTGGCCGAGCCCGATGAGCCGCTGGTGCCGATCAATGAGGGGGCCGTGCTCAACCGCGATGGCGAGCCGATCGTGACGAAGGAAGTCGCGCTTGCCACCCCGCCGCCGCGGCCGCTGCCCAAGCTGGAGATCAAGCGGCCGCCGGCACCCAAGCCCAAGATCGAAGCGGCGAAAGCCAAGCCGAAGGTCGAAGCGGCGAAGGCCAAGCCGAGGGAAATTGCCAAGAAAGTCGAGCCGCCCAAGGAAGTTCCGAAAAAGCCGCCCGAGCCGACCAGCCAGATTTACGTCCAGCTGGCGAGCGGGGCGCATGCCGAGCGGATGGGAATCGAATTTCGGCGGATCAAGGCGAAGAAGCCGGGGCTGTTCGCCGGGCGCAACGCGCGGGTGACCAATGGCAAGGAACTGTTCCGGCTGGTGATCGGTCCGTTCAAGACCCGCGATGACAGCGATGCGTTCGTCAACCAGCTTGCCAAGGCCGGGATCGACGGTTTCAGCTACACCGCGCCAAATGGCATGACATTCGAGAAAATCGCCACCAAATGAGTGCATTGGGGGGCCTCGCCGCGCAGCCAGCATCGTCGCGCGGCAGGGCCCATGCCGAGCGCGCCGATGGCCCACGCGGCCCGCGCGACGCCTTCCAGCGCGACCGCGACCGGATCGTCCACTCGGTCGCCTTCCGCCGCCTGCGCCACAAGACCCAAGTGTTCGTCGCCCCCGACGGCGACCATTTCCGGGTGCGTCTGACGCATTCGATCGAGGTCGCGCAGATCGGCCGCTCGATGGCCCGCGCGCTGGGGCTCAACGAGGATCTGACCGAGGCCTTGTGCCTGGCGCACGATCTTGGCCATCCGCCGTTCGGCCATGCCGGCGAGGATGCCTTGTCGGCGGCGCTGGCCGATGCGGGCGGGTTCGATCACAACGGCCATACGCTGCGGATCGTCACGCGGATCGAGGCGCCGTACCCCGATTTCGCCGGGCTCAATCTGAGCTGGGAGATGCTCGAGGGGCTGGCCAAGCATAACGGGCCGGTGAGTGCGCCGGGCTGGGCACTGGCGGAGGCCGACGCCGGGTTCGGGCTCGAGCTTGGCCAGTGGCCGAGCCTCGAAGCGCAGGTCGCGGCGATCGCCGACGATATCGCCTATGACAATCACGACATTGACGATGGCTTGCGGGCGGGGATTATCGGCCTTGGCGAGTTGCTCGAATTGCCGCTGGTGGCGCGATTGTGGGCGGCGATCGAGGCGCGGCATCCCGGGCTAAGCGAAGCACTCAAGGTCAAGGCGTTGGTCCGCGACGGGATCGGGACAATGGTTGGCGACGTGCTCGACGAGACCAAGCGACGGGTGGCCGAGGCTAGGGTGACGAGCATTGACGACGTGCGCGGCGCGGGGCGGCAATTGGTCGGTTTCTCGCCCGGACTGGAAGCCGAAGAGCGGGCGCTCAAGCGGTTCCTTTATGACCGGCTGTACAATAGCGCGACGCTCCAGCCGGTGCGGATCGAGGCGCAGCGCGTCATCACCAACCTCGCCGCCGCCTACCGCGCCGAAGCGGCGTTGCTGCCCGATGGCTGGGCGGGCGAAGGCGAGCAAGGGCGCCTGCGCGGAATCGCCGATTATATTGCCGGAATGACCGACGGCTTCGCCATCCGCCAGCATGAGAGGTTGGTGGGGAAGGTGGAGTTGCCGGATCGGTTCTAGGGCGGGGTGTCCGTTATGGGTGGAAAGCGGACATGAGCAGCGACCGTTGGTCAGTGTTTCGTATTCGCCTGCCTCAACTCTGCTAGGAACAGTCTGCCTCTTCGCTCGCTACCGGCAAAGTTACTGAGTCTTTGATCTATATCGACAATATATCGGGAGAGATCGCGATCAATCTCGGGCGCGGTCTTGAGTTGTATGACAGCACGCCGGACAGACTGATCGTCGAGGGACAGCTGGCATTGTGCGGGCAGTCGAAAGATGACGGTGCCCTGCGATTCCGAAATCACATCGCTACAACGCTCTCGAATGCGGGCGACAACTGCGTAGGGCAACTCGCGCCTGACGCGATCCCGATACGGCGGGAGATGTTGATTGTCGGCATCGAGAACCTTCAGGCCTTGATAATAGGTTTCAGCCAAGTCCCGCAGACGCTGATCACCGACGGAAGCTAGTGCGCCCGCGGCCACCAACTCGTCATAGGTTGAACGGCGCAGGATCCGAGAGTTGATCTGGCTAGCTTGATAGGCGTCGACAACGAACGACTCTCCAAGCTTGTTCTCGGGCGAAGCAAACATTTGCAAGGCAGAAAGAGCGTGTCGCCTCACGTCGCCATAGTAGGTCTCGCGGGCTTTGAAATCGACTTGGTTCGCGGCCACATCTTCGATCAATCGCTCGCGATAAGTGTGCGCTTCGTTCGCCGCTAGGCGAGCGTCATTCCAGTTGTTCGCTTGCGTCCCCAGGAACACCCCCACCACCACGATTGCGACATCTACGCTGACTGCGAACCAGTTGTGAGTAGCGACATGATCCCGGATGCGACGAACGACCATAAGCCGACCCCCATAAAACAGTTGACCAATGATGGCCTGTCGGCGCTCGAAGCGCTAGCTCACTCATGTTTTTGCAATTTGATCAGTCTGGTCAGCATCTGGCTAATGTCCGCAATGGGTCGAAAGCGGACATTAGACGCATGAAGTTGAAACCGGGTTTCTAGGGACCAATCGCGGCGGCGTGACTTAGGACCTAAAAATCAGCCACGCACAGTAAAGGCAATCGCTCCGCCGTAAGTACGCCCGGCACCGCTGGCTTTCCAACTCGCGCGATAATAACCCTTCTCAAGACCGGGTAATGGGACCGAGTATTCAGTCGTTTCGGCAGCGGCAGTGATCATCATGGGCGACAGTCCGTCCGGCCCTGCAAGCGTGACCTCGAGGAGCCGGACCGGCCTTGTGAAAACCAATTGGAGACGATTGACCGGGCCTGCAACAATCGATCCGTCCGCGGGGGCGGAGCGCGCGAGGACACTGGTTTCCGCAACCTGTTGGGGGGAATCGCTAAGCGGCTGCGCCGCGCAGCTGGAAAGCACAACAAGGAGGAGCGGTGGAATCCAGAAATGTCGCATGGCATCGTCTTTCCGTGTCTTCTGCTGTCCCAACGCTCAGGACGGCAAAAAGGGCGCGGACCAAAATCCGCGCCCCAATCTATTCGCGCTTTTCCGCCTTAGCGGCCGCGCGGGCCTTCGCCGATCGCCCAGAAGACGTGAGTGACGGTCTTCTGCCCGGGACCGTCGATCCGCTCGAAAATGTCGGGCCGTCCGTCGTGAGTGAAGTGAGTCGGACGGCCCCAGTCGGCGGGCGTATCGCCGACATCTGCGCCGGAGTTGCCGCGACCGCTGCCGCTGACAGTCATTCCCAACTCGAGGTGATTGTAGATCGTGTTCAGTTCCTGATAATCATGCGAATTAGGATAGCGGTTGCCGGGGCCGTAGTTGAATCCGCCCACGACTCCGCCGTCCGGAGCATTGGTGTAATCCATGCAGGTGCCAAGATTGTAGTTGCTGAAATTCTCGTCCTGATGGGCGAGGCCGTAGTCATGCCCGACTTCCTGGCAGGTGACCATCGCCCGCCAAGCCGGCGTATTGTACTGCGCAGTGTTGAAATAAGTGTCGTTGAGCTTGGTAGTTCCTTGGCTGATGTGCCCGCCCGAGATTGAAATACTGGCAATGCCGAGCCAGCCGGTGTTGCCGTAGGTTGAATTGCAGACTTGGATCGTGCCGGCGACACCGCGGCAGTTTTTCGGATTGGCACTTCCTGCACCCAGTGACGAATTGATCACTGTCGAGGAGTTCCAATCCGTAACCGCGCGAGCGAGATAGGTATCCCAGCGTGAATCGACGTTGTCGCCGACCGGCACGTTGATCTCGGCCGACGTACGGACCCAATGGTAGCCACTCCAGCTGTGCGAGGCGAACACGGGCGTAGCAACTGCGGCAGCAGCAGCAACACCAAGTGCAAGCTTTTGTTTGCGAGTTAGTTTCATGATTCATCCCTCTCCAAATGAGTATTGGTCACGCTCGGAGGACATGGGGCGATCCGTTAATTTTGTTATGTTTTTCAGATAGTAAACTGCCCCGGGCCCCGTGCGTGGGAACAGTAAAGTCAAGGACCGGCCCATCGTCAAGCATTAATTCGGCGGATCAATGATTACCCAGTAAATCGAACCATGCTGAGACGCTCAGCGCCCGTTGGGGTTGAGCGGAGAACCGAGCGGAATCCGTGATTCAGGAGGCGCGGCACGAATCGGGGTTACCGACGGAGTCGGCGAAGAGCCATCCGGATCGAGCTGTTCGAACCGGCGATGGCGAACGATGTGAGGCGTGATGACGATATAGAGCTCGGTATTGCTCTTGGTCGTCTTCTCG
>JBBRTO010000041.1:0-19053 GCA_038244345.1 Sphingomonadales bacterium | reverse complement strand
TCGTTCGACTTGCATGTGTTAGGCATGCCGCCAGCGTTCGTTCTGAGCCAGAATCAAACTCTCAAGTTGATGACCGATCCATCAGGTGGAATAACCCAATGAAACGGTATCTCCGGGAGCCGTTCCTGCACAAATATTACAAACTGGTGTGTTTGCGTATTAGGACATTTGCTTCCTCCACCACGGCAAGCCGCAGCGAAAGTCACATTAAGGAACGGCATAAATTTGACCGACCGATCGATACCCAGAGGCTATCGAAGACCGGGCCGCCGCCCACATGTCCCTTCATCTAAACCAACAATGTCAAAGAGCCGACGAGTCTCTTTACCCGAGCTGTAAGGTTCGGGTGCCGTTGAACGACTATAAGAGGCACGAAACGGTAGCGGTCCCAGTGGGCGCCGCCGTTGCTGTGACCGGGCATATATGGGTGAGCATTTCACCCGTCAACGCCTTTTTTCAAAAAGTTGGCAACTTGCTCGAAAAAATGGACACTCGATCGACCCGAAAACCCTGCGGTTGTTAGCGTCGACAGCCACTCTCTAACCGGGCAAAGCTTTATGCCGTCTGAATATAGGTGCGCATAGCCTCGGCCTCGGCTTCGATCCGTTCGATCCGATATTTCACCAGGTCGCCGATCGACACGATCCCCTTGAGCTCCCCGCCGGAGTCAACCACCGGCAAATGCCGAATCCGCCGCTGGGTCATCAGCGCCAGTGCCAAGAGCACATCGATGTCGGGGGCGATCACGATCGGCGGCGCGCTCATCGCCCGGCTGACCGGCCAGTCGAGGATCTCGGCTCCATGCTCCTTGAGGCAATAAATCAGGTCCCGTTCGGACAAGATACCCTTTATCTCACTTCCGTCCATCACCAGCAGCGCGCCGATTCGCCGGGTTCCGAGCTCGGTCACCGCGGCGCAAAGCGGAGCGTCGGCCGCGATCGAGGCGACCTCGCTGCCCTTGGAGGACAGGATGGCGGCGATGCTCATGACGCCAATTCCTTCTTGGCTGAGTCGAGGGTTGATAGTCCCACGAACGCTCGGCAAAGGAAAGCCGTGCCCCGACCCGACCTCCCGCCCCGTCCGCCAGCGACCCACGCGAGCAGGCTCAAGCGCTCGCTGAAGTTGCTCGGCTGGTTCGCACTGCTGGTTGCCGGGATCGCGACCTTGCTCGTCGCTCGCGGCCAGACGGCGCTTCACATCCACATGCTGATCGCCACTGCGCTCGGCATGGGGCTTGCTGTATTCATCGGCGGCGCCTTGATGCTGCTCATTTTCTACAGCGCGGCGAGCGGCCATGACGAGGCTGCCTCGCGCTATGACCCGGAGAATCACCAATGACCGATGTGGCCTGCGAGCCGATGCTGAGGGTCGTCCCTGGCCCGGGCGACATCAATGCCAACGGCCACATCTTCGGCGGTTGGGTATTGAGCCAGATGGACATTGCCGCGGGAATCCTCGCCTCGCGCCGCGCCAATGGCCCGGTCGCGACGGTGGCGATCGAGAAAATGGAATTCCTCGCCCCGATCCACCTGCGCGACCTGATTTCGGTCTATGCCAAGGTCGACCGGGTCGGCCGCAGCTCGATGGCGATCCGCATCGAAGTCGTCGCCACCCGCGACCGCGGCACCCTCGACGTGAAAGTCACCGAAGGCGTGTTCACCTTCGTCGCGCTCGACGAGCAGCATCGCCCGCGACCGGTCGATCCGGCTTAATTGGCTAGGTAGCGCAAGCCTGCTCGACCGTGACTGACATCGAATTGCCGTTGACGCCAATTCAAGCCGAGCGCTGACGGCAAAAAGGGCCCCGCACCACGGTGCGGAGCCCCTCTTACAAACTTGCTCGGAAGCAACGCGAGCAACAAGCGGATTTGGTGTTAGCCGCGTTCCGGCGCCGGCGGCGGCGGGGGCGGCGGCGGAGGCGGCGGGCAGACGTCCGACGCCAGGATCACCGAACCGTCCGAACAGGTCTGCGTTGCCGGAGCAGGCGGCGGTGGCGGTGGCGGGGGCGGGGGCGCGATGTACGGCGCACTCTTGCGGGGAGGATCGATCTTGAACGCCGCTTCGATGCCGAAGGTGCGCGGCGCGTTGAAGTTGCCGTAGTCGCCGAGCACGTTGTTGATGCTGCCGGTGGTGACGCTGCTGGTCGGCGCGCCTGGCACGCTGTTCGACGGATCGCGACGGAAGATGTGCTGCTCGTCGAGCAGGTTGCGCGCCCACACCGAAATGGTCACCCGCGATTCGTCCGAATTCATCTTCAGATCGGCCAGTGAGATGCGGCCGTTGACGATGAACGACGAGTCGGCCTTGGTCGCGAACTGGTCGAAGGCCTGGGTCGCCTGGGCATAATTGGCGTCAAGGTGGAAGCGCAGCTCCGAACCCGATCCGCCGACCGGAAGTTCGTAATCGATCGCGCCACTCGCCGCATTGCGCGGGGTGAATACGATGAAGAAACGCTGATCAACCGTCGTCGACAACACGCCCGCGGTGTAAGTGATCGGCACCAGCGGGATCTTGGTGTACGTGTACGCATAGGATGCACTGAGCGTCAGCCCATCGATCGGACGCACCGTCAAATCGGCTTCGAACCCGCGAATGTGGGTAATCCCCGGTGCGTTGATGGTGTTGAGCACGTTGACGTTCGAGCCGGCCGCATTCTGGATGAAGCTGATATCGACCTGGCTGTTCTTACGCTCCATGGAATAAGCCGCCAGATTGAGTCGGGCGCGATGATCCCAGAAGTCGGACTTGAGGCCAATTTCATATGCCTTGATGTCTTCGGGATCGAACGGCTGATAGTTAGCCGTGCGCGAGCTTGCGCCGCCGGACCGATAGCCGGTCGAATATTTGGCGTAGACGTGGAGCGCGTCGCTGATGTCGTAGGCGACCGTCGCCATCGGGTTGAACCGGGTCCATTTCTTGTCGAGCGGCTGATAGCCGTTCAGCGCCGCGATCGCCGGGTTCGTCTCATAATTGACGTTACGGAAGAACAGCAACTCGCCTTTCTTGATGTCCTTCGTATAGCGCGCGCCGACCGTCAGATGCAGCGAGTCGGTCGGATTCCAGGTCAGTTGGCCGTAAGCGGCATAGCTTTTCGACTTCACTCGCGACGCACGGTCGATTGAGCAACCGTTGACCGCTTCGCCGCTAAACAGCGGCGTGCTGGCGGTGCAGAATGGAATATCGACGTAGGTGGCACCGATCACCGTCGCCGGGGCCAATGGATCGACGATCGCAACCACGCCCTTCGAGTTCGGCGTCGCGGCATCATCCGAGACATGCTCGTTGAAGTAATAGAGGCCCGCCACATAATCGAAACGGTTGATGCTTCCGACGGCTTGGAATTCCTGGCTGAATTGGTCCTGGTGAAGATCGGCCAGGCTGTAGCGGCTGAAGGCACACGGCGCGACCGTGGTGCACGACGGGGTAAGGTTGACGATCGGCGTGCGGTGAGCGCCGCCGGCATTGTCCCATTGAGTCGCGTCGACGGAACGCCAGCCAGTGATCGAGCGGAACTCGAACGACGGACTGAACTTGTATTTGAAAATGTTGGTAAACCCGTGCGTCTTGTCGACGCTGGGCTGCTGCGGAACGCCGATGTCGGCGGTCTTCATCCGTGAGCTGCCATTGACGACGACGCCCGGAAGCAAAGGCTTCACCGTGCCGGTCAGCGACGTATAGGCGGTGCCGGGGAGATAGCATGCCCCCGGCCGAACGCTTTCCGACGGCGCGGGCGCTGGTCCAGCAACGCAGCCGTTCGGGTTGTAGTTTAACAACTGGCTGTAGAAGGGCGTGTTTTCGTCGCGCGCAATGTCGAACGCAAAGTCGTTAGTCAGCCCTTCGACCGGCTGCCAGCGAGCGGCGATACGCAGGCCTTGGCGATCGAAATAATTCCAGCCGGTCTGGCCCGGCATCGGATTCTTGGTGGTCGCGTCCTGATGCTGGATGACGCCATCGGCCTTGATCGAAATGCCGGCGAATTCTGGAAGATCGAGGTGTAGCTCGCCATTGTAGGAGCCGTAATTGCCGACCCCGCCAAGCCCGCGGACGGCGAATTCGCCGCGCGGGGCGCGCGTGACGATGCTCAGCGCGCCGCCTTCGGTGTTGCGGCCGAACAAGGTGCCCTGCGGACCCTTGAGCACTTCGATTCGCTCGACGTCGAACAACGCCGCGTTGAGGCCGTGCTGACGACCAAGATAGATGCCGTCGATATAGATACCGACGCCCTGCTCGCGGGCCGGCTGGTTGGCGTCAAGCGGAACGATGCCGCGGATGCCGACCGTCAGCGCCGACTGGCGTGCTTCGAAGGTCGCGACTCGAAGGCTCGGGACGGCGCCATCGGCAAGATCGTAGAGACTTTGAACGTGGCGCTTCTTGAGATCCTCGTTGCTCAGCACCGAGATGGCGATCGGAGTCTTTTGCAGGTTCGTCTCGCGTTTGGTCGCGGTGACGACGATTTCTTCCAATCCGCCGGTGTCCGCAGTTGCGGCAGGCTGGGTGGCATCGGCCGCTTCGGTCGCCGGCGCCTGGGTCGCGACCTCGGTCGCAGCGGCGTCGCTGGCGGTCGCGGTGGCGGCGGTCTCGGCAAAGGCGGGACCCGCGGTCGACGCCAGCAGGATTGCCAGCAACGCCGTCGATGACCGAGTCGAATTAAGCTGTGAGCTAGCGCGGTGAGCGGCGCGCTGACCAAGATTCATCATGTTGAATTTCCCCGAACAGCGAACACCCCGTCCGCTTTCGAAAATGGCGGTAGATGTCGCCCCTGACTCAAACATGACTTTTCTATTGCGGTTTCGTGACGTCGGTTTGCGTGACTTTAAAACAACGAAAAGGGCGGCTGAACTATCGGTCCGCCGCCCTCTCCATCACTCGATTGCCGTAGATTCAGACGGTCGTCGTCTCGTCGCCTTCGGCGGCACGCGGCCGGCGAACCCGCCGCTTTGGACGCGGCGTTTCGTCATCGACCGAGGCCAAGGATTCGCCGTCGCCATCAGCGCCGATCGCCGGCGGCAGGACCGAGAAATCGATCCGTTCGTCGCCATCGTCACGCGCCGACGCACGACTGCGGCCATCTTCCTCGTCGCGGGTCCGACCGTTGGGCCGATCGCGGCGCGGCTCGGAGCGATCGGCGGCGGGACGCGCTTGGCTGCGCCGAGGCTGCTCATCCGACCGGCCACGCTGAGACTGAGACTGAGGCTGGGACTGAGGCTGGGGCGGAGACTGGGACTGGGGCTGATCGTCGGAATCGCCGTCGGAGTCGTTATCGCCGTCCACGTCGGAATCCATCCGGTCGTCGCCGTCGTAATCATTATCGCCGTCATCGTCGCCGCGCTGGCGCCGCTGCTCGTCGACCCGCGGCCGGTTTTCGCCCAGCATGCGGAAATAATGGTCGGCGAATTGCAGATAATATTCGGTCTGAACGCGATCGCCGGCAAGCTGCGAATCGCGCGCCATGCTCTTGTATTTCTCGAGCAACTGGGCGGCATTGCCGCGCTGCCGGTTATCCTGGCGATTGCCGCCATTATTGCCGGCCATGCCCCGGGGTTGCTGTCCACCGCGGCCGCGACGGCGGCCGGTCTGACGATTATTGATCAAACTGAATTTCCTCGTCGCACTGGCGCACTGGCGCCTTTAAACATTTCACCCGAAGGTCCGTCCTTCCCGTTTCCCCCAGCGACCCGTCACGCGGATCGCGCTGGGCCCCGGTCTTGTCGTGCGCCTGATTGATGTCGCGTCACACGGCCGATTTCGTCGGGGGTAGCGGCGGGGAGCTCTGCGATCTGTCGGAAGCGGCCCCGTTGCTGGAACAAGATTGTAGTGGGTTCCAAGCGACAATCCAAGCACTTTCGACCGATGATTCAAATCAATAGCGCGCGCGCCCTTCCTGCGAGATCGTGCGACAGCCGGACTTGGTGGCCAGCGGCTTCGAACAGCGCCATCGCGCTAACCGCCTGATCATGCCCGATTTCTATCGCCGCCAGTCCGCCCGGAGCGATCAATCGGCCGATCACCGGTGCCAGGCGGCGATAGTCGTCAAGGCCATCGGGCCCGGCGAACAGCGCCTCGGCCGGCTCATATTCGGCGACCCCGGGGCCAAGCTCGGCTTCGTCCGCGACATAAGGCGGGTTGATCAGCACTAGGTCGAAGGTTTCGTCGATGCCGTTCGCCCAATTACCGATCCGCAAGTTCGCGCGCGGCGCGAGGCCGAGGCGCTTGGCGTTCGCCCGCGCGTAGCCAAGGGCTTCCTCCGATGCATCGATCCCCAGCCCGGTCGCGTGCGGCCACTGGTCGAGCGCGGCGAGCAGCAGCGTCCCCGGCCCGGTGCCAAGGTCAAGAATCCGCTTCGGCCCATCGGTATCGACGAAGTGGCCGATCGCCGCGGCGATCAAGGTCTCGCTGTCGGGACGCGGGATCAGCGCACCGGGCCCGACCGCAAGTTCAATGTTCCAGAACGCGCGTTTGCCGGTGATGTAGGCGACCGGTTCTCCACCCTCCCGCCGCTCGACCAGGTCGGCGAAATGCGCCGGGGCCGGCCCGACCGGCGGCGCCAGAAGCAACACATCGCGCTCGATTTCGAGCGCATGGGCCATCAGTACTTCCGCATCGAGCCGAGCTGTGTCGCTCGACCGGCGCAATCTGTCGGTCGCCTCGGCGAGCGCGCGGTTGAGCGGGTTCACGCGTCGTCGAGGCTTGCCAGCCGCTCGGCTTCATCCTCGGCGATCAGCGCCTCGGTCAATTCCCTAAGTCCTGGGCCTTCGAGGATTTCGGGCAATTTGTGCAAAGTCAGGTTGATCCGGTGGTCGGTCACCCGGCCTTGCGGGAAATTGTAGGTGCGGATTCGCTCCGACCGGTCGCCCGACCCGACCATCGACTTGCGCGCCCCGGCCCGGGCGCTGGCCAGCCGCTCGCGCTCGAGTTCGTAAAGCCGCGTGCGAAGCACCCTGAGCGCCTTGGCCTTGTTCTTGTGCTGCGACTTTTCGTCCTGCTGGATTACTACCAGCCCGCTCGGCAAGTGGGTGATCCTAACCGCGCTGTCGGTGGTGTTGACCGACTGCCCGCCCGGCCCCGACGAGCGATAGACATCGATCCGCAAATCTTTCTCGTCGATATGCACATCGACTTCCTCGGCCTCGGGAAGTACCGCCACCGTCGCCGCCGAGGTGTGGATCCGCCCGCCGCTTTCGGTCGCTGGAACGCGCTGGACGCGGTGCACCCCGCTCTCGAACTTGAGCCGGGCGAACACGCCTGCGCCGTTAATCGAGGCGACCGCTTCCTTGAATCCGCCGACGTCCGACGCCGACGCGCTGATCATTTCGAACCGCCAGCCCTGCTCCTCGGCGAAGCGCTGATACATCCGCATCAAATCGCCAGCGAACAACGCCGCTTCGTCGCCCCCGGTCCCGGCGCGGACCTCGAGCATCGCGGCGCGCTCGTCGGCGCTATCCTTGGGCAGCAATTTGAGCGCCAGCGCGCGCTCGGCCTCGGGCAGACGCGCCTCGATATCGAGCAATTCCTCCGACGCGATCTGTCGAAGTTCTTCGTCCGCATCCTTGGTCATCACCTGCAACGAGTCGCGCTCGGCGCGCAATCGCCGAACCTCGCGCGCCGCCTCGGCAACCGGCTCGACCTGGGCATATTCCTTCGACAGCCGGACGAATTCCTCAGGCGCCAGATTCCCCGCCGCCATCGCCGTCCCGATGTCATGCTTACGCGCCTCGATCGACACGATTTTCTCGAGCGAGATGCCTTTCATTGCCGAGCCTTCAAAACTAACTCGCCGCCCCGCCTAGTAACGTTGCGCCACTCTTCAGTGTCGACACCAAAAAGGTTGGCCAAAGGATTCTTCAGGGAGACGTAAACCCGTCCTCTGGTGCCGTATCGATCAGCGATTCGACGCCTTAGACGGAGGGTTCCAACCGAAGAATCATCGCCGTTTGCTTCTAGAATAATGATATAATCGGCACCTAGTTTGACTGCCTTCTCGTATCGCTTCTTGATGCTGCCATCGGAGATCAAAAGGGCAGCCATTCGCCCCTTTCTCATTTCTCTAACTAAAATGTTTCCAATGTTTTCGAGCGCGGGCAAATCTGACTCGATTACGACTGCTGCAGTTCTAGTTGGCTTGAAATCATCGCCAATTAACATTGCTAGCCGCTCAATTCCCGCTGCCCAGCCGACTGCTGGCGTATGGGGGCCGCCAAGCTGCTCCATCAAACCATCGTAACGCCCGCCAGCCAAGACCGTACCTTGCGCTCCAAGTTGATCTGTAACGAATTCGAATGCCGTGTGGCGGTAGTAATCGAGACCACGAACGAGTGATCGATTTCGCTCGGAGCGCACTCCTGCTCTTTCCAAACCGATTACAACCTCTGCAAAACGCTGTCCCGCTTCGACGCTCATAAAGTCGTCGATGCTTGGCGCGCTTGCAACAAGCGCCCTGTCGCCTGGATCCTTGGAGTCCAAAATTCTGAGCGGATTACTTTCAAGTCTCAAGAGACTCTCGTCAGAAAGCTCTCCTCGAAAAGCACTGAAATATTTCACGAGCGCGCCACGCCATGCGTCGCGCGTCGGGGCGTCTCCCAATGTATTTAGCTCCAGCCGAACTTTATCCTTCAGCCCGAGCTCGTTCAAAAGCTGATCGGCGAATGAAAGAAGTTCGACATCCGCTTGCGGCTCACTCGAACCTATAATTTCGGCGTCCAATTGATGAAATTGGCGGAAGCGACCTTTCTGCGGGCGCTCGTAGCGGAAGGCAGGCCCATGTGTAGCTACTTTAAGCGGCACGTATTGCTGCCAGCCTTCGCTTAGAAACGCTCGAGCAATTCCGGCAGTGAATTCAGGGCGGAGCGTGATTGATTCACCGCTTTTATCGTCGAACGAATACATTTCCTTCGACACCACGTCGGTGGTCTCGCCCATCGTCCGCGCGAACACCGCCGTCGGCTCGATCACCGGGACTTCGACCCGCTTGAAGCCGTATAGCCGGCGCACGCGGTCGAACGCCGCGATCACCGCGTGAAAGCGGTCGGCGTCTTCTCCGATCAGGCTCTGGGTGCCCCGGATGGGCTGCGGCGTCGAACTCATGGCATGGCCCTTGGCATATTTTGACGTTTTCACAAATGCGCGGAAGCTCTAGGGCGTCCCCATCATGAACATCGAGCAAATCCCAGCGGGTGAAGACCCGCCAAGCATCGTCAACGTATTGATCGAAGTGCCGATCGGCGGCGAGCCGGTCAAATATGAATTCGACAAGGCGTCGGGCGCAATCTTCGTCGACCGGATTCTCCACACCCCGATGCGTTACCCCGCCAATTACGGCTTCATCCCGCAGACCTTGTGCGGCGACGGCGACCCGCTCGACTGCCTGGTGATGACTCGCTGGGCGATCCAGCCGGGCTGCGTGATCGCCGCCCGACCGATCGGCGTGCTTTATCTGGAAGACGAAGCCGGAACTGATGAGAAACTGCTCGCGGTGCCGACGACCCGGATCTCGCCTTATTACAAGGACGTCGCCAATTACACCGATCTGCCGCCGATCGTGGTTGATCAGATCGGGCATTTCTTCACTCATTACAAAGACTTAGAACCAGAAAAATGGGTCCGGGTCGGAAAATGGGGCAATCGCGACGACGCCTATCGCGTGGTGCTCGACTCGCTCGAGCGCGCTCGAAAGAGGTGAGGCAGGAACAGCTTCCTGAAGCTGATCGTCACCGTCCGACCAGTCGGATCGAGCAGGTCGGATTGATAGCTGAACGGAACGCGCCTAACCGCATCGTGCACCCTGGGCCGGGCGTTGAACAGATTGTCCACCTCCAGCCGGACTGAACTGCCGATCAGCCACGGATGCTTGGCGACAAGGTCGAACCGCTCGCCGAGACTGGCGAACAGGCGAAGATCGAGGGTTGTCAGCGGCGAAAATCTCAGATCGCCGTTGGCCCCGCCCTCAACGCGGGTGCCGCTGCGCCAATTGCCCGACAACCTGGCGCCGAGGCCATTGTTCGACCAGCCGGTCTGAAGCTCGACCTTGTGGCGCGGGGTGCCGCCAGTCTGGCCGCTGGCATCGCCATGCAGAAAATCCAACTTGGGCAGGCCGGCGCGAATCGTCGCTTCATCGACCAGCGTCACGGTATGGGTCAGCGACAATTGTAGCCGCCCGCGATTGGCACCGCCGAACCCGCCGCCCCCGCCGAAGCCGCGTCCTCCGCCACCTTGGCCCGCCCCCTCGCGACGCGGTCCGGCAGCGCTAGGCTGTCCCTGCGGCGCCGCGCCGCCCGGAGGCGCGAAGCGCGCCCGGAATTGCTCGATCTGCGCCGGCGATGGCCGGGCCGATTTCAGCGGCTTGGTGAAATCAAACCCCCAGCGGAAGGTTTCGCGCTGCGACTGGTCGAAATTGACCGCCCGAAAATCGACACTCACCAGATTCCCTAAACCATCGCGCACGAACCGGTCGGGAAACGCCGCTTCGAGCGCGGCGCTCGGGCCTGGCAGGCTCGAAATCGGGCTGTTGATGATCGATCGGACGTAATCGGCGCGGAAGCGAAGGTCGGTCTTTTCGAACGGCTGGAAGTTGGCGCCGAGCTTGACCACCGACCGGCGATCCGAATTGAGACCTGGATTGCCGCCATTGATTGCGGTCACGTTGGCCGTTTTGCCGGTGCTGAAGTCGAACACCGGGGCGTTGGCGGTTTCGATCACCGGATCGCCCAATTGCTCGATCGTCGGAGCGCCTTCCTCCCGGGTCCAGCTGGCGATGAGATTAAGCCGGTCGCGAGGAGTCCAGTTAACCCCGGCGCCATATGTGGTGAGCGTGCCCAAGTCGGACAAATTCTCGATTTCGGCATTGGCGCTGGCGGTGAGCCGGCCGATCGGGCCGTTCTTAAGGATCGGCAGATCCACATTGACCGAGCCATCGCCGCGATCGCGGGTCAGGCTGGTCGACGAGGATGGGCCAAGGCGGCTTCGCTTCGCATCAAGCGACAGCGTGTTCGCCGCAAGTTTGAAGGTCGCGCTGGCGTCTCCCGCGGGAAGCTTGAACAACGGCCCGCTGGCGGTACCGTCAGCGGCCAGCGAGGTGCGGGTCGAGCGCGCCTTGTCAGTTTGCGTTGCCGAGCGGTCGCTATCGGTTTCTCCGTGGAGGACATCGCCGTTGCCGGTCGCCGACCAGCGCCACTTGCCCTTCGTGCCATTCAGCGAAATCCCGAGGTGGCCACTGTCGCTATTGGTATCGCGAAGCAGCGGGACGGCATTGATCCCTAGTCCGGACTTGCCGTCGCTATGTTCGAGCTCGGCATTGAGCGTCGCGCCGACATTGCCGAGCACGGTTCGGGTGGCGGTGATGTTGCCCCGCACGACGCGGCGCTCGCCGACCAGGCTGCGGAAGCCGCGCTGGTCGATCGGACCGGGGGTGGGCAAGATGTCGCGCTCATTCTCATTGAGCGCGTTGTTGGCTTCGGCGTGGAGGTTGATGGTGGTGCGCGTGTCGCCGGCAATCGAAAAGCGGGTGCCGTCGGCCAGGCCGGTGAGATAGCCGCCGTCGATGGCGGCACCAGCGTCGGCGCGGACGGCGGTTGAGTTGAACCGCCGGCGGAGGACGAAATTGACCACCTTCTGGTCGGCGCGATAACCATATTTGAGCGCAACTTCCTCGGGCAGGATGTCGACCCGTTCGATCGCCTCGGGGGGGATGTCGCGAAGCTCGCGGAAGCTGGAGATCCGCTGGCCGTTGAGGAGCAGGACCGGCGGCCCCGCCCCACGGCCGCGGGCGCTGCCGATCTGCGGGGCGATCGCCGCCAGTAGTTCGGTGATGCTGGTCGCGCCGGTGGCGCGGATGTCACGGCTGTTGAGCTGATTCTCTGGCGGGATGTCACCGATGACGGTGGCGCGCTGGCGCTGGCCGACGACGACGATTTCGTCCTCGCTATCAGCTTGGTTCGCATTGCGAGCATCATTTGGCGCAGGTTGCGACAGGGCCGGGACAGAGACCGCGGAGGCGAGCAAAATCAGGAGGTTGCGGGTCATGGCGGCGCGTTTGCCAATGCCAAGCTGAACATCAAGTGTCACCGCCCGGCTTTTCGACGAACGGCTATTTGCGAAGCAGCTTGATCGCCTGGTAGATGAGCGCAACGCCGGCGCCGAGCGTTGCCAGCGAGAGTAACATCAACGGCCACATGCCGCCCCCGCCAGGATCGAAGAGCGAGGCCCCGAGAAAGATACTGCACGCGCCGCCAAGGCTGACGAGCAGCAATCCGCCGACGATCAGGAAGATCGCGCCGAGGATATTCCACCCCTTGCCTGGGGGTTGGACGCTCATGCCGGGGATCCTCCCATTTCGACCAACTTGGCGCGGCCAGGCGCGCCGGGTCGATAGAAACTGTTGTAGGTATCGAACGGAATGATCCGGCCGTCGGGGGTGGCAAAATGGATGCAGCTTCGCTTGACCGTCCCGAGATCGAAATTGAAGCGGTCGAGGAACTGGATGATCGCGACCTTGAAGGTGTCCTTGTAGGCCAGGCTGGGCGGCGCCTCGATCCCCGGCAGACAGCAGAACAGGCTGGCCAGCCTGGTCTCGTTGTTCGATTCGACGGTGGCCAGCGACAGCAAATCGAACACCCGCGCCTTCAGCGCCGGATCGCGTTCGAAACTGATCGAATTGGGTGCTGCGGAGAGCAATTGTTCGCGCGGGATAAGCTTGGTCACCGGCACAACCTGATCGCCGCGCCGCAGGCCGTAGCCGATGCAGATCTGGTCGGGATTGCACGGCAGCGGCACCATGTCGTCGAGGTCGAACACCCCCGCCTGGGCGATCTGCCGCCGCAAGCCGCTCAAGGTAGCGCGATGACGATTGGGGTCGAACCCCTCATTGCGCCCGGCGGCCTGCTCGGGCTGGAACACCACCCCGCGGACGCACGACCATTGCAGGGCATGGCGGACGATCTCTGCGACCTCATCGTCGTTGACGCCCTTGCGCACCGCGCAGACCAAGGTGGTCGAGACTCCCGCCGCCTCAAGCCGTTCGAGCGCAGCCTGGCGGATCCGCGACAGCTTGGCGCCGCGAATCTGCATCAGCGCATCGTCGCTCAATGAATCGAACTGGAGATAGACTTCGAACCCGGGCCCGACCGCGGCGAGCCGCTCGGCGAAGCCATCCTCCTGCGCGATCCGGACACCGTTGGTGTTGACCATCACGTGGCGGATCGGGCGCGCCATCGCAGCATCGACGATTGCCCAGAATTCGGGATGGATGGTCGGCTCTCCGCCCGAAAGTTGCACCAAGTCAGGCTCGCCCTCGGCCATCACCACCGCGTCGAGCATCGCCTCGACTTCGGCCAGCGGGCGATGATCGCCGCGCCCGACCGCGCTGTCGGCGAAGCACACCGGGCAGCTCAAGTTGCACGCCGAGTTGATCTCGACGATCGCGAGGCAGCTATGCTGTTCATGGTCGGGACACAGGCCGCAATCCCACGGACAGCCATTCTCCGTCCGACTGGCCAAGTGGCGCGGGCGGTCGCCGGGTTTGACCCAGTGGCGAAGCGTCAGCCAATAATCGCTGTCATCCTCGATCAACGTCTTGGTCACGCCATGATCGGGGCAGCGCTTCTGGAGATAGACCTTGCCGTCTTCGCCGATTTGCTTGGCGGGAACCAGCGACCAGCAGGTTTCGCACAGGCTGGTGGTCTGGCCATAGAATAGCCAGGGGCTAGTCTTGCGAAGGAGGGAGTCGACTGGTGCGTGCATCGAACCACCATGCGTAAGCGAGCAAGCCGAGCGCGCATAGCTGGAAAATGTCGAGCGGCCCGATCAACCGCGGATAGGGTTTGAAAAACTCCCACACGAAACGCTGCGCGGCGTACCAGCCGACGAACCCGTAGAAGGCGCGGGTGCTGGTCCAGGCGGCGCGGCGGCGAAGCGCGGCGAGATAGAAAGCGAGGAAAGCCAGCATCGCCGCGCTTTCGTAGAGCTGGACCGGGTGGCGCGCGATACCATCACCAAGATCGATCCCCCACGGCAGGCTGGTCGGAAGACCATAGGTGTCGTCGGTTATTCCGGCGAACAAGCAGCCCAATCGCCCGACCGCGATCCCGACCGCGAGCGAGCCGACCCAGATGACCCCGGTCGATCCGTTGATCCCGGCGAGGCCCTTGTAGGCTTCGACCGCGATGATCGCCCCGGCGAGCGCGCCGGCGACGCTGTGCGACAGATGCGGAATGCCTTGCCGAAGCGAATAGGCAGAGCCGAGCAACACCGCGCCGATAATCGCCCCTGAGACCAAGGCGACGACATAGCCGATGGTCATCTTGGCCGCGATCCGGTCGCCGACCTCGCGCAGTCGCCAACGGTAGAGCAAGCGCGCAGTGACGAACGCTGCGCCCCAGGCGAGCAAATCGAACAGCAAGTGCAGCCGTGGATCGGTCGGCAAGTGATCAGGCAAAGAGTTTCAACCCGGCAATCGCCGCGACGATGGTCAGGATCAGCAGCAGGCGGATCAATGTCGCGGGCTCGTCGAAAAAGGCCATTCCCACAATTACCGTTCCCACCGCGCCGATCCCGCCCCACACGGCATAAGCCGTGCCCATCGGGATCGAGCGGGCGGCAAATTCCAGCAGCCCCATGCTCATCGTTACCGACCCAATGAAGGCGATCGTCCACGGCAGGTTGCGAAAGCCGTCGACGAAGCGAAGCGCGGTGGTAAAGCCAACTTCGAACATCCCCCCGACGATCAAAACAAACCACGCCATGTTTCGCCTCCGCAACCAAGCCGCCGCCCGGCGGTTATGCGGGCATGGCAAGCCTTTCCAATATCGGCAAGAGTATCGCTCCGTGGCGATTCCTGATGTTCTTTGTGCTGCTTGTCATTGGGGTCGCGGTGGGCGTTGGCCCGCTTGGCTGGGCGCAAGGAATATTGGCTGGGTTCGACGTGGCAGCGATTGCTTTCCTTGGCAGCCTCTTCCCGGCGTTCCGCTACGACGCCAAAACGATGCGCAAGGTCGCCGAACAGAATGATGCCAACCGGCTGGTGCTTCTGGTGTTAAGCTTTCTGATGACCGTGGTGATCCTGTCGGCGGTGATTGCCGAACTCGGCCAGAAGGACTCACTCGGGCCATGGGACAAGGCTTTGGTCGCGGCAAGCCTGGCGCTGGTGTGGATGTTCGGCAACGCCGTCTACACCCTGCACTACACGCATTTGTTCTACACCGCCGACGATGGCGGGAAGGACACGGCGGGGCTGGATTTTCCAGAAACCAGGGAGCCGCTGATGAGCGACTTCGTCTATTTCGCCTACACCCTTGGGGTCGCGGTGCAAACTTCGGACGTGCAGGTGACGAGCCCGCATATCCGCAAGGTAGTGGCCGCGCATTGCGTCGCCGGATTCTTCTTCAACCTCGGCGTGCTTGCGCTGACCATCAACGTGCTTGGATCGGGCTAGGCTCAAAAGGCTAAGCAGCAACTTCGAGGCTTGGCGAGCATTCCTCCGGCCGGCGAGCGGCAAGGAAACAGCCAGCGACGATCAACGCCGCCCCGGCGAGCGTGAACCCGGACACAGTCTCGCGGAATACCAGCCAGCCGAACAGCATCGCCCACAGGAAAGAGGTATATTCGGTCGCCGCCAGGTAGCTGGCCTCGGCCCGTGCATAGGCCCATGACAGGAGTAATTGCGAAGCGGTTGAGAGAAAGGCCGCGAGCAGGAGCAACGGTATCTGACCTGCCGGGGGAAGGGCGGCGCCGGGGGAGAGGGGCCATGCGATCAACAATATCATGGCGACAATCAGGTTCTGGAAGAAGGCGATTTCGATCGGCCCGGCAACCAGTGCCTGGCTGCGCATGAGGATGATATTGACCGCATAGCAGATCGCCGAGACGAGGATCGCGATACTGCCGAGCAGCGCCGCATGGCCGAGATCGGCGCGCGCCTGGCCGATGAAGATCAGCACCACCCCGGCGAACGCAACCAGTGAGCCACCAATCGTCCTGGGGCCGATCGATTCGCGCAGATACGCGGCGGCGAGAAACAACGCGATGAGCGGCGCGATGAAGGCCAGCGCGATCGCCTGCGCCAAAGGCACGCGCGCCAGTCCCCAGAAGAACAGCATGGCCATCACCACGGTCAGCGCGCCGCGGAACAGATGGATGCGCATGGTCGACCGAGCCGGCCAGACGGGCCGCGCGGCGAACAACATGCCGGACATCGCCACCCCCGACCACATCCGCCACAGCATTGTGGGATAAACGCCGAGCGCGATGACCAGGCCCTTCATCACCGCATCCATGCCCGAAAAAGTGGCGATCCCGATCGTTCCGACGAGGAAAGCGGTAAGCGCGGTCGGGCGGGGGCTGGTCATCGAGTTGCCCTTAACCGAGACACGCACGAAAGCTAGCGGATGGTCATCCGGTCGCCGCTAATTTCGATCGTCCCCATCTGGCTGAGGAATGACTGGCCGAGCAGCGACATGTTGCCGCCCTCGAGGATCACGCCGTCGACCCTTTCGACCGTCCGCCCGCCGAGGCTGACCCGGTCGAGCGTGACCAGCTTGCCGCGCACCTCGCCCGAGGCGCCGCTGCCGACGGAGGTGAATTCGAGCGAGGAGAATTGGAGACCGACCCGCTGCGCGTCCTCGGTGGTCAGGGCGACCCCGCTGGCGCCGGTGTCGATCAGGAAATGAACGGTCATGCCATTGACCTGGGCGTCGGCGAAGAAATGTCCATTGGCGCCGCGATCGAGCGTGGTCCACGGCCCGCCCATCGGGGACGCATTGGCCGCCGAGCCGGCGTCGGTAGTAACGTTGGAGGCCGAACCGCGGTGCGAGCTTAGCGAGATGGTTTCGCCGCTTCGATGGCTGGCCGAGGTCGACGAAGACGGCGCTGAGGGGCGCGACGGAAGCATCGCCCCGATGAACACGCCGACGACGACGATGATCAGATACAGCCGTCCCATAAGCCACGCGTGTAACGACGCAGCGTAAAATAAGTGTTGCCGCCTCCGAGGTCGGCGTCGCCTAGGCGGCGTCGGCGGTCTGGCTGATGCCGGCTTCGATCTCGGCGGCCTTGGCCTCGACCAGCCGGACGATATGTTCGATCATGTCGGCATCCTGGACATGGTGGTCGGTGACGCCCGAGAGATAAACCATATGCTTGCCGTTGCCGCCGCCGGTGAGGCCAATGTCGGTCTCACGCGCTTCGCCGGGGCCGTTGACGACGCAGCCGAGGACCGACAGCGACATCGGGGTGCGAATGTGCTGGAGCCGCTCCTCAAGCGCCTGGACGGTGCGGATGACGTCGAACCCCTGCCGCGCGCAGGACGGGCAGGAAACGACGCGGACTCCGCGATTGCGGATGCCGAGCGCCTTCAAGATTTCATAGCCGACGCGGACTTCTTCCTCGGGCTCGGCCGAGAGCGAGACGCGGATGGTGTCGCCGATCCCGGCCCACAGCAGCGAGCCCATGCCGATCGACGATTTGACAGTCCCGCCGATCAGGCCGCCGGCCTCGGTAATCCCCAGATGGAGCGGGCAATCGACCGTCTCGGCGAGCTGGTGATAGGCGGCGACGGCGAGGAACAGGTCCGACGCCTTGACCGCCACCTTATAATTGCGGAAATCATGGTCCTCGAGGATGCGGATATGGTCGAGCGCGCTTTCGACCAAAGCCTCGGGGCACGGCTCGCCATATTTTTCGAGCAGATCTTTCTCGAGGCTGCCGGCGTTGACCCCGATGCGGATCGCGCAGCCATTGGCCTTGGCGGCGTTGACCACTTCCTTGACGCGGTCGGCCGAGCCGATGTTGCCGGGATTGATGCGGAGGCAGGCGGCGCCGGCGTCGGCGGCTTCCAATGCGCGCTTGTAGTGAAAATGGATGTCGGCGACGATCGGCACGTTGGCGGCGCGGACGATCTGCTTCAAGGCAGCGGTGCTCTCGACGTCGGGGCAGGAGACGCGGATGATATCGACCCCGGCCTCCTCGCAGCGGCGGATCTGGTCGATCGTCGCCTTGGCGTCGGACGTCGGGGTGTTGGTCATCGTCTGGACGGTGACCGGCGCATCGCCGCCGACGGCGACGTTGCCGACCATGATCTGACGCGATTGACGACGCGCGATGTCGCGCCAGGGACGAATGGACATGGCGCCCATATAGGCCGGCGCGCGTGAACCGCCAAGGCGGTCAGAAGAATCGCGCCGTCTCCGATTTTTGTGGTAATGCGCCGGATCAGTTTCAGGTGGGGGCACCGAGTGAACAAGATGGCCCTGATGTCGCGTGACAAAGTTACCGGAGCCCCGAGCGCCCGGGGCCGGCCCGACGACAGCCATCGCGACGAGGCTCATCATTACTGGGCGTTCCTCAGTTATAGCCATCACGACAGTGCCGACGCCGACTGGTTGCACAAGGCGATCGAGCGGTTCGTCATGCCCAGGGGATTGGTCGGGCGAGTGACCGCCAATGGCGCGGTGCCCAGAACCCTGGCGCCGATCTTCCGCGACCGGAGCGAGCTCGCCGCGTCGAGCGACCTCGGGCAGACGATCCGCGCGGCGCTGAAGCAATCGCGATTCCTGATCGTGCTGTGCTCGCCCGCTGCGGCGGGGTCGCGCTGGGTCAATGAGGAAATCCTGTCGTTCAAGAAATTGCACGGCGAGAAAAGGATTTTGGCGGCGATCGTCGGCGGCGAACCGTGGGCGAGCGAGATCGAGGGGCGCGAGGCGGAGGAATGCTTCCCGCCCGCGCTGCGCGAGAAAATCGACCGCAAGGGGCAATCCACCGGCAAGCGCGCCGAGCCGATCGCCGCCGACCTTCGCGAAGTCGGCGATGGAAACCTTGGGCGCGACGGGCGCGAGGCGGGCAAATTAAAGCTGGTCGCGGGGATGCTCGGGCTGGGGCTCGACGATCTGGTCAAGCGCGAGCAGCAACGGCGGCAGAAACGGCTGACCTATGTCGCGGCGGCGTCGCTTGCGGGGATGACGGTGGCGAGCGGGCTGGCAGTATTCGCCTTCGACAAGCGCGACGAAGCCCGCGACCAGCGGCGCGAGGCCGAGGGGCTGGTTGGGTTTATGCTGGGCGATTTGCGGGATGA
>JBBRTO010000040.1:0-19438 GCA_038244345.1 Sphingomonadales bacterium | reverse complement strand
TCCTCGATCAGCACGCCATCCAGTTCCTGCCGGCCGATCCGCGTCTTGCCGTAGGTCGCCAGCATCACCTCGATAAACTGCCTCGGCAGATTGACATTGTCCGCCGTTCGCCCGCCGGTCTCGATCGTCCATTCGTCCTTTCGGAGCCGGTCCAGCAGCGCCATCGAACGCGGCGTCGTCGTGACCAAAGCACGCGGTCGCGGGCCACCGCGCAATGTCATCTGCAAATTGGTCCAAGCCGCTTCGGCCTGGCGCCATTTGGCAAGCTCATCGCACCACGCGAAATGATGTTCCGGCCCACGCATCCCGTCGGCATTGTCGCCCGAATAAAGCTCGGCGCTACTCCCGTTCGGCCACGTCACCTTCTTCAGGCTCGGTTCCCATTTGACCTTCACATTGTTGCGTTTGGCAACGCTCAGGATCCCGCTAACCCCTTCGACCATGACGCTTCGCGCTTCGTCGATATTGGCCGCGACCAGCGCGATCCTCATCCCGCGCTTCAACGCCAGCTGGTTGACCCATTCAGCCCCCGCCCTGGTCTTTCCAAATCCGCGCCCCGCCATCATCAGCCATACTCGCCAGCCTTCGCCGTCGGGCGTTCGCTGACCATCATTGGCCCACAATTCAAACAAGGCATCGAGCGACAGCATCTGGCCTGGTGTCATATCTTCGATCATTGCCAGCTGCCGGTCCGGGTCCATTTTCCGGAATAATCGGACCTGCTCGCGCGTCAGGAACAGGCTCACGCCACTTTGCACCGCGCGATCGCCCACACGATCAGTCCGATTCGGTCGAACCCCTTGGTTTCTACCCCCGATCGATCTGCGTCGAGCTGACGCAGGCGTTCCAGTTTCTCGATGATCCGCTCGCGCACTTCGCGCATGTCGTCCGCGTCATGCTGATAGCTCGCCTCGGCAGCCATTTCGCCATGCCGCCGCAACAGGGCGACCGCCAGTTGCGTCGAATATTCGCGGATGATCCGCTCGCTTCCGTCGCGCCGCATGATCGGCCGCGGCGTGCCCTTCATCGCCCGTTCGAGCAGCACCAGCTCAAGTTTGGCATAACCCTCGCGCACGGCTTCCGCCCAGCTGGCCCGGAACGCCGCATCGCGCTTGCGCAATCGATACGCCCAGCTCTGCGAAAAACCGGCTGCCCGCGCAGATCGGCAGATATTGCAAGTGTCGGCCAGGGTCGCGAGAAAGATGTCGATCTGTTCGGGGGTGACATCCTGCCCTCGCTTGCCACGCATCTGGGTGCGACGCCCGCCGTTGATCAAGGCCAATTCCTTCGCCGCCATCATCCCTCCCCCGAGCATCCGCCAAACCCAAACGGCAAGGGGCCCGCCGACACCAAAGCGCCAGCGAGCCCCTAGCCTTGCGAACCGCCACCCACCGCTCACCCGCCATGATGGGGCGGCGACTCGCAATTCTTGACTGTTCCTAAGTTGTACCGAACGAGCGTGACGATGTCAAGCTGTTTTTACCGATTTGGTTTGCTCAATTAATATTTAAAGCTCGCCGTCAGCCTTATGTCCCGCCCCGCCAGCGGCGCATAATCCTTGAGCAGGCTGGTCGATCGCCGCGCTTCGGCGTCGAAGACATTGTTCGCCGCAAGCCCCAGCCTTAGCTCGGGCCGCTGCGCCAGCGGAGTCCAGTCGATGCTCGCATTGACCAAAGTGAACCCCGCCGTATCGAGTTCGACCGGCGCGGTGCGACGGTGCGCCCAGTCATGCTCGACCTCGAGCCGCCCGCCGACCGGCCCGGCCTTGCCGGTCACCGCGCCGAGCAGGCGCAAGGGCGGGATCAGCGGCGCCGGGCCAAAGCCCTTGATCGTCGCCCGGGTTGCGTCGGCGACACCCTCGACCCCCCAGTCGATCCCGCCCCATTGGCCCAGCTTGGCGTCGGCCTCGAATTCGAACCCGGTATAGGTCGCCTTGCCCTGCAGCGTTTGATAAACCGGCAAGTCGTCGCGGACCTCCCCCGTCGGCGCTTCGAACAGGAAGTTGGAAAAGCGACTGCTGTACAGCGTCGCATTCAATCTCAGGTTGCGGCTGGTATGCTTGAGCGTCGCTTCGAAGCCGATGCTCTTTTCGGTCGCAAGGTCGGGGTTGCCGATCTGGAAACTGGCGTTGCCGCCGTGCGGGCCATTAGCGAATAATTCTTCCGCCGATGGCGCGCGTTGGCTGCGCGCGAGATTGAGTCCGACGCTCCACTCGCTCGACAAATTGTAGCGCCCGCCCGCCGATAGTGAGAGCGTCGAGAACCGGCGCGTGAGGTCGGGATTGCCGACCACGTCGCTGGCGCTGGCGTCGAGCAGGTTGCGCTCGAAGCGCACCCCGGCCTCGACCCTGAATGGGCCGCGCTCGAGATGCTGGACGGTGAACAGTCCGAACGACCGGACGTGGGTCGGCGGAAGGAACTGCTCGTCACCCTCGATCCGTTGCTTGACGTCGAGCGTCTGGATGCCCGACGCGCCGCCCCAGCCCGACGGCTTGTCGCTCTGCTCGAGGTCGACCCGCGCTTCGCCACCCTTGGAAAAGATTGAACTGCCGATCGTGCCATCACTGGCGATTTCGGCGTGACGATAGTCCGAATAGCCGCCGCGCACCCGAAGCTGGCGGAAAAATCCCCCGAGCGGAACCTCGGCGCGCGCATCATACCGCGTCTGGTGGACGTCGATGTGGGTCGCCTCGGCCTCGATTTCGGGGTCGAGCGAGAAGCGGATTGGCACCCCGTAATAGGCCGTATGCCGACTCACCGACGCGCCGATGTTGAGCCCGCCGTCGACATAGGCCAATGCGCCCGCCGCCTCGAATGTCCGCCCATCGCTATTCGGCAGCCTGCCCGTGAGATCGGCCAGCCCGCGAATATCGGGGTCGAGGCTCGCCGCCGCCTGCCGTCGAAGCGGCTTGGCGAGGATGTACCCGCCAGTCTCGAGATCGTCATTCTTGGTCCAGCTGGCGTCGGCATGGGCGACGAAATGACCCGCGATCGGCAGGTTGACCTCGCCGCTGGCGATGCGTTCATTGGCGGCGGTTCCGTAGCCGGCAATCCCTTCGGCACCGATCGGGCCTTCGGGAACCCGGCGCGGAATTCGCGCGTCGATCACATTGACCACCCCGCCGATCGCCGAGGATCCGAACACCAGCGCCGCCGGCCCGTGGAGGATCTCGATCGACTGCGCGGTCAGCGGGTTGATCGCTACCGAATGGTCGCTCGACGACGACGACACGTCGAGGCTTCCGATCCCGTCGGTCAGAATCCGGATTCGGTCGCCGGCCAGCCCGCGCAGCACCGGCTTGGCGACGTTGGGCCCCGACCCGGCGGCATTGACCCCGGGCTGCTTGATCAGCGTCTCCCCGATCGTCGGCCGGACATCTCGGGCCAGCGCCGCCCCGCCCAGCACCGCGACATCGCCAAGCACGTCGTCGCGCCGCCGTTTGCCGGTGATCACGATCGCATCATTCGGCGCATCGCCCGGCGCTTCCTCCGCGACCGCGGCAGTGTCGGCGACCGGAGCGACGCTCGGCGTGGAAGTCTGGGCAAGTCCGCCCCCCGAGACGAACAGCAACGGAAGCACGAGGCAGGCAGTCGATTTACGCATGGGGGGAGGTCCGTCCTGGAAAGAGTCGGGCAGACCTACCTGACGATGTTACAACGTTACAAGCGCTCCCGCCGCGCTTCATCGTCTCCCCGGCGCCGTTCGTCGATCAGTTTGGCCGGGTCTCAGTGGTCAGCCACCACCCGCCCGGTGAACCGCGGCCCCACCGGCGGCGCCGGAAACTCGAGCGGCGGCACGGCGGCACCAGGCGAGCCGGCGGTCACCGCTCGATAGAGCGCCTGCCCCGCCAGGCTGTAGCTAATCGCCTCGGTCACCAGCAGTACGCCGACCATCGTCGCGATCCCCCACACCCACGCCGGGTGGACCCGCCCGCTACGCCTGAGGTCCGCCACCACCCCGACCAATGGAAAGATCATCGTCGCCGCGAAGGTCGCCTCATACGACCACGGCGCCAGCAGCGGCAACGGCAGCAGCCGCCCAAACCCCGGCCCCATCAGCATCGCCGTCCCGCAATAATGCAACCGCCGGTGCCACTCGGTCCGCCGTCGGTTGACGATCGCCGCCACCGTCAGCCCGGCGAAGGTCAGCACCGTCAGCGGGTCGAACACCAGGAATTGCAGCGGCTTGAAGAAGAACGGCACCTGCCCCCGTCGGACCATCGCCACCGTCACCGCGCAGCCCAGCGCGACCATCGCCGCGATCCACCCCGCGCCGATCCAGCCAAGCTTGCGGTGAAGGTCGATCCGCCCGCTCGCCACCAGCACGTTCTGCGTCACATACAGCGTGATCCACCCCATGAAGACGATCGCGTGGGCGTGAACTAACGGCGGCGAGGCGAAGCTCGACCGCCCCATCGCCAGATGGGTCGAAAATCCGGCGACGATGACCAGCGCCATGGCGATCGCCCCGCGCAGGAAAAACCGTTCGTCCCCGGCAATCGGTGGTGTCGAATGTTGAGCGAAACTGGCCATCGTCAGCCCCCCGGCGTGTGATGCGGAAGGCTAACCTGCCAGCGCCCCCGGATCAACTGCCCAGGCGGGTCAGATGGTTGAATTGAGCGTCTGGCTGACGTCATTGAAATTCGACACCACCTTGTTGCCAAGGCTTTGATAGCCGGCCATCGCGGCAATCGAGATCAGCCACGCGACCAACGCATATTCGATTGCGGTCGCGCCGCGGGCGTCGCTCAAAAGCTTCCGGACAATCCCCATCGCCAAATTCTTCGAAATTGAGGTTTCAGCTAAGCGATGCGCCCGACCCCGCGCCATGTCCTGATCGGCACCCGTACCGGATTGAAACAGCCAATTTTCCGCGTTCCAAAGGACGCGGGCGGCAAGGCCGCAACGCGTGGAAAGCGGACATGGAAGACGCACTAGCCAGGCGATTTGCGTCTTTCTCGCGAGCGCCGGTCTTCCTCGCGACGATCGATTCCTGGGGGCGGCAAATCAGCGTCACTCTTGCGGCGGTCGTCCTGTCGCCGATCACCGTCGCCTCGCTTATCATGTTCCATTATCGGATGACCCCCATTTTAAGCGAAACCGGTTCGAGGAATCTCCCTCCGGCTTCGTACCCCTCGACCCATTGAACTTTTCCCGAGAAGTCGCCGTAGCGCGCGACGCGGAGACTGACCTCCTCGCCCACAATCAGCGGTTCCGTCGTGCGCAGGCGCAAGCCACTATTCGATAGGTCGATTACTTCTACCGGAAGTTCGCCACCATCTGAGTCCACCAACACCGCGACGAGCGATGTTTGGACTCTCGGCGAACGTTGCTCTTCGCGTTTACGCATACGCATACCCCCATGCGCTTTGAAATTTGGCTCAATTTCAATCCGATTACCATCAGATAATGGGCGGCGTCCGGTCGGGGGGGGGTGAGAGCAGGAGCGTCGTCTTGGGTCGAAAGCGATAGCTGGTGCTTTTAGCGCCATGCCTGGTAAGCGCACATTATGGTTGCTGCGACAGCAAACGACTTAGCTGTGGGGTTTATCGAGCGGGGCCGGCTCATCGATCACATTCGATAGCCTGGCGAGCAACAGATCCAGGACCGCTGGGTAAATCGGTCTGGTGAACTCCAGGCCGACGGAAAAACCCTCGATCCAGCGGACACCGGATTCCAGCGCAGTGAAGCCATCGAACTTCACCCACACCGTCTCACCCGAGATTGGACGATCGACGAACTCCACTTTGCAGCCAGCCGTTGTCAGGTCGAACAAGTGCGTTCGATAGTGCGGCCTGCTCGCGCGCTTGATTGACAGCTTGGCATCCAGGTTGACACGCTCGTGCTTGCGCGGCGTGCGGGAATTTTCGGGTGGGTCCTCGGGATTGAACTTCAGCCCGGCCAGCCCTTTCTTATACCAGCGAACGGACGCGGCCGTGCCCATTCCACGTCCCGGAAAGCAGATTTTGAGCTTCACCCCTGGAAGCAGCGCAACCTCGGTTTCAATCTTGCACCCATCATAGGTCAGGTCGATCACAGAGAGACGAAACGTCGCCCCGTCATCCAGTACGCCGAAGCCCTCCATCGCGACCGAACGTCTCGGCTCTCGATCCGATTTTGGGCGTCGCTCCCGTCCGGGCGAGCGCCAAAGGCGACTTCGAGGCTTCGCTCAACGCAAAGTTATTTGTCTGTAAGGACTTTTTCGAAGGCGGATTTGTGCGCTGGATGCCCATGACGGCTTCGATGAAAGGCACGATTACCGAGCTTAGGTCCCATCCGACCGACACGAACGGCTAATGTCCGCAATGGGTCGAAAGCGGACGTAGGCGTTACTCCGTGACCTTGGCTCTAAATGCCACTTTGAGCCAGACGCCCTAATATCCCATCAGCGCCAGCACCTCGCGCCGCGACCGTTCATCCGACCGGAACGTCCCCATCATCCGGCTGGTGGTCATCATCACGCCCGGAGTCCCCACCCCGCGCGCGGTCATGCAGGCGTGGCTGGCTTCGATCACCACCGCCACGCCCTTGGGCTGGAGATGCTCGCAGATGCAGTCGGCGACCTGCGCGGTGAGCCGCTCCTGGACTTGCAGCCGCCGCGCGAACCCGTGCAGCACGCGGGCCAACTTGCTGATTCCAACCACTTTATCGCGCGGCAGATAAGCGATCGATGCGGTGCCGATGATCGGCGCCATATGATGCTCGCAATGCGACTGGAACGGGATGTGCTTGAGCAGCACGATCTCGTCATAACCGCCGACCTCGTCGAAAGTCCGCGACAGATGCAGCGACGGATCTTCCTCATAGCCCCGGGCATATTCCTTCCACGCCCGCGCCACCCGCGCCGGGGTGTCGAGCAAGCCTTCGCGGTCGGGATCGTCACCGGCCCAGCGGATGATCGTCCGCACCGCTTCGGCGACCTCGTCGGGCACCGCGATCTTCGGGGCGGCGGAGACCAGATCCCCGGCGTCGAGCTCACTCGATGGACTATCCGACATCATTGTACTCCCTGGCGATGGCCTCGGCCACAGCATCGGCCTGTACCCGAATATCGGGCACCGCGATAATCTCCCAATAGCGCGCCTTGCCGAGCGACCCCATCGCCCACAATCGGTTCGCGCCAATCACCCGCACTTCATCGTCGGTCTTAAGCCCGATCCCCAGCGCATCGGGCTCGGCCAGCCTCGCATCGAGCAACGACCGAAGCAGCGGATCGCGCGTGCGGACGATGGCGTGCAACGGCCCGGTGCAATTGATCCCCACCGCGAAGTGCCGCGGCGGATCGGCCTCGGGGTCGCCGCGCTGGCGGATCACCGCCTCCAGCACACCATCGATTTCGCGGAGCGATTGCACTCGCCCGGCCAGCACCTCCAGCCGCCCCTCGGCAATCATCCGCTCGACGATTTCGCCCACCTTGGGCGCGATCCGGTGGCGGTGGACGTCCCACCACGGCCGCGCGTGGCGCATGAACCGGCGTTGGTCGGCCTCGCTTAGCGACTGCCACAATTCGTGCGTCCGCGGCCGCACCGAATCGACCGCGTCGCGCCAGTCGGTCTCGTTCGTCCGCTGCCGCACCCAACGCCACAATGCCAGCAGCGATCCGGTCGGCGCGGTGTCGGACGATGGCACGTCGCGCATCTTGTCCAGATGCACCCGGGGCCGCTGCCCGCGCCGTGACACTGCAACCAATTTTCCTCCATGGCCCGCCGCGTCGAGCGACATCGCGGCGTCGATCATCGACAATCCGCTGCCGACCACCAGCACATCGCCCCCGCTCGCGACCGCCTTGGCAATCGCCGCTCGCCCAGTCGCACCCCAGGGATCGGCGGCGAACAAGCTCTCGGGCAGATCCCGAGCAAATGGCAAGACGTCGGGCGCTTGATTCCCCGGCGCCAGCACCAGCGCCTCGACCGTGATGCTCGACCCATCGGCCAACCGCACCGTCCAGCGTTTCCCCAACCGCTCGGCTGCGACCGCCTCCCCCGCGATCAATCGCACCGCTGACTTATCGAGAATGGCGCGCAAGTATCGCCCGTACAGCATCCGCGGCACATAATCTTCTGGGCCGGCGCCGGTCACTTCCGCGAAATCACCAGGCGCGTCGGGCCAGGCGCCCATCTTGACCGCGGGGATGTTGAGCAGGTGCGCCGGGTCCTGGGTCGCATAAGCCACGCCCTTGCCGGCCTGCGATGCGCGGCCGATCAGCACGACCTCAATCCCGCGCCGCGCCAGCTGCACCGCGGTCATCACGCCCGCAAAGCCAGCGCCGACGATCGCCACTTGTTCCGACAAATCTCGCGCCTCTTTAGTGACTTGGATGGTGGCCCCGGCAGGACTCGAACCTGCGACCTTCGGTTTAGGAAACCGCTGCTCTATCCGGCTGAGCTACGGAGCCGCGCTGCCCGAATAGGGGCCGCAATGCCGCGAATCAATCGCCCACCGGCCCAATCGCGCGGCGATGGCTCAGTACCGGGATTCGCGATCTGACTTCCGCGATCCGCTCCAGCTCGATCTCGGCGAACAGCAATTTCTCCCCTTCACCGCCGTCGACCAGCACCTCGCCCCACGGATCAATGACCAGGCTATGGCCAAACGTCTCTCGCCCATCCTCATGCCGCCCCGATTGCGCCGCGGCGACCACGAACAGCCCGGCCTCGATCGCTCTTGCCCGAAGCAGCACATGCCAATGCGCCTCGCCGGTCGGCACGGTGAACGCCGCCGGCACTGCGATCACCTCGGCCCCCGCCTCGCTCAGTCGCTCGAAAATCTCCGGAAAGCGCAAATCGTAGCAGATCGTGAGCCCCAGCGTTCCGACCGGCGTATCGCGCACCACCACCGCCTGGCTGCCTGCCCGATAGACCGCAGACTCGCGCCAGCTTTCGCCGGTTGCGAGGTCGACATCGAACAGATGCATCTTGTCATAGCGCCCGGCGATCGCGCCCAACGGATCGACCACGAACCCGCGATTGACCAATTTTCCGTTTCCCTCACGAAGCGCCAGCGACCCCAAATGCACCCAGATGCCGTTGGCCTTCGCCGCCTGCCGGACCGCGGCCAGCACCTGATCCCCGTCCTCACCCCGGGCCAAAGCCCCAGCCCGCACGCGATTGCTGTCGAGCAGGCCGGACATCTCAGGGGTGAACAGCATCGCTGCACCGCCAGCCGCTGATCGCTCGATCGAATCGACGAGCGCCGCCGCATTGGCCGCCGGCTCGATCCCGGTCCGAGCCTGAAGAATCGCGATCCTTGCCATATTCAGGCCGCCAGCAGCCCGGCCAGCTTTCCTGACATCTGCAAATCGACCAGGTCGTCGCAGCCGCCAATATGCTTGCCGTCGATGAATATCTGCGGGACGGTGGTTCGACCGCCGGCGCGCTGGATCATTTCGCCTTTCTTCTCGCCGCCCAGATCGACGGCATATTCGACGACCTTGGCGCCGCTTTCGGCGAGCAGTCGCTTGGCGCGCACGCAATACGGGCACCAGCCCTTGGTGTAGATTTCAACTTTGGCCAACAAATTCTCTCCTGAAATCTCGTCTCGCCTAACGCTCGAGCAGCGCGGGTCGCACCACCCGCGCGAAGCAAATCAAATCGACCCGCTCCGCACCAGCCCGAAGCAGGGCCCTGGCGCAAGCGTCCGACGTGCTTCCGCTGGTCAGTACGTCGTCGACCAGCAGAAACCGTCGGCCCCTTACGGCTTGCCTGTCGGCGACCACAAACGCCGCCCGAACCTCGGCCTGACGCTGCCTCGGGCTCATGTTCTTGAGTGCTCGGGTACGCTTCGCCCGTCTCAGGATCGCCGGCTCATGCGACAGGCCGCTAAGCTTGGCGAGCTTCGCCGCGATCAGTCCCGACTGGTTGAACCCGCGCCACCACATGCGGGTCCAGTGCAAAGGGACGGGGACGATAATGGTTCCGGGCTCGGCTGCGACTAACGGCCGCATGTAGCGCGCCATGGTCGACGCCAGCGCGACTTTGCGCGAATATTTTAGACGAAGCACCAGCGACCGAGCAATCTCACCGTATGCTATCGCGGCGCGGGTTCTCGCGATGATCGGGGCCTGCGCCAGGCAGCGCGCGCAATGCTCGATATCGGTCGCCTCAAGCGGCATTCCACAACAGTCGCAGCCGCCCTGACCGAGCCAGTCGACCTTCTGCCAGCAGGAAGTGCAGAACTGGTGGGGCAAGTCGGTGATCGTTCCGCAACCGGCGCAGCGCGCGGGAAGCGCGAAGTCGAGCGCATTGCGGCCAAGCCACTGCATCCCCTGCATCACTGCATGCATACCCCCTTGTTGCGGCTGGCGGGCCCGCGCACAAGAGCCATGTGAGCACTCCAATCTTCGACGAAACGCTTTGCCGCCTTCGGCGTAGCCGCGCCGATCGCCTAGGCGGCGACAAATTCCTCCACGCGCGGGCCTTCGAGGATTGCCTCGACCGGCTTGCCGACATCCGCACGGGCTTCTCCGCGGCGTTGATTGTCGGCACGGCGTGCGAAGGATGGGTCACCGCGCTCGCCGGGGTTCTTCCCGGCGCAATGGTCACCACCGCGAGCGAAGCTGAGCTCACGCAATTGACCGCCGGATCGTTCGACCTGTGCCTCTCGATCGGCGAACTCGAAACCAGCAGCGATCTCACCACCGCTGCCTTCGCTCTACGCCATCTGCTCGTCCCCGGCGGCTTGTTGCTCGGCGCGATCGTTGGCGGAGACAGCCTGCCGCGCCTTCGTTTCACCATGCTCACTGCCGATCGCGCCTTGGGCGGCGCCGCGCCGCGCGTGCACCCGAGCATCGACGGCCCGTCATTGTCTGCCTTGCTCGGCGCGGTCGGCTTCGTCGAGCCGGTCGTCGATGTCGATCGGATCGATGTCAGTTACGCCAGTTTCGACCGGCTGGTCGCGGACCTTCGGACAATGGGCTGCACCAACGTCCTTAGCGAACGATCGCGCCGACCGCTGACCCGGCAGCAGCTCGACGCTGCCCGGTCCGCTTTCCTCGGCGGCGAGGAGCGAGTGATCGAGCGATTCGAATTGCTGAACTTCCTCGCCTGGGCACCGCAGCCCTGATGCGGCGACCAAGAAATTAACCCTGCTGAGGGAAGGTTCTCTTAACTAGTCTCGCCTACTCATGTCATTGTGGACCAAGATCAGAGGAGGGTGGCGTGACAGCTATCCGTAAAGTTTTGCGCACCCTGCGCACGGACAACCGGGGTGCAACCGCGATCGAATATGGCTTGATCGCAGCGCTCATCGTGATTGCGATGATCGGCGGCCTCAAGACGCTAGGCGGCGGTGCCGGCGGCATGTGGACCAAGATCAGCGACGCCGCGACCAACTATATGTAAATCCCGGCGCGCTTACCTGCGCCGGCCATAGACGACCAGCTTGACCTTCTGACCGGGGGTAAGTGCTCGATTGACGGCAATCCCGTTGAGCGCAACGAAACGATCGAGCTGGAAATCGCGATAGGCCATATGCTGGGCTAGCGACTGGACGGTGTCGCCGCGACCGACGGTCACCACATCGATGACCCGCGGGCGGATCGCCGCGGCTTCGGCCGGCGACACGCGCTGGAGCGAATCCACCATTGACGAGAACGGCCCGATCCCGACCCCGGCCTCGGTGATCATCACGAAATGATAAACCGTGTTGCGGTCCCAGCGATACGCCATCACGCTGACGTCGACCGCGCCCGATGAGGTATTCGCCCGGCCGATGCTGTACGCCGCCTCGATGCCGTTGATCATGGTCTGGCGCGGCTGTGTCATCTGCACTTGCTGCTGCCCGCCGGTCAGACCGTTGACGATCTGGGCGATATAATTGCTGAGGTCGCCATTGTAGCCGCTTCCGCCGCCGAACTGCGCCTTGCCCGCTGACCCTTCGATACTCACCGCGCTCGCGCTATTCTGCATCAGATAACCGGTCGGTACAGTGAACCTCAGCCTAAGATCGGGATGAACGAAGTTGCGGCCCTCGATAATCCCCTGTGCCGGATCGTCGTCGACCGTCAGCCCTTCGATCTGGGCGAGAAACTGGTCGCGGTTGCGGATTCCCTTGCCAGCGCGCCCGCTTTGCATCGCAAGCGACTGTTCGCGCTGCACGCGATTTTCGCTGTTCGGGTGGGTGCTCGCCCATTCCGGGGTTGATCGGCTGTCCTTGCCCTGGATCCGAAGCTGGAGTGCATCCGCCCGGCCAAGCGCGGCGAGGATCTTGGCCCCGCCGAGCGGATCATAACCTGCCGACAGGATGTAGCGCGTGCCAAGCGTATCTGCCTGATATTCCTGGTCGCGCGAGAAGCCGAGTGTTGCGACCTGGGCATATTGCTGCGCCAGATTGCCAAGCGATCCGTTCCCGACAACGTTGCCGATGATCGCGCCAAGCACACCAAGGATCGAATTGCGGGTCGCTGCAGATTTGCGCGCCTGGGCATGGTTGGCAGCAATATGGCCGGTTTCATGGCCCAGCACGAAAGCCAGCTCGGATTCATCGTCCATCAGCCCCATCAGCTGACGAGTGACGTAGATATAACCGCCGGGCACCGCAAAGGCATTCTCGACCGCGCTGTTAAGCGTGGTGAAGTGAAACGCCTGCCCCGAATTGGTGACCCCTGAATATGCCGCCACTCGCCGCCCAACGCCCTCTACATAGGCTGCGCGAGGCCCAGTCTCAGCGCCGCCGAATTCCTTGACCAGGTCGGAATGCTGGCGCTGCGCCTCGGCGACATCACGTGGATTAAGCGAGCGGATCTGCGCATCGACGATGGCGGGAAGGACGAGTATCGCACTTGCGGCGAGCAGGAGAGTCTTACGCATGTTCACTCCATTACAAAAAGACGATTTCGCCTCGATGAACGGGGAAAAATGCTGGATAGTTCCGTAACGATCCTCAGCCGATAGCGAGGAATTTTGCGCGGCGTTGGGCGAGCAACTCGTCCGGCCCGAAGTTTTGGCAGCCGCTAATCTCCTCGATCACTGCCCCCTTTAGCGACTCGATCGCCGCTGCCGGGTCCCGGTGCGCACCGCCCAAGGGTTCCTCGATGATCCGGTCGGTCACTCCAAGCGCTCGCAAATCATTGGCGGTAATCTTCATCGCCTCGGCCGCGTCCGCCGCCTTGTCCGATGTCCGCCACAGGATCGAAGCGCAGCCTTCGGGCGAGATAACTGAATAGACCGCATGCTCGAACATCAGCACGCGATTGGCCGCTGCCAGCGCTACCGCTCCGCCCGATCCACCCTCGCCGACGACCACCGCAATCAGCGGTACTCTCAACGCCAGGCATTGCTCGGTCGAGCGGGCGATCGCTTCGGCCTGCCCGCGCTCTTCGGCCTGCACACCGGGAAAGGCGCCCGGGGTGTCGACTAAAGTGACGACCGGTAGCCCGAAGCGGTCGGCGAGCTGCATCAGGCGTATTGCCTTGCGATAGCCCTCGGGCTTGGCCATCCCGAAATTGTGCTTGAGGCGGGCGGCGGTGTCATCGCCTTTCTCGTGGCCGATCAGCATCACTTTCTTGCCGCCGATCCGTGCCAGCCCGCCGATGATCGCCGGGTCGTCGGCAAACGACCGGTCGCCGGCCAGCGGCAGGAAATCGTCGGTCATGCCGGTAACGAAATCCTTGAAGTGCGGGCGGTCGGGATGCCGAGCAACCTGCGACTTCTGCCACGGAGTCAGCCGAGCGTAAGTGTCCTTCAGCAATTTGGCGGACTTGGCCTCGAGCTTTGCTACTTCGCTGTCGATATCGATCGACCCCGCGCTCGCGGTTTCGCGCAATTCGGTCAGGCGCCGTTCGAGCTCGGCGATCGGTTTTTCAAAGTCGAGATAAGTCAGCATGGTCGGCGCGGGGGGTTAGGGCGGCGACCGGCAATCGTCAACGCGCAGGCTTGGCAATTACTAGCCTCTGCGGGCAAGCGGGTGACGCTCGTTGACCAGCTGAATCAGTCGCTCGCTGTCGACATGGGTGTAAATTTGCGTGGTGGCGATATCGGCATGGCCGAGCAAGGTCTGGAGCGCGCGCAGGTCCGCGCCGCCGGCCAGCAGATGCGTCGCGAACGCATGGCGAAGGACATGTGGGCTGACCCGCTGTGGCGCGATCCCCGCCTCTCCCGCAAGCGCGCGAATGATCTGGAACAATCGCACCCTGCTGAGGTGGCCAGTGCGGCTGGGAAACAGCCACTGGCCATCGGCCAAAGTCGCGGACCAGCGCTCGACCGCCTCGGCGGCGCGCGACGACACCGGGACCAGTCGTTCCCTGCCGCCTTTGCCGCGAAGGATCAGAAACGGCTGACCCTCGCGCAACGCGCGGCGCGGCAGCGACACCAGTTCGCTCGCTCGAAGCCCCGATCCGTAGAGCAGCTCAAGCAGGGCGAGGTTGCGCAACGCACCCGGCTCACCGCTCGATGCCTTGTCCTCGGCCGACCGGAACATCGCATCGATATCGTCGCGATCGAGGATCCGCGGCAATGGGCGAACCTGGCGGGGGCGGGGCAAAGCGGCGCCAGGATTGTCGGCTCGAAACCCTTCCTCCTGCAGAAATCCGTAGAAGCGCCTAAGTGCGGCCGAGCGGCGCGCGAGGGTCGAGGAAGCGAGCCCCGACCAGGCCGGCGCAAGGCCGCCTAATTGCTCCATCGATGCCGTGGCCAGACTCGGTACTATCGCCGAAGCGGCGGCAAGGTCGCTTCGGTAGGCTGACAAGGTGTGACGCGACGCTCCCGCTTCCGACGCCAGCATGTCGAGAAACCGGTCGACCAACGCAAGGTCGTCTCCGGTCACGTCCGCGACAGCGCCTCGGCGGCAATCATCCGGGCGGCGAATTGCTGCCCGTTGCGGTTGAGCGCTGTGGTCAGATGGAACAGGTGATAGCCTGGCACCGAATCCATCCCCGGCGCTTGCAACCCGACCGCGGCGAGCACGGCCACTGTTCCCGCCTGATGGCGCACCGATGCGCCATCGATATACCTTGTCCATTCCGACTTTCCGCCGAGGCCCAGCCCGTAACGCTGGCTGAGCTTGCCGGCCGCGCCGGTGCTGATCCGTCCGAGGCCGGCAAGTCCGGCGACAAGCAAGGCGCTGCGCTGGTGCCCGGAACTGTCGTCCCGATCGATGAACCCGCCGACCCGCGACCCGCCGAGGTCGATCCCCTGCGTGCTCGGCGCACCGAGCGCGAGCATCGCCCAACAGCGATCGGCATATCGGTCGTCCATGTCGTCGATCACGCTTGCCCAGCGCGCCGCTTCGCGGTCGAATCCGCCGGCGAGCAAGGACGCAATGAGCTCGGGCGCGATTTCCTGAAGCTTGGGATCGGGCTCGATTCGCTCGGCCGCTCGGGCTAGCAGTGCTCGGGTTGCCTCGCGCTCGGTCGATCCCTTCGCCTGGTCGAGCAATTTGCGAATCGCGGCGATCTTGTCGTCGAGTTTCTTGCCGGCCACTGCCAACCGCACCTGCCAGGCGTCGCTCTGGCCGAGATCGCTGGCGTCGGTCAAATCGTAGACTTGGGCATAAAGGTCGATCAACGCCTGGGACGAAAACACGCCCAGCCCGGTCGCGATCCGCGCCGAAGCCAGGCGTTGCTCCGCGCTCAGCATCGGCGCCCGGGCCTGCCAGGCGCGCAATTGCGGACTGGCCACTGAGATCAAGGTCTCGGGCGGAAGCATGCCGGTCGCGGTGGCAAGGCCAAAGCGCCATGCGTTTAGCCGCTTTACCGGCCCCCATTCGATTGTCACCGCACGCGCCGTGTCGGCGCCGGCGCCGATCACCTTGTCGGCCAAGGCCAAGTCGATCGGGTCGAACCGACCGCGCCGCCGCGCCGCCTCGATATCGGCGGCCGCAACCTCGCTATTGCCTGACAGCGAGGCGCACATCGCGCGCGCCAGCGGGGCAACTCCGCGTTCCACTTTGCTCAGCCCGTCCTGAAGCGGACACAGCGCCGAAGGATCGGCAGTGGCGAGAGCGCTTTGCGCCGCGACTTGGTACAGCTTGGGCGTGAAATTGGCGACATCGACCCCCGACACTAACAGCCGCGCGCCATCGGCCTCACCCATCCGGATCAGCAGCCACGCACGCTCGCCAACCCAATCGGCGGGGTTCACGTCGCCAGGGGCGCGGGCATTGGTCAGCAGGGCGTTGCGAAGCACGATATGTCCCCAGCGCGACGCCAACGGCGTATCGGTCCGCCGCATCAGCACCGACAGGAACTTGCCGCTCGACCGGCCCCAGGGAGCATCGCCGAAACCCGTTTGCGCGGCCGGCAAGGGTCCGACCATCGCCGGATCGCGCCGCGCACCGGCGGGAAGTTCGATCGGCGGTGCGACTTCCACCACCATTGCATCGGCAGCTTCGCTCGGGGTCAGGTCCGACAGCCCGGTCTCGACCACCGAACCGCCTTCGCTCGGCTGCCCTGCCGGGCCCGGCGACGGACTGGGCGTGGGCGACGATGATGGCGCAGGCGATGGCGCGGGCGCGGGATCGCCAAAGCCGGGCGGAAGGATCGATTCGGGCTTGTTCTGGGCAAGCGCCGGGATGGCGATAATCGCCACCGCCGTCACTGTCAGGAGGAGTTTATTGCGCGGTCGTTTCACGGCTGACGTCGGCCTCGATCTTGGTCAACGCGACTTGGTGGGCGCTCGATGAAAGGTAAACCGCGCCACCGACCAGCAGCAGCACTAGGATGATCAGGATTAAGGCGCCGCGTGACATGATATTCCCTGAAGACTTGGATGAGGTGCTCGCGGCCTTTTGCCCGACCATGCATCCCCATGTATAGCCCCTTGACCGTGCAAAATCTGATCGACCGTCTCGACAAACCGATCGTCCTTGTCGGCCTCATGGGGGTCGGCAAGTCGACGGTTGGCCGCCGCCTCGCGAAACGGCTCGGGCTGCCGTTCGTCGACAGCGATTCGGCGATCGAGGATGCTGCCGGTTTCACGGCCGCCGAAGTCTATGAAAAATACGGCGAAAAGGATTTTCGCGATGGCGAGCGGCGGTTGGTCGCGCGGCTGATCGACGGCCAGGTCGGGGTCATCGCCACCGGCGGCGGCGCCTTCGTTGACACCCGCACCCGCGAGTTGCTGAATGCCCGCGCCATCACCATCTGGCTCGACGCCTCGATCGACGTGCTCAACGAGCGAACGGCGCGCCGCGACACCCGTCCCTTGCTTCGCAACCCTGACCCAAAGGGCACTCTCGAACGCCTGGCCGACGAACGCCGCCCCTCCTACGCCGAAGCGCACATCCATATATTGAGCGGCGGCGGCGGCCATTATGAAGTAGTCGAGCGAATTATCGTCGCGCTGGAGCGCCACTTGGCGGCATGATCAACGTCGCTCTGGCCGACCATGACGTGCTGATCGGCAACTTCGCCGGTGCGGTGGACCGGATCGCCGGGCTCGGCGGCGGCCAGCCTTTGCCGTTGGTCACCGATCCCCGCCTGCTCGCGCTCCACGGCGCCAAACTCGCCCAGGTCGCGCTCCAGCCGCCGATCCTGATCCCCGAGGGAGAGGCTGCGAAGGACTGGCCGACCCTCGCGTTGATCATCGACGCTCTGGCCAAGCGCAACATCCGCCGCGACACCCCGATCATCGCCTTTGGTGGCGGCTCGATCGGCGACGTCACCGGCCTCGCCGCTTCACTGTTCAAGCGCGGCTGCCCGGTAATCCACATCCCCACCACCCTGCTCGCGCAGGCCGACAGCGCGATCGGCGGCAAGACCGCGATCGATGCCGCTGGCCAGAAGAATCTCGTCGGCACGTTCCACATGCCGGCGCTGGTCGTCGCCGACCCGTCGCTGCTCGACACGCTCGAGCCGCGCCAGCTTCGTTCGGGCTACGCCGAAGTCGTCAAATATGGCTTGATCGACGATCCCGCTTTCTTCGCCTGGTGCGAGGCGCATGGGTCAGCGCTGATCGCCGGGGACCGGGAGGCCCGACATCATGCGGTCACCTATTGCATTCGTGCCAAATCGCGCTTGGTCGCCGCCGATCCGTTCGACCGCACCGGTCAGCGCGCCTTGCTCAACCTCGGCCACGGCTTCGGCCATGGAATCGAAGCGATGGCCGGAATTGGGCGCCTGCTGCACGGCGAGGCGGTGGCGATCGGACTGGTCCTGGCATTCCGCCTTTCGGTGATGCTCGGCCATTGTCCCGAGGAGGAGGCGGCGCGGCTAGCGGATCATCTGGCCGGCATTGGCCTGCCGACGCGGCTCGATCATGTCGGGCTGGCGGGCTCGGGCGAGGCGCTGCTGGAGCGGTTGGGTCATGACAAGAAAGCCACGTCCGCGGGGCCGGCATTGGTGTTGGTTCGTGCAATTGGGCGCGCATTCCTCGATCCTGACGTGCCGCGCGCGGCGCTCGAAAGCTTCACCCGCTCGCTCTAGCAATCGCCGCAAGCAATGCCCGAAACGGCAGCAGGATCGCCCCATGCCGCCCGCGCCGAGCCCGCGCCGACTCGAGGACCTCAAAGCCCGGCCAAGGCTCTTCGAGTGCCGAATTGAGCCAGCGCTCGATCTGTGCCAGCGCCGTCGAACTCTCTTCGCGGTTCATCCCGATGGCGCGCGCACCGACCAGTGCCGCCGCCGCCTGACCGAACGCGCACGCCTCGACTGCCTGCTCGACCTCCGTCACCCGCCCGTCCGCATCGAGCGCGACCCGCATCGCCACCCGGCTCCCGCACGTCGGCGAGCGCACTTCCGGCGCGCCGCCCATCTCGGCAAACGATCGTTGCCCGGATATGCTCGCCGCAAGGCGAAGGATGTCGCGCGTGTAAAGTGGCTCGGTCACGCCCTCCGCCACGTCGTTCCCTCCGGCCCGTCCTCAAGCAGGATACCATCCGCCTTGAGTTCGTCGCGGATCCGGTCGGACTTGGCAAAGTCGCGACTGGCCTTGGCGGTGGCCCGCTGGGCGATACGCTCTTCAATCTCGCTAGAATCGCCGTCGCCCTGGAACCACTGGTCGGCCGACATCGTCAGCAGCCCGACCAGTCGCGCCGACGCTTTGAGCGTCGCGGGATCGTCGATCGCGCCCAGTCGGGCAATCGCCAGCGACGAATTCAAATCGTCCGACATCGCCTCGACCACGCCCCGATCGATCGAACCGGCGGCGGCATCGCCGACCTTGCGGTACAAGCCATCGAGAGTCGCCTTCGACTGGGCGATCAGCGCGCTGGTCCAAGGCAAGGGCGATCGGTAATGCCCCGACAGCAATGCCATCCGCAGCGTCTCGCCGCGATTCCCGTCAGCCAGCAGCCGATCCACGGTCACCACATTCCCAAGGCTCTTCGACATCTTCTCCGCACCCATGTCGACGAAGCCGTTATGAACCCAATATCGCGCCAGCGGCGCCCCCGCATGCGCGCACCGGCTTTGTGCGATCTCATTCTCATGGTGGGGGAAAATCAGGTCGAGCCCGCCACCGTGAATATCGATCGTCTCGCCCAGATGCGCGCGGATCATCGCCGAG
>JBBRTO010000039.1:0-19528 GCA_038244345.1 Sphingomonadales bacterium | reverse complement strand
GCGCTGCGCCAAATTGCCGAAGCTGTTGGCGAGCTCGCTGTTGACGCGGTTGACGATGGCTTCGTGGCTGTAACTTCCGTCCTGCCCGAAGCTGACTTCACGGAGCAGGAAATAGCGCAGGGCGTCGACTCCGTAGCGTTCTGCCATCTCCATCGGATCGACCGAATTGCCCGCGCTCTTGGACATTTTCTCCCCGCTCTTGGCGAGGATAAAACCGTGGCCATAGACCTGCTTTGGCAAGGGGAGGTTGGCAGACATCAGGAAGGCCGGCCAATAGACCGCGTGGAAGCGGACCACGTCCTTGCCGATCAGATGGACATCGGCCGGCCAATATTTGTCCCAATTCTCGCCGCCGTCGGGGTAGCCGAGCCCCGTGATGTAATTGGTCAGCGCGTCGAGCCACACGTACATCACATGCGTCTCGCTGCCCGGGACCGCGATGCCCCAGTCGAAACTGGTGCGCGAGATGCTGAGATCCTTGAGGCCGCCTTCGACAAAGCGCATCACTTCGTTGCGGCGGCTGTCGGGCTGGATGAAGCCGGGATAAGCGCGATAATGTTCGAGCAGACGGTCGCCATAGGCCGAGAGGCGGAAGAACCAGCTTTCCTCGGCGGTCCATTCGACCGGCGTTCCCTGCGGCGAGAGTTTGGTGCCGCCTTCTCCGTCGGTCAGCTCATCTTCGTCGTAAAATGCCTCGTCGCGGACCGAATAATAACCCTCGTAACGATCGAGATAGAGGTCGCCATTAGCCTCCATCGCTTTCCACAGCGCCTGGCTGGCACGATGATGGTCGGGTTCCGAAGTCCGAATAAAGCGATCGTAAGACACCTCAAACAAATCGCACATCGCCTTGAACTCAAGCGACATTTTCTCGGCATAGATGGCCGGTTCGACACCATCGGCACGCGCTGCCTGGGCCATCTTCAGGCCATGCTCGTCGGTCCCGGTCTGGAAGCGCACATCGCGGCCCTGGGAACGGCGGAAACGGGCCATCGCATCGGCAGCAATCGCTTCATAGGCGTGGCCGATGTGCGGCTTGCCGTTGGGATAGGAAATTGCCGTGGTGATGTAATAAGGCTCGCCCATGCCGCGGCCCTAAACGGGCGCGCCTTCAGGGGCAACCGACGCGAGAATCGTTCCGAGCTGGAAGACGGTCGCGCCGGGATCGAACGACAGCCGCGGGGCGAGCAGGCAGGTGTCACGGGCGCGGCGATAGGCGTCGAGCGCTCGGAGCCGGGCGGGGCCATCGAGCAGTTTGGCCTCGTCGGCAATCATGCTGGGGATGATCTGGAGGAAGGCGGCGTAGCGGTCGGCCGAGGCCTTGAGCGCAAGCGACTGGGCGAGTTTCGAGCGCCGCTCGTTGATCGGATCGCCACCCCGCATGATCGCCAGCGCCTGATCGTGGAGCGGGGCGAGGTCGAGCGCGGCATAAGACAGCGCCTTGCCGGGCGAGCCCCCAGCCTGCTGCACGAGTTGCGGAATTTTGGACGGCTCGACCTCCTGCTGGGCAAGCACCGACGCCATGACGTCATCGCCAAGCTGCTGAAATTCCAGCCTTCTGCAGCGCGAGCGGATCGTCGGCAGCAGGCGGCCGGGGACATGGCCAACGAGCAGGAAGATGCATTTGGCGGGCGGTTCCTCGAGCATCTTGAGAAGCGCATTGGCGGCCGAGGCTTCGAGATCGTCGGCGGAGTCGATCACCACCGCGCGCCAGTCGGACATCGCCGGAGTGACCGAAAACAGGTCGCCGAGATCGCGGACCTGATCGACGCTGATGTTTCGCGCGAGCGCGGTACCGGTCTTGTTCTCGATCCGCTCGAGGAAGCGATTATCGGGGTGGCTCCCAGCGGCGATCAGCCGTGCGATGGGATGATTCCCGGGCGTTTCGATCCCAGGATCGGCGATTGCCGGTCCGGCGGCTTCGGCCAAAAGGCGCGTCGCGGCGGCACGGGCGAAGCTTGCCTTGCCGATGCCGCGCGGCCCGGTCAGCAGCCAGGCGTGATGCATCGCGCCGCCGCGCCACCCGCCAAGGAAGCGGTCGATCGCCCCATCATGGCCCTGGATCACGGCAGCAGGTCGCCGAGCGCATAGAGCAAGCGTGCGGTCACCGTGGCGGCGGGCCCCGAGGCGTCGATCAGCTTGACCCGGTTCGGCTCGCGGGTCGCCATGGTGCGGAAACCCGCGTCGACGGCGGCGTGGTATGACGGCGGGCGTGAGCCGATGCGGTCGCCGGCATTGCCGTCGCGGATCCGGGCACGGGCGCCCGCCTCGGCCTCCTCAAGCTCGAGGACGAGGGTGCGGTCGGGAAGGTAATCTTGGGTTCCGAAGCGATGAACGTCGCGCACCGCCTCCATCCCCAGGCCGCCAGCCTCACCCTGATAGGCGAGGCTACTGTCGAGGAAGCGATCGCTGAGCACCCACTCGCCGCGCGCAAGGGCGGGCTGGATGGTCTTTTCGACGTGGTCCGAGCGGGCGGCGGCGAACAGCAAAGCTTCGGCGCGGGGGTTCCAGCGGGCTTCATCGCCTTCGAGCAGCAATTTGCGGATCGCTTCGGCGCCCGGGCTTCCGCCGGGCTCGCGAGTGACGATCACGGTCAGGCCGCGCCCGGTGAGGGCCTCGGCGAGCGCGGCGAGTTGGGTCGACTTGCCGACCCCTTCCCCGCCTTCGAGGCTGATGAACCGACCGCGCGCCACGGCGGCTCAGGCCAGCCCGAGCAATTGACGAAGCCCGATCCAGATCCGCCCGAAGAAGCCCGCTTGTCCGACTGCCTCGGCAGCGACCAACGGCATCACCTGCTCGCCCGAATCGGCGGTGGTGACGATCAGGTCGGCGATATGGTCGCCCTTCTTGAAACCGGCTTTGACCGGCCCCTGGTAGCGGATCTTGGTTGAGGTGACCTTGGACAGCACGCCCGCCGGGATGGTGACGGCGAGATCGCGTGGCGCGATCAGGCCGACGTCGCTGTCGCTGCCCATCTGGACCCTGGCGGTGCCGACCGTGGCGCCGGCCTTGTATAACGGCTTGGTCTGCCAGGCGTTGAAACCCCATTCCATCAGCCGCACCGATTCCGAAATGCGGTTGGTGTAACTGTCGATTCCGGCGACGACCATGATCAAGCGCCGGCCATTCTGCTCGGCCGATCCGGTGAAGCCGTAGCCGGCCTCGTCGGTGTGGCCGGTCTTGAGGCCGTCGGCGCCGGCGACCTTGCCGAGCAAGGGGTTGCGGTTGGCCTGGGTGATGTCGGCGCCGCTGCCCAGCGTCTTGCCCCAGGTGTAGCTCGTCTGCCCGTAGAATTGCTTGTACAACTTGGGGTGGTGCTCGATCTCGGACCTCGCCAGCGTCGCGAGGTCGCGCGCGGTGACATAGGTTCGCCCTTCGTCGGGCCAGCCGTTGGCGGTGCCGAAGTGACTGCTGGTAAGGCCGAGCCGCTTGGCATTATCGTTCATCACATTGGTGAAGGCTTCCTCGGTTCCGGCGATGCACTCAGCAAGCACTACGGACGCGTCATTGCCCGACAGCGTGACGATGCCGTGGAGCAAATCTTCGACCGTTGGCTGCTCACCCACCCCGAGGAACATCGTCGATCCGGCGGCCGGGCCATGCCATTTCTGCCACGTCTCGGTCCGCACCGGGCATTTCTTGTCGAGGGGAAGCTCACCCTTGTCGATCAATTCGAAGGCGACGTTGGTGGTCATCATCTTGGCCATCGACGCCGGCGGCATGCGCTGGTCGGCATTCTTGTCGAGCAGCACCGCGCCCGAATTGAGGTCAAGCAGGAAGGCGACCCTCGCGCCGGTAGCGAACGGCGGCGCCTTGGCCGGGGCGGCGCTGGCGATCAGCGCGAGGGATACTGTCGTCAGAAGAAAAGGACGGATCATGGAACAGGCGACTCCGGCATGAATGGGCTTAAGCGAACCTCTATCCCGCGCCACCGGGCTTGTCAGCGGCCAATGATCCCGTCCGCCAGCAGACCGACCGACATGGCGTAGAAATTGGAGCAATTATATTTGAGGATCGCCTTGTAATTGGCGGTCAGGAGATAGGCGGTGCCGTAGCTTCCGTCGGGTTCGAACAGATAGGCAATCTCGTCGTCGCGAAGGGTGCGGCTGAGCGGGGCAAATCCCATCATCCGCCATTCGCGCATCGTCAGCGGGCGGCTGTGGCGGGCGTGGACCCGCGGGCAATCGGGCGAGGTGGTCAGGTTGCGGACTGACGAGCGGTCGAAGCCGGACGGGATTCTGACGGGGATTCCCCACGGTGTGTTGGCCTTCCACCCGGCTTCGCGGAGGAAGTTGGCAATCGACATCAGCCCGTCCATCTCGCTCGCCCAAATGTCGGCGCGGCCGTCGCCGTCGCCATCGGCGCGAAGCCGGATCACGGCGCTCGGCATGAATTGCGGAAAACCGGTGGCGCCGGCCCAGCTGCCTTTGAGACGCCAGCGCGGGATGCCCATGTCGATCAGTTTGAGCGCCGCGACGAATTCGCTTTCGAACAACGGGCGGCGTCGACCTTCGTAGGCGAGTGTGGCGAGCGAGTTGACGATGTCGAACCCGCCGGTGACCTGGCCGTAGCTGGTCTCATGGCCGTAAATCGCCATAAACACCGAGGCCGCGACCCCGGTCCGCGCCTCGATTGCGGTCAGTTGCGGCGAATAAGCGACGTAGCGGGCGGTGCCGCGGCGGATCAGGTCGGCGGTGACATGCTGGCGCCGGTACGGCTCGAACGGCGGGGTGGCGTTGGGATTGCCGATCTGCCCCGGCTGGCCGCGGTCGAGCCGAATGACACGGGCATCGAGCGACAGTCCGGGGACGATTTCGGCAATGGTCGATTCGCGGATTCCACCGGCCCGAGCGATGTAGGCCAGGCGCTGCTTGTAGGTTTCAAAGGGGCTGGCGGGGATGAGGATTGCGGGGGTCGGCGGAAGCACCGGCTGGTAATCGCGGTGGACCGTGACCGGCGGCGGCAAAGGGGCGAGTGGATCGCTGACCTGCGCTGAGGCGGCCTGGGCGAGCAGTACCGCGAGCATCATGTAGATTTTGGTATTGCGCCCGATCGTCACTGATATCCTGCCCTTTGTTCTTCGGCCAACGCCTAGCATTGGTAGCGCGCCAAGATGAACCCCGGCTTTGCGTGGCCCCTCTTTTGCAGCGCCATGATGATGCGTATGAGCGCCGGGAGGAGAGGTGGCCGAGTGGTTTAAGGCAGCGGTCTTGAAAACCGCCGTGGGTGCAAGCTCACCGTGGGTTCGAATCCCACCCTCTCCGCCACTCGCCAGTTGAACCGTTGGTCGATTGGTCGATACGGGCTGGTAATGACCGCCCGGCCCCCGTAGCTGTATTAGTGCGGCAACACAGGGGTTAGACATGACACGGCGATATTGGCGGGTTTCGGTGGCGATGGTGGCGATCGCGGTGGCGATCCCCCTCGCCGCCCAGACGCCGGCGCGCGCGACCAACTATGACGCCGCCTTCTTCGCCCCGTTCGCGCCGCGCAATGCGCTCGACATCGCCCAGCGCGTGCCGGGATTCGCGATCGACGGCGGTAATAATGACATTCGCGGCTTTAACGGCGCGGCGGGCAACGTGGTGTTCGACGGCGCCAGGCCGTCGTCGAAGGCGGAGTCGCTGTATACCATGCTCGAGCGGATTCCGGCCAGTCGGGTTGTCCGCGTCGAGCTTGGGCCGGGCGATCTCTATGGGTCGGAATATTCGGGCAAGAGCCAGGTGCTCAATGTCATCCTCTCCGCCGAGTCGGGGGTCGACGGGACGATAACTGGCAGCCTCTCACGGCGTTGGACCGGCCAGATCGTCCCTAACCTCAGCGCATCGGCACTGATCAAGCGCGGGAAATCCAGCCTCAGCCTGTCAGCCGGGACCGACAATGGGGATTTCACCGACGAGGGCACCGACCGGATCACCGACCCGGTGACCGGCGAATTGCTCGAGAAACGCCGCAAGGTGAATCATTATCGGCCGCAAAGCCCGTACGTGTCGGTGGCCTATGCGCTCGAACAGGCGCCGAACAAGGCGCTTCACCTCAATGCCCGCTTCCAGCAGTTCAGCGAGGATTTCGACCAGGTCAATCGGGTCTATCCAACGGGCGAAGCGTCGCGCAACGACCGCCTGTACCTTACCGCCCAGTCGCCGGGCTATGAAGTTGGCGGCGACATTAGCCGGCCGCTGGCTGGCGGTGCGATCAAACTGGTCGCGTTGGCCAACCGCCGGACGCGCAACAATCTCGACAGCGCCGAAGTGCGCAACACTGGTGACGTGGTCGGCGGATTCGAACAGGGATCGAAATCGCAGCGCAACGAGACGGTGGCGCGGCTGAACTGGACCCGCGCTGACCTCGGCGGCTTCACGGTCGAGGCCGGCGCCGAAGTCGCGCTCAACACGCTCGATTATCACAACGACCTGTTTATCCTCGGGCCCGGCGGGGTGAAGGACCGGATCGACCTGCCGATCGACAATGCGACGGTCAGCGAGCGGCGCGGTGAAGTCTATGTGAAGGCGGGCCGCCAATTGTCGAAGGCGCTTCGGCTCGATGCCGGGGTGAATTACGAATTGTCGGCGCTCAAGGTGCGCGGCGACACGACGGCCGACCGTTCGCTCAGATTCCTCAAGCCGAGCGTGACGCTGGACTGGAAGCCGGGCGGCGAATGGCATTCGCAATTCACGATCCGCCGGACGGTCGCGCAGCTCGATTTCTACGACTTCATCAGCGCCGCCGAACTCAGCAACGACCGGGTCAATGGCGGCAACGCCAACCTCCTGCCGCAGCGCGCGTGGGAAGTGCGCGCCACGATCGATCATCCGTTGTTCAAAACCGGATTGATCAAGCTCGATGCGGGCTTCGACCGGATCGACCTGCTCCAGGATCGGATCCTGACCGACGACGGGTTCGATGCGCCCGGCAATATCGGTACCGGGGCGCGCGGGTTCGTGGCGCTGGCGATCGACGCGCCGCTCGACCGGTTCGGGATCAAAGGCGGGCGGCTGAAACTCAACGGCCAGTTGCAGCGCACCCGGGTCGATGACCCCATCGCCGGCGATAGCCGCAACTTCACCGGTTTTTATCCCGAATGGCAGTGGAGCGCCGAATTCCGCCGCGATGTCGGCAAGTTCGCTTACGGATTTGACGTCAACGATCGCGCGCGCATCTCGTTCTTCCGTTCGGACGAAATCGACACGCCGTATAATGGCGGGATCTTTGGCAATGCATTTGTCGAATATCGGCCTAGCGCTCGCACCACGGCGACGTTCCAAGTCGAGAACCTGTTCAACACGCGCGGTCTTCGCGGGCGCGAATTCACTTTCCCCAACCGATCGCTTCCCGACCTCTCGCTGAATGAATTTCGCGAGCGCAATTCGCATGTCAGCTTCACGCTCGCGCTGAAGCGCAGTTTCGGCGGATCGGGCAAGCCGGCAAGCGGTGGCGGGGGTGGCGCCGCCTAGCCGGGCCAGCTAAGGAACCCGCGATTTTCACCTTTGATATTCGCGGAGACCAAATGTGGGCGAGCCCGTCATCCAGCCGTTCGATTGGGAAGATGCCCTGGGGATCGACGACCAGCTCGACGACCAGGAGCGGATGGTCCGCGATACCGCCGAGTCCTATGCGCAGGACAAGCTCCAGCCGCGCATCACCGACGCCTATCTGAACGAGGAATTCGACCGCGAGATATTGCGCGAGATGGGCGGGCTTGGCCTGCTCGGCGCGACGATCCCGGAAAATTACGGCGGGGCCGGCCTTGGCTATGTCTCGTACGGGCTGATCGCTCGCGCTGTCGAGCGGGTCGACAGCGGCTATCGCTCGGTCATGTCGGTCCAGTCGAGCCTCGTAATGTACCCGATCTTCGCTTACGGCTCCGAAGAGCAAAAGATGAAGTATCTCCCCGGCTTGGCCAAGGGCGAACTGGTCGGCTGTTTCGGGCTGACCGAGCCCGACGCCGGGTCCGACCCGGGCGCAATGCGCACAAGGGCCAAGAAGACCGCGACCGGTTATTCGATCTCGGGCTCGAAAATGTGGATCTCCAATTCGCCGATCGCCGACGTGTTCGTCATCTGGGCGAAAAGCGAGGCGCATGGCGACAAGATCCGCGGGTTTGTCCTGGAGCGGGGGATGAAGGGGCTGAGCGCGCCCAAGATCGCCGGGAAACTGAGCCTGCGCGCTTCGATCACCGGCGAAGTGGTGATGGACGAGGTCGAGGTCGGCGAGGATTCGCTGCTGCCCAACGTCGAGGGATTGAAGGGCCCGTTCGGCTGTCTCAACCGAGCGCGCTACGGAATCGGCTGGGGAACCATGGGCGCGGCTGAGGCCTGCTTCGCCGCGGCGCGGAGCTACACGCTCGACCGCAAGCAGTTCGGCCGGCCGCTCGCCGCGACCCAATTGGTGCAATTAAAGCTGGCCAATATGGTGACCGAAATCTCGCTCGGGCTGCAGGCCGCACTTCGCGTCGGTAGGCGGCTCGAAGCCGGGCAATTGATCCCCGAGAGCATCAGCCTGCTCAAGCGCAACAATTGCGGGAAAGCGCTCGATATCGCCCGCGTCGCTCGCGACATGCACGGCGGCAACGGCATATCGGCCGAATATCAGGTGATGCGCCACGCCGCCAACCTCGAGACGGTCAACACCTATGAAGGCACGCACGACGTCCATGCGCTGATCATGGGCCGCGCGATCACCGGGATTGCCGCTTTCTAGCAGCCTCGTGGGCGGCTATGCTGGTTCCTCAATAGGGGGAATGTCATGCTGGCTCTGCTGATCATCATCGGATTAATCATCCTCGTCGCTGTGTTTGGCGTCGCGATCTACAATCGGCTGGTGCGGCTTCGAGCGCTGGTCAAGGAGGCGTTCAGCGGGATCACGGTCCAGCTGCGCCGCCGAGCTGACCTCATCCCCAACCTGGTCGAGACCGTGAAAGGCTATGCGAGCCACGAGCGCGAGACGTTCGACGCCATCACCAACGCGCGCGGGGCGATGGCCGGCGGTGGCGGAGTCGCCGCGACCGCCGCCGCCGATGCGCAGATGACCGGGCTGATCGGGCGCTTGTTTGCGGTCGCCGAGGCCTATCCAGAGTTGAAGGCGAGCGCGAACTTCCAGCAATTGCAGAGCGAAATCAGCGGGATCGAGACCGAACTGCAGTCGGCGCGACGATATTACAATGCCACCGCGCGCGACCTCAACACGCGGGTCCAGAGCTTCCCCGACATGTTCTTCGCCGGGCCGCTGGGGATCAGCCAGGAGGAATATTACAAGGACGAGGACCCCGCGATCCAGGCCGCGCCCAAGATCGACTTCAACCCTTCGTGATCCAGATGCGGGCGCTGCTTGTCGCCGCCGTCCTCGCGATCGCCAGCACAATGGCGTCGGCCGAAGAGCGAATCCACGATTATCATAGCCAGATCGCGGTGGCGAAGGACGGGACGCTTGACGTCACCGAGACGATCCGCGTGCAGGTCGACAATGTCGCGATCAATCACGGTATCTTTCGCGACTTTCCAACGCGCTACAACGGGCCGCACGGGCAGCGAATCAAGGTCGGCTTCACCTTGCTTGGAACGATGCTGGATGGGGCAAGCGAGCCCAACAGCACCGAAAGCCTGAGCAACGGGGTGCGGGTGAGAATCGGCAATTTCGACCGCCTCGTCCCCATCGGCGAGCATGTCTACACCATCCATTATACCGCGAACCGCGAACTTGGGCGGTTCGACGGGTTTGACGAGCTATATTGGAACGTCACCGGCAATGGCTGGCGATTCCCGATCGACCATGCCTCGGCGACGATCACCCTGCCCGCTGCGGCGACGTTCGGAAAGCGGGCGGTTTATACCGGGCGGCAGGGCGAAAATACGAAGCGAGCTCAGGTCGCGAGCGAGAGTGCTGGGGTGCTGACGGTCGAGACCAACGCGCCGCTCGAGCCGGGCGAAGGACTAACCGTTGCGGCGGCGTTTCCCAAGGGGGTGGTCGATGCCCCCTCCTCGGCCACCAGACTGGCGTGGTTTGTCGCCGACTGGGCGCCGCCGTTGGTGGCCTTGCTCGGCCTGGGCGGGCTGATCGCGTTCCTTTATACCGCGTGGCAGCGCGCCGGTCGCGACCCGCGGGCGGGAACCGTGGTGCCGATCTTCTCGCCGCCCGACGGGCTAACTCCATCGGCTATGCGCTACCTGACCAAGCAAAAGTTCGACAATCGCGCGTTTGCGGCGGCATTGGTCGATGCCGCGGTCAAGGGACACATCAAACTGGTCGAGGATGACGGCGGCATCTTCGGGAAAACCAAACGCAGCATCGAACGTTGGGCGGCGGCCGATGCAAAGCCACTCGACGCGCCCGAGCAAGCGGCGATCAATGCGCTGGTTGGACCCGGCGAGACAATCGCGATGGACAATGAGAATCATTCGATATTCTCGTCCGCGTCCAATGATTTATCGGCAGCTTATGCCAAACGTTTCGAAGGCGTGGCGTTCAAACGCAACCTCGGTTGGGCGTTTGCGGCGATCGGCGTTGCATTGCTCGGGCTGCTGCTGACGGCGTTGACCATCGTGTGGGTCGAGGCCGCCGGCGGCTCGACCGCCATGATGCTTGCCCCATTGCTGCTCGTGGCGGTGATCCTCGTCTGGGTGTCGCTGCCGGCGATGAAGACCGCGCCGGCCTGCGCCGTGCATCTGGCCCTGACGATCATCGGCGGCGCAGCAGTGGCGGTGACCTTGCCCGCGATTCCGATGGCGCTGACGTCGGGGCGCTGGCTGCCCATCCTGATCGCCGCGGCGGGATTGCCGATGGCGCTGAGCGCCTTTGCCTGGATCGACGCACCGACCAAGCACGGCCGCGCGATGCTCGACCGGATCGCGGGCTTCAAGCAATATCTCTCGATCACCGAGCGCGACCGGCTCGACCGAATGCAGGCGCCCGCGGACAATCTCCAGTTGTTCGAGCGATTCCTGCCTTACGCGATCGCGCTTGGGGTCGAGAATCGCTGGGCGGATCGCTTTACCTCGATGTTGGCGGCGGCGTCGGCGGCGGCATCGGCGTCGGGCGGGACATCGGGCTTCCTGTGGTATTCGGGATCGTCGAGCCCGTGGACCGACACCGGTGGTTTCGTCGATTCGATTGGCGGGTCGCTGTCGAGCGCGGTGTCCTCGGCCTCGACCGCGCCGGGATCGTCGAGCGGATCCGGCGGTGGCGGATCGTCGGGTGGCGGCGGCGGTGGCGGCGGTGGCGGTGGGTGGTGATAGGATCGCAGCAAGGCAATACTTTGATGGGTACCTCTGATCAGCGCCGCGGCGGCTGACGCCTGACGACCGCGATCGGCTCGCCCTTGTAAACGCCATCGGCCTCGCGGACGAAGCCGAGCTTTTCCGCCAGCTTGAGCGAGGCGATATTCCCCTCGCTGATGATCGCGGGAACTGCGACCGGCCCATGGGTGTCGTCGAGCCAGACCAGCGCGGCCTCACACGCTTCCTGAGCAATCCCCTGCCCGTGGACCGAGGTGTCGAAGATCCAGCCCATGTCAGGAAAGCCGAGCAGGCTGGGCGTGATGTCGCGCTCCATGTCGAAGAAACCGACATGGCCGACCAGCCGCGAGTTGCTCTTGAGCTCGACTGCCCACATGCCCATGCCGAGCACCGGCCATTGCCCGACCGCCATGAACAGCCGCCGCATGCTGTCCTCGCGGTTGATCGGTTCGCCGGTCAGGTGGCGAACGACCTCCGGATCCCCGAGCGTTGCCGCCAGTGAATCGAGGTCGGCGCGCGTGAAATCGCGGAGGATGAGACGCTCGGTCTCCAATCGCGGAGCCGAGCGGATCACGACTTACTTTTTGCCGAGGGTCAGCCCGCCGAAACGCTTGTTGAAGCGCGCAACCTGTCCGCCGCTGTCAAGCATGTGGCCGCGCCCGCCGGTCCATGCCGGGTGCGAGGTCGGATCGATCTCAAGACTCAATGTGTCGCCTTCTTTGCCCCACGTGGTGCGGGTCTGGTAGGACGAGCCATCGGTCATCTTGACGGTGACCAGATGATAATCGGGATGGGTGTCGGCTTTCATCGCATATTCCTTGGGAAGCGGACTGGTTTCCGACCAGCCCTGAAGAACGTCGCGGCCCCCTACCCCAGCCACCCCTGCTTGACAAGGTTCGCCGCCGCATCCTAGCCCTCGCGACGGGTTCGGGGCCCAAGGAAGTCGGTGCGAATCCGACGCTGTGCCCGCAACTGTAAGCCAGGGTTACTGTCAATGAAGGTTGGCGGGCTGGCGAGTCAGATACTTGTCTCGAACCGTCGTCCGTTCCTGCTGCCGGGGTCAGTGGTGGGGCGTGGGGCGGCCAGGTGGCCCGAATCCTCCGTGACGACTGTCATGAGAGGGGAATCCGAATGGACTACGCACCACCGAGTGAAAATCAATCCGCGATCGTCGTTACCGCGTCGCGCCTGCCTGAACCGATCGGGAATAGCGCCGCTAGCGCAAACGTCGTCGACCAGGCCGTGCTCGAACGGCTCGGCGAGCCGTCGGTCACGGCCTACCTGCGGTTGCTGCCCTCGACCTCGGTCGCGACCAGCGGGCCGGCGGGATCGTTCACCCAGGTGCGGATCCGCGGTGCCGAGGCCAATCACACCCTGTTGTTCATCGACGGCATTCGCGCCAACGACCCGGCGGCGGGCAACGAGCCGCGCTTCGAACTGCTTGGCGCGGACATTGCCAGTCGGATCGAATTGGTGCGCGGGCCGCAATCTGCGCTGTGGGGATCGGAAGCGATTGGGGGGGTGATCTCGGTTAACGGGGCTGAGGCGCTATCGACCGCGGCCAGCGGGATGTTCGAGGCTGGGAGCTTTGGCTTTCGGCGCGCGGCGGGGTCGGCTTCTTATGGCAGCGACCGGCTCGGCGTAGCCTTGGCTTATGGGCATGGCGAGGCACAGGGAATCGACAGCTTTGACGGACATGGCGATCGAGACGGTTTCTTGAATGACGCTTTGCGGGGGCTGATACGATGGAGGCCGGCGGCGAAGGTGAGCGTGACCGCGTCGGGCTTTTCGTTGGCGGGGCGGAGCGATTATGATGGGATCGACCCGTTCACTTTCCTTCGAGCCGATACGCTCGACCGGACGCAGAATAGGCTGACGGCTGGGCGGGTTGGCGTGACTTATGGCGAGGCGGGCGACGGGTGGCAGGCGAGCCTGTCGGGCTCGATGCTCGGATCGACCAACCGCAATCTGCTTGGCAATGAAGAGATCAACCGGACCAAGGGTCAGCGATCGACACTGGATGCACAGGTCAGTCACATGTTTGTGACCGGATCGGTCGATCATGCGCTGATTATCGCCGCCAATACCGAAAATGAGCATTTTCAGGCGAGTGATGCCGGTTTCGGCGGGTTCACCAATCAGTCGCGGACCCGCCAGCACCAGGCGCTGACCGGTGAATGGCGCGCGACTTTCGCCAACCGCATCGTCGCCGACCTCGCCGTCAGGCGCGACGTTTTCAATCGTTTCAAGGACGCGACCACCGCCCGTGCGTCGGCTCTGGTCCACTTAACCCCCGAGTTCAGTATCGCGGCTAGCTATGGCGAAGGGATTGCTCAGCCGACTTTTTTCGATCTTTACGGCTTCTTTCCCGGGAGTTTCGTTGGCAATCCGTCGCTTAAGACCGAGGCTTCTCGCGGGTTCGAAGTTTCGGCGCGCTTTCGGCAAGGGGCGTTTGCGGGATCGCTGACCGCCTATCGCCAGCGGCTTCGCGACGAGATTGTCGGGACGTTCGATTTTGGTACGTTCCTCAGTTCGGCGGCGAATGCGGATGGGAAGAGCAAACGGCAGGGATTCGAGGCTGAGGCCAGCTGGAGCAAGGGAACATGGCTTCGGGTCGCGGCGACCTATGCCTATCTCGATGCGGGCGAGCCCGTGGTCGGACCGGGCCAGGTGCGCGAAGTTCGGCGTCCGAGACATAGCGGATCGTTGACCCTCGACGGTGTGCGCGGTCACCTTAGCTATGGCGCGTCACTCGCCTATGTCGGGCGGCGCGCGGATACCGATTTCGACCTGTTTCAGCGGGTCAGCCTGTCGCCATATTGGCTGGCGGGCGCGCGGGTTGGTTACGCGGTGCGTCCGGGCGTGGAAGTGTTCGCGCGCGTCGCCAACGCCTTCGACGCTCGATATCAGGACGTGGTCGGGTATCGCACCGAAGGAAGGAGCGGCTATGCCGGGCTTCGCCTTGCTCTGGGTGGCTAGTGCGCTGCGCGTCGCGTCGCTCAACCTGTGCACCGACGAATATCTGCTGTTGCTGGCCAAACCGGGCGAAATTGCCAGCGTCTCGCGGCTGTCGCAGGATCCCGCGGAATCGTCGCTGTGGCGTCAGGCGCGGGCTTATCCCGCCAATCGTGGCGCGATCGAGCAGGTGCTCGGCCGGCGCCCCACCCTGCTGCTGACGATGGGCGGTGGCGGTCGCTCGACAGCGGCAATCGGGCGTCGACTGGGGATAAAGGTTGTCGACCTGCCCTTCCCGGCCTTGATCGGCGACGTCGCGGCGAACGTTCGACTGGTCGCGGCGGCGCTTGGCAACCGGCATCGCTCCGGGCCGTGGCTAGCCCGCCTCGCCCGCCTGGAGCGTAGCAATATCAGGCCGCCGAAGGACGCAATCTGGGTGTCGGGCGGCGGGACTAGCCTGTCGCCGGGCTCGCCGGGAGCGGAGTGGATGTCGCTGGCTGGGCTCGCCCAGCGGCGCCTGGTCGGCGCTCGGGCCGATCTGGAGACCCTGCTGGTACGACCGCCGGAAATACTCGTACGATCGGACTATCGCCGCGGCCAGATGTCGCAGGGGCTGCGCTGGTTCGATCATCCGATCGTCCGGCGGCTGGAGGCGCAGACAATTGTGACCGACGGCCGGGCCTGGACTTGCGCCGGGCCGCTGATGCTCGATGAGGTCGAGCGCCTGAGGCGGGTGGTGCGGTGAGAGTTATCCTGGCCATGCTGGTGCTGGTTGCGGTGGCTGCATTGCATTTGCTCAGTCCATTTGGGTCGCTGGTCGAGGCGTGGCGGATCGACCATGGCCTGGCGCGCACCTTGCTGGTCGAGCTTCGGCTTCCGCGAACCCTGCTGGCGCTTGGCTATGGAGCGACGCTGGGGATCAGCGGGGCGGCGCTGCAGGCACTGTTTGCCAACCCGCTGGCCTCGCCCGACATCACCGGCAGCAGCAGCGGCGCGGCGCTCGGGGCGGTGCTAGGATCTTACTGGCTGGGCATCGTCAGCTCGTTGCTGTTGGCCTTGTGCGGCGCGCTCGGGGCGGGGCTTGCGCTCGCGTTGCTGGTCGGACTTGCTGGACGGCGGACCGACAAAGTACGCATGTTGCTCGCGGGGCTTGCGGTCTCGCTGGCGGCGGGTGCGGCGACCAGCTTGCTGCTCGCGCTGGCCCCCTCCCCGTTCGCCTTCTACGATAGTTTCGAGTGGCTTATGGGCAGCTTCACCGATCGAAGCTTAGGCCAGTCCGCGGCGGCGTTGGTCCCGGCGGGTATCGCCTGCGGCTTGCTACTGCGCCGCTCGCGAGCGCTCGACCTGATGGTGCTAGGCGACGACGTCCTCGCCTCGCTCGGCCACCGGCCGCGGCGGATCGGGAGCGAGATCGTCGCCTTGAGCGCGATCGGGGTCGGCGCCTGCGTCTCGGTCTGCGGGGCGATCGGCTTCGTCGGGCTGATCGCGCCGGTGGTGGCGCGCGGACTGGTGCGCGGACACCCCGGGCGGGCGCTGGCACCGGCGGGGCTGATCGGCGCGCTGCTGTTACTGCTCGCCGATTTGGCGGTGCGGGCAATCGCGCTCGATCACGCAATTCCTGTCGGGGTGCTGACGACCTTGATTGGAACGCCGTTGTTCATCTTTATCCTGTTGTCGATGCGCGGGAGGATGGCGTCATGACGCCGCTCGCTATTGCGCGGGCGATCGGCATCGCCGGGCGACTGGCTCCGACCGAGTTAGTCTTTGAACCTGGGCACTTAATCGCGGTGATAGGCCCCAATGGCGGAGGCAAGACCAGCTTGCTGCGCGCGCTGGCGCGAACCGAAGACGCATTCGGCACGGTGACGGTCGAGGGCCATGACCTCGACCAGGCGCGCGAAGCCGAGCGGTCGCGGCTGGTGGCGTTCATGCCGGCTTCGCGTGAGGCGCCATGGCCGATCCGAGTGGCGGATTTCATCGAACTCGGGTCGGACAAGCCGGATGCCGATCGCACCTTCGCAATGATCCAATCATTCGAACTAGAGAGCCTCGTTGATCGCCCGATCGACCGGCTGTCCACCGGCGAGCGGGCGCGGGCGATGCTGGCGCGCACGCTAACTGCCAAGGCGCGGCTGCTGCTGCTCGACGAGCCCTTGTCCAACCTCGACCCTTATTGGGTGCTTCGGACGATTGAGCTGGTGCGGGCGGAGATTGCCGGCAACCGGAGCAGCGCATTGGTGTCGGTCCACGACCTGTCGCTGCTCGGCCGGTTCGATCGAGCGCTGTTGGTCGGCTACGGCGCAATCATCGCCGATGGCGATCCAGCAGGCATCGTCGATAGTGAGGAATTCGGCGCTGTCTTCCGGATCCAGTCGGCCGAGGCCGGGTGGTCGATCAGACCCGCGGAGGATCCGCGATCATCGCGGTGAAATTGGCCTCGGCGGCGAGGCTGCCGTCGATCGTCGCGCGCCCTGAGAACTTGCACACCGAGGCGCGTTTCTGGACGAACTCGACCTCGAGCCGGAGCAGGCATCCGGGCTCGACCGGCAAGCGGAACTTGGCGCCGTCGATGGCCATGAAATAGACCAATTTGCCAGAGCCCGCGAGGCCCAGTGATTCGACCGCCAGTACACCAGCTGCCTGGGCCAGTGCCTCGACGATCAGCACGCCGGGCATGATCGGGCGGCCGGGGAAATGGCCCTGGAAGAAAGGCTCGTTGATCGTCACCGCCTTGATCGCGGTGATCGACACGTCGCGCTCCAGCCGCTCGACGCGGTCGATCAGCAACATCGGGTAACGATGGGGAAGCGCCTCCATCACCCGCCGGACATCCAGCGGGCCGAGCGTGGCGCTTCCCTTGTTTTCGTCGCTCACAAGTGAGGCTTAGCGACCGGACGGGCGGCTCTGCTGCGGCAGCGGGGTGACGCTGACCGACGGCAATTGCGTGTTCAATGCCGCCAGCACTTCGGCGGTGACGTCGCCCGTCGGGTTGCTGGCGAGGGTCGCATTCTTGCCGATCACGATGTCGGCCTGACGGCGAACCCGAACCTGCTCCGAGATCAGCACGACCCGGTTGGCGATCTGCTGCTGGACATTGGCCTGGGTCGATTCAAGCGTCCGCTGCTTCAGCGCGAGTTCGGCCTGAGCCGCCTGCTGGCGAGCCTGGAAGTCCGCCGCGCGCTTCTTGAGCGCAGCATCGGGAGCCTTGCCAGCGAGGGCCTGACCAGCGGCCTCGATTGCCTGGAGCTCGGGCTTGAGCTGGCTGTCGAGCGCCTGGGCGCGGGCCTGGCCCGACTGGATCTGGCTTTGGATCGTGGCCGTTGCGGCGCGGCATGCGGTGCATTCGCTGAGCACTTTGTCGAGATCGACGATCAGCACCGCGGGAGCAGCCGAAGCGGCGGCCGGGAGGAGGACGGCGGTCGCGGCAAAGGCGGCGGCAATAAGGGTTTTGCGCATTAGAATTGGGTTCCTACGTTGAACGAGAAGAGTTTGGTTTGGTCGCCTTTCTGCTGGAGCAGGGCTTTGGCGATGTCGATCCGCAGCGGACCGAATGGCGAGTTCCAGTTGACCCCCACGCCGATCGACAAGCGGGGGCTTGGCGAGTTACCGAGGAAGCTTTCCTTGAAGCCAGGCGACGGCGTGTAGTCAACAATCTGCGGATCGGTAGCCTCAGGAATGTCGGCGGGGCAGGTCAGCGGATCTCCAGGGCGACGGAACACGGTCGGCAAGCCAGCCCGGTTCGGGCTGCAAGCGACCAGGATGTTTTCAAGATTGGGCTGCTTGATCCCGAATACCGACCCGACGTCGAGAAATACCGACGGTCGAATGCCGAGGGTTCGAATGTTGGCGCTGACCGGGACTTCGACTTCAACTCGCCCCATGTAATAGGCCCGGCCACCGATTGCGTCGGTGACGGGCTTGTTGCCTTTGGTGAGGCCGGCGAGGTTGCCGAGCAAATCGGCGTAGGGGGTGCGCTGGATGCGCGGGCCGATGCCGCGAATATCGAAGCCGCGCATCTGGGCGCCGAAGAAACGGTCGTTAATGCGGATCGCGTCACGGCCCGGGCCCGGATCGCTTTGGAGCGGCTGGATGTAGCCAGCCTCGCCGTGGATGGAAAGCAGGAATTGCTTGGGTAGCGCGAAATATTTGGTCGCGTCGATGCGGGTGCGGACGTAGCGGACATCGCCGCCGAGGCCGGCGAAATCTTGGCTTGCGACAATGCGCTGGCCGCGAGTTGCCCGGATTCCGTTACGATCGTCATAGATCAACGAATAGCCGACCGCCGAACTAAGCGTGGTGCCGAGCTGATCGCACAAATAACGGCCAGCGCGCAGCGGATCGCACTCGGTCTTCCCATCACCGTTGAGGTCGCTGAAGAAGGTCGCCTTATCGAGCGTCAGCGTCGTCTGCTCGAGCTGGTAGCGCGCGCCGAGACTGATGAACTCGGTAATCGGGAAGCCGAGCCGTAACGCGGTGCCGGTGCTGCCTTGCGAGTAAGTCGTGTTGCGCCGGCTGCCAGTATTGCTGAAACTGTTGTAATCCCTACGATATAGATCGGCACCGAACAGGATGTTCTTGTCGAACACATAAGGCTCGACGAATCCGAGTTGGGCCGAACGCGAATAGCGCGACCAGTTGACCCCGGCATTCACTTCCTGGCCCTTGCCGAGGAAATTTCGCTGCGCGATGTTGGCCGAAACGATGAACTTCTCGAGGCTCGAATAGCCTGCCGACAGCTGGAGTTCGCCGGTCGATTTCTCCTCGACGTCGAGGCCGAGAATAACGCGATCGGGAGTCGAGCCCTGGGTCTGCTTGACCTCCAGTTTCTCCTGGAAGAAGCCGAGCGACTGGATGCGGTCCTGCGAGCGCTTGATCTTGATCGCGTTGAAGGCATCGCCTTCGTTGACCCGGAACTCGCGGCGAATGACCTTATCGCGCGTGATGGTGTTGCCGTTGATGTCGATCCGCTCGACATAGACGCGCGGCGATTCGTTGACCTTGAACTGGATGTTCATGAGCTTCTTGTCGGCGTCGCGATCATAGGCCGGGTTGATGTCGGCGAAGGCATAGCCCTGGGCGCCGGCGATCTCGCTCAGGCCGGTGACGACATCTTCAACTGACTTGGCGTTGAACCAGTCGCCTGGCCTGATCTTGACGAAGCTCTTGATCTTGTCCGAGTTGAGGTCGCGAAGGCTGCTTTCGGCATCGATCGTGCCGAATTTGTAACGCGGCCCTTCCTCGACCACATAGGTGATCACGAAGTCGCGGCGGTCGGGGGTCAGCTCGGCCAGCGCCGAGACGACGCGGAAATCGGCATAACCCTCGGTGAGGTAGAAAGCGCG
>JBBRTO010000038.1:0-19805 GCA_038244345.1 Sphingomonadales bacterium | reverse complement strand
CGCCAAAGTGCTGGCCGGCGGCGCCGATCACGGGCTGGTCGCGGAACTGAAACGCCACTTCAAGACGGTCAAGCACGCCAAACCGCCGGCGAGCCGCAAGGGCTCAAGCGAATGGTATGTGATTGCGCAGGGGTTCAAGGGGCGACGCGACGCGGCGGGCTAATGTCCGCTGTGGGTGGAAAACGGACATTGCGGCTACGGCGACATCGCTAAAGTCAGAATCGGGTCGCGAGCGGGAACAAGATCAATTGACGATCTACAAGCACGGCCTGAACCTCCCCAAGCAGCATTAGCCGAAGCTGACGCTCGTTCGTCGTCGGCGATAGCGCATCATCCTGCCGATTGCGCCGAAGCCACCGATCATCAAAATCCAACTGGCGGGCTCAGGAACGGCCGCTGATACATCGTCAGCCAGACGAACACCAAAGTTAAAACCAAACGGACCTGTTGGACCTTCGGTCCAAGTTCCGAGGTTGACGGTCGAAGCATAGCGATCGAGCGGCCTCGGCGGATTAAGATTCAAAGAGTAACGTCCGTCCATGGTGAGCGCCGCCCAGTAGCTCCCTGCCGACAGGTTCCAGCTCTGTCCGAAAACACCTTGCCAGCTCTCCCCTGCAACTGAAGTAAAGTCCGCCGAAAATAGTGCCAAGGCTGAATATGGGTAACGGCTGCCATCATAGATCCCGATCGTCCCGGCAATTGCGCCAGCACTGCCGATGTACCACTCGGCCGAGGTGATCGTCGTGGCAGCGTCGAGCGTGAAAAAACCGGCTGCTGAATTGAAGGGCTCCGGTCCCAATAAAAAGCCATCCCCGGTCGGTCGGCCCGTGTCGACAACAAATGTTGCCAAAGCCGGAGTGGCGTTAAATGCGCTTAGCGCCGCCAGACACAGAATGAATTGCGATTTCACTGCAAAATCCCCTTTCCGAGCCAGGCCACACAATTGGGCATGGCACACGGTTTAACGCAGAGGGCAATCTAACTGCCATTCGTTCAGGCGACTCAATAAGCGACTAACAGATTTCATACCCAGCACTGTTTATAATGCAAGCGGAGTGATTCTGACGGTGTCTTCTATCGGGCAGGTGGCAATCGCAGGACCTATCAGAAATGTCCGCAATGGGTCGAAAGCGGACATTGCGGTAAGCGCCTAAGCCTTGGCCCGGGCCGCCGCGACCGCCGCTTTGAGCGCGTCGTAGCCGACCGCCGCGTTGATCACCTGGTCGCCGATCACGAACAACGGAGTCCCGGTTGCGCCCAATTGGCCGGCGAGCTTCATGTTCTTCTGGATCTCCGCCTCGATCGCGGGGTCGCGCGCGAGGTCGGGGGTGATCGCGGCGGCGGTGCCGGCGAGCGCGACAGTCTCGGTCGTCGGGCGGCCCGCAGCGTACATCGCGTCGTGGAACACGCCGAACCGCCCGGCCTTCGACGCGGCGAGCGCGGCGCGGCTGGCGGCGACGCTGTCGGGGCCGAGGATCGGCAATTCGCGATAGACCACGCGCAGCCCCTTATCCTCGGCCAGCAACCGTTCGATATCGGGGTTGCTCTTGCGACAATAGCCGCAGGCGTAATCGTAGAAATAGGTCATCACGACCTTGGGGTTGGAAGCGCCCTTCCACGACGATCCGTACGGCGTCTCAAGCGCGGCGCGATTGGCAGCCAGCACCGGCGCATATTGTCCTTCACGAAGCGACTCCGACGCCTCGACCAGAATGTGCGGGTTGCTGACCAGCGCATCGCGCACCAGCTTCGGTCCAATCAGTTTCGGTCCGGCGACCAGCAAAAGTCCCGCCGTCGCCAGCGACCCGATGAGTCCCCCGCTGATCGCCGCAAGCCACGGGGTGCTTCGATTGTCGCTCACTGGTCTTTCTTGCCCTTCTTGGTCTTTTTCAGCTCGGCCTCGGACACCATGGCAATATCCTGCGCGCGAAGGAAGTCGGGTGTGCCTTTGGGAATCCCGGCCATCGCCGTCTTGGCGCTGACCAAAGCGAGCTTGGGCTTGCCCTCGAGATTGTCACGCTCGGCAGTGGCCAAGGCAGCGCGCGGCGCGTCGCCTTCATGGTCGTAGACGATGCCGAGCTGCATCCAGGCGAAAGGATTGTCATTGTCGCGGTTGATCGCGGTCTTCAGCACCTGCTTGGCCTCGGCGAAATTCTTGTCATCCTCGGTCGCGATCAAGGCATGGCCGAGCATCACCGAGATCATCGGTTGGTCGGGAGCCTCCTTGACCGACTGGCGAAGCACGGGAATCGCGTCCTTCGGCCGGCCCGATTCGAGCAATATCTGCCCTTTGAGTTCGAGGAAGAATGGGTCGTCGGGTTGTTTGGCGAGTAGCCAGTCGGCCTCCGACAGCGCTTTGTCGGGATAAGCGCCGAGGTGATAGGCATAGGCGCGCGCATAATGCGCCGGGATGCTCTGGTCGCTTTCGGGATAGAGCGTGACCGCATTCTTCGAATTGACGTAGCCGATCAGCTTGGCCTTGACCCGCTGGAAGCGCGCCTCGATCGCCGAATCGGTCGGCCGGTTCCACGCCGGATCCTTCTGGTAGATCTGGGTCAGCGCATTGATCCGCTCGCTCGAAAGCGGGTGGGTGCGGTCGTAACTATTCTTCGAATAGATGGCGAGGCGATATTCCTGGATCTGCAATTTCTTGAAGAATTCCAGGCTGCCCTTGCCGCTGTAGCCGGCCTTGGAGAGGTAAGAGGCGCCGGCGAGATCGGCCGAGCTTTCCTGGGCGCGTGTAAAGGAAAAGAAACTGCCCTGCGCGGCCTGCTGGCCGGCCATGATGATCCCCATCCCGGCATCGGGGGCACCGGCCGCGATCGCCGCCGCGCCGAGCACCAGTGACAACAGCGTGATCCCGGTCGCCGCCTTGACGCCTTCGTCCATGCGGATGACGTGGCCACCGGCGACATGGCCGAGCTCATGCGCGATCACGCCTTGCAATTGGTTGGCATTGTCGGCGGCAGTGAGCAGTCCGCTGTGGATATAAACCACCTGCCCGCCGGCAACGAAGGCGTTGATTTCGTCGTCGTGGAGCAGGATGACCTTGACGTTGGCGGGATCGAGCCCGGCGGCCTGGATCAGCGGCTTCGACATGTCGCGGAACAGCAATTCGGTCTCGCTGTCGCGAAGCACTTCCTGCGCCGACGCGGGTTGCAGCGCGGCAAAGGCCAAAGCCAGCGCCAGCATCGCCATCCGCATCAGCCGATTTGCCACCTGCTGATTTGCAATCCGGATCATGCCGTGCTGTCCCATCGGGCGGATGAACCCGCGATGAAAGGGGTGGCCGTCATTGCGAGCGCAGTGCGGAGTCGCTCGCAATGACGCCTTTTCATTCAGCCGAAGGTGCGTTGCCACCAGCCGCCGCGCGGCGGCTGGCCGTCGTCGGCTTCGTCGCCACCAGACTGAGTGGTCGAAGCTGTATCGCCTTCGACCAGCGCGGCGGTCTTGGTCCTGGCCTTGACCGGGGCCTTGGCCCTGGTCTTGGCGGGTGCCTTGACTTGGGGCTCGGCGACCGGCTCCGGGGCCGGCGCAGCGACCGGTTCCTCGGCGGCGATTACCGGCTCGTCGACCTTCTTGGCGCGGCTTTTGCGCTTAGGCTTCTCGGGGGGAGCATCGGTTTCGGGCTCGGCGGCGGCTTGGAGAGCCGGGACCTGCCTAGCGGTCCGATCCTCGGCGGCCTGGCGGGCCTTGGGGCGGCGACGGGTCTTTGGCCCTTCGGTCTCCCCGACCGGTTCGGCGTCGGCCAGAGGTGCCTCATCGGCGATGACCGGCTCGATCATCGGCGCTTCGTCGGTCGCGACCGTTTGTGTCTCGCCGCCGCCATCGCTGGTACCATCGCCGCGACCGCGCCGTCCCCGACCGCCACGGCGACCGCGACGGTTGCGTGCCGAACCTTCGCTGTCGCCGTCGTCATTGTCGGCGCGGACCGGGGTCTCGCGCGTCTCGTCACTGGTCACATCTGGCGATTGCTCGTCGTCGCCAGTCTCCTGGCGCTCGTCCTGGTTAGGCTCGCCTTCGCCGCCTTCGCGCTGGCGATTGCGGCCACGACCGCCGCGGCGGCGGCGGCGGCGGCGCGGGCCGCCCTCGCTGTCGCTGTCGCCATCGGCGCGCTGACGATTCTGGGCCGGCGCTCGCTTGTCGCCGGCGTCTTCCTCGTCCTCATCTTCGTCATCGATGTCGGCCTCGGGCTTGAATTCGCCCTCATCCTCATCCGCTTCGTCATGATCGAGCATCGGCGCGGAGACGCGTTGCGGCGCGACCGGGCGCGGCCCAATGCTGTCGACGCTCATCCGCGCGCCCTCGAACGCTTCGTCGATGATCACTTCGACCGTGACGCCGTAACGAGCCTCGATCTCGGCCAATTCGCCGCGCTTCTTGTTGAGCAGATAGATTGCTGCCTCGCGGCCGGCGCGGAGCATGATCCGGTCGCCGCGGCCGCGCGCCGCTTCTTCCTCGACGATGCGAAGCGCGCTCAGGCCCGACGAGGATGCAGTGCGCATCAGGCCGGTGCCCTCGCAATGCGCGCAGGGGCGGGTCGATGCCTCGAGCACGCCGGTGCGCAGCCGCTGCCGGCTCATTTCCATCAGGCCGAAGCTCGAAATCCGCCCGACCTGGATCCGCGCGCGGTCGTTCTTGAGCGCGTCCTTCATCGCTTTTTCGACCTTCCGCACATGGCCCGATTGTTCCATGTCGATGAAGTCGATCACCACCAGTCCGGCCATGTCGCGCAGACGCAACTGGCGGGCGATCTCGTTGGCTGCCTCGATGTTGGTGGCGAAGGCGGTCTGCTCGATACTATGTTCTTTGGTCGCCCGGCCGGAGTTGATGTCGATCGACACCAAGGCTTCGGTCGGGTTGATCACCAGATAACCGCCCGACTTGAGCTGGACGACCGGCTGATACATCGCCGACAGCGTGTCCTCGACCCCGTAGCGCTGGAAGATCGGGGTCGGGTCGGAATAATCGCGGACCCGCTTTACGTGGCTCGGCATGAGCAATTTCATGAAGCCGCGGGCGGCTTTGTAGCCTTCCTCGCCCTCGACCAGCACCTCGTCGATTTCCTTGTGGTACAGATCGCGGATCGCGCGCTTGATCAGGTCGCTGTCGCGATAGACCAGCGCCGGGGCGGAACTCGACAGAGTCTTCTGGCGGATCTCGTCCCACAGCCGGGCGAGATAGTCGAAGTCGCGGCGGATCTCGACCTTGGTTCGCTCGAGCCCCGCAGTGCGAACGATCAAGCCCATCACCGACGGCAGGTTCAAATCGGCCATGATCGACTTCAACCGCTTGCGGTCGGCGCCGTTGGAAATTTTCCGGCTGATTCCGCCGCCGTGCGAGGTGTTGGGCATCAGCACGCAGTAGCGCCCGGCAAGGCTGAGATAAGTGGTCAGCGCGGCGCCCTTGTTGCCGCGTTCTTCCTTGACGACCTGGACCAGCAGCACCTGGCGGCGCTGGATGACGTCCTGGATCTTGTAGCGGCGACGCAGATTCTGGCGCTTGCGGCGAAGCTCGTCGGCGGCGCTTTCGTCGACCGGCGAGGCGTCGGAGCCGGTGCCGGCCTCGGTCGCTTCATTTTCCTCGTCATGTTGAACGTCGTCGTGCAGATCGTCCTCGTCCGGGCGATCATCGAATCCGTCATCGTCATGATGCGCGTCGAAGCCGCCATCCTCGAGTTCGCCGCGCAGGCGCTCTTCCTCGGCGGCATGTTCGGCCTCTTCGCGAAGCAAGGCGTCGCGGTCGGACTTGGGAATCTGGTAATAATCGGGATGGATTTCGCTGAAGGCGAGGAATCCGTGGCGGTTTCCGCCGTAATCGATGAACGCCGCCTGCAACGACGGTTCGACCCGGGTTACCTTGGCGAGATAGATATTGCCTTTGAGTTGCTTGTGTTCGGCGGACTCGAAATCAAACTCTTCGATCCGGTTTCCCTTGGCGACGGCGACCCGAGTTTCCTCGGGGTGGCGCGCGTCGATCAGCATGCGCATGGACATTGAAATTTCTCCGGGCGCGCTGGAACCGCTGCAAGCGGGAGCGCGCGATGGTCATGACCAGGCCTGATGTGGCGCTGGCAGGATGTGTGAATATTGCCTCTGCTGCGTGACCCATCCCGACCATCGCCGGGAAAAGCGCGCCAACCGGCTCGATAGCGAGCAAGCGACTGGCGTCCTGTGGTGTCATGCAGCGTCAACCTCGAAAACCGCGCCAGCAAAGCAGCGCAGGCCCGCAGGAATCCGGCGGGTATCGCGGGAGTAGCACTGGTGCCCCTTGCCCGCAATGCCTCGCCCGCTGATAAGCATCCTATGTGGCTAAGACCGGACCAAGCGCGGACGGCCGCCTTCATGCTGCTCGCGGTGCTGCTAATCGCGCTCGCTGCTCATTTTCTAATCCCCAAAGCGCCGGTGGAAAGCGACGAGGCTTTGTTCGGCGAAGCGCGCCGCGGCGGACTGACGGTGGCGCTTCGCGATCAGGTCGGCGAGGTGGCGATCACCGAAGCCCGCGTTCCGGGCCGCCCGATCGTGCTGATCGACGCCGGCCACGGCGGCCGCGACCCCGGCGCGCCGGGGGTGTCAGGGACAATCAAAGAAAAGGATCTGACGCTGGCCTTCGCCCGCGAACTTCGCGACCTGCTCGCCAAGCATGGCCGGGTGCGGGTCGCGCTGACCCGCGACGTCGACCGCACTCTGACCCTCGAACAGCGCGCCGCGATCGCCCGCCAGCTCGGCGTGAGCTTGTTGGTCTCGGTCCACATGGACAGCGCGCCCAACCCGCTGGCGCGCGGGGCGACGGTCTATTCGCTGTCCGATGTCGCTTCCGACGCCGAGGCGGCGCGCTTCGCCCGGGCCGAGAACGACGAAGGCGGGGGCCTCAGCAGCGAGCAGGACAAAGGGCTGCGGTTCCTATTGTCCGACCTCGCGCTGCGTGACCAGATGGCCGAATCCGCCGATCTTGCGACGCGACTGGTCAGCGGGCGCGGGCGCGGCATGCTGCTTCGCCCCGAGCCGCACAAATTCGCCGCCTTCCACATCCTTCGCCGGTCGGAAGTGCCGGGCGTGTTGTTCGAGGCGGGCTATATCAGCAACGTCGAGGACGAAGCGCTGCTGCGCACCGCCGAGGGCCGGGCGCCGATCGTCGCCGAACTGGCCCGGGCGATCGAAGTCGACGCGGCATTGCGCCAGTCTCGCTAAGCGCCAGTCTCGCTAAGCGAGCTTTGCGCGGGCCGATGAAGCGGCTAGATGCTTTTCATCTATGCCGACTTCCACCGTCCCGTTTCCCGATTTCGTCCGCTTCAATCAGCGGATTCACGGTCGAATCGACCCGTGGTTCAAGCGCCGCGGAGTTCGCCGCGGGGCGTGGATCCTGCTTGGCGGTTTCCTGTTTTTCTCGCTGGTGTGGATCTGGTTCGCGTCGGGCCTGCCAAGCTCCGAGAAACTGCTGAGCTACCAGCCGCCTTTGCCGTCCAACGTGCGCGGCTATGACGGCAATCCGGTCCAGACCTTCGCTCGCGAGCGGCGGGTCGAACTGGACTATGAAGAATATCCCCCGCTGGTGGTGCACGCGGTGATCTCGGCCGAGGACAAGACCTTCTTCAGCCACGGCGGGATCGATTATCCGGGCCTGGTCGGGGCGGTGTTCGATTATTCGACCAAGTCGGTCACCGGCGGCCGCGCCAAGGGCGGATCGACGATCACCCAGCAAGTCGCCAAATATCTCCTCCAGGACAATAGCTACGCGGTCACTCGCAAGATTCGCGAGGCGATCCTCGCGTTCCGGCTCGAATCGACTTTGACCAAACCGCAAATCCTTGAACTCTATCTCAATTCGATCTTCCTCGGCCGCAACGCTTATGGAATCCAGGCTGCTAGCCGCGCTTACTTCGACAAGGATGTCAGCGAGCTGACCCTGCCCGAGGCCGCCTATCTCGCGGTGCTGCCCAAAGCGCCGTCCAATTATGACCCGCAGCGTGCCACTGCCAAGGCGACCGCGCGGCGCAATTACGTGCTCCGGGAAATGGCGGCCAATGGCTATATCACGGAGAGCCAGCGCGAATCCGCCTCGGCCGCACCGCTCGGCACCATCCGCTATGGAAGTAACGAGAAGTTCCGCCAGAACGGCGGTTACTTCATGGAAGAGGTCCGCCGCGACCTGATCCGCCGCTTCGGCGAGAAGGCCGAGCAGGGGCCGAACAGTGTCTATTCCGGGGGCCTGTGGGTGCGAAGCTCGATGGTCCCGCTGATGCAGGATGCCGCCGCCGATGCGCTGCGCGAAGGGCTCGCCAAGTTCGACGGCGGGCGCGGCTGGCAAGATACCGGCTTGAGCGTCGATCTGGCGGGCGACTGGCGCGGGCAATTGTCGGCGGCGGCGCTCGGCACCGGCTTTCCCGACTGGCGTAAGGCGGTGGTGCTGAGCAAGTCGGGCGGGCAAGCAGAGCTCGGCTTTGCCGACGGCAGCAAGGGGACGCTATCGGCATCGGACGCGAACCAGGCCAGGCGTGGCGGCGGCGGCACCGCGTTCGGCGCAATCAAGCCGGGGATGGTTGTCATCGCCAAGTCGGTCGGCGGCGACGGTTATGCGCTTAGATCGATCCCGGAGATCGGCGGCGCGTTCCTGTCCGAGGAAGTCCGCACCGGGCGGATCCTCGCGATGCAGGGCGGTTTCGACGTGGTCGGCTCGTCCTACAACCGGGCAACCCAGGCGCTTCGCCAGCCGGGTTCGGCGTTCAAGCCAATCGTCTATGTGACCGCGCTCGAGAATGGCATGACCCCGGCGTCGATCATCGTCGATGCGCCGTTTTGCGTGTGGCAGGGCGCGGGTCTGGGCAATAAATGTTTCAAGAATTTCGACGGCGGCTATGCCGGGCCCAAGACGATGCGCTGGGGGGTCGAGCAATCGCGCAACTTGATGACCGTTCGCGCCGCCTCTCAGACCGGAATGCCCAAGGTCATCGCTACCGCAGCCGAGCTCGGGGTCGGCAAATATCCTAATTACCTGTCAATTGCGCTGGGCGCTGGCGAGACGACAGTGCTAAAGCTCACCAACGCTTATGCGGTGCTCGCCAATAATGGCCGCGAAGTCCGCCCGACGATCATCGACTTCGTCCAGGATCGCAACGGCAAGGTGGTCTATCGAACAGACAATCGCTGCCAGGTGATGGATGGCTGCAATGCAAGGGATTGGGACGGTGGGGCGATGCCGCGACCGCCGATCCGCGCCCGCCAATTGCTCGAGCCGCAAGCCGCCTATCAGATGGTGCACATCATGGAAGGCGTCGTGGAGCGCGGTACCGCGACCGTGCTTCGCGATCTCAACCGCCCGATGTTCGGCAAGACCGGGACGACAAGTGGCCCGACCAACGTGTGGTTCGTCGGCGGAACGCCTGACGTCGTGTCGGGGGTCTATCTCGGCTACGATCGGCCGCGTTCGCTCGGTGGCTATGCCCAGGGCGGGCGAATCGCGGCGCCAATTTTCAAGCAATTCGCTCAAATCGCCTTCAAGGACGCCCCCAAGATCCCGTTTGTTGCCCCAGCCGGGATCCGCATGGTGCGGATCGACCGGATCACCGGCAAGCGCGTGTTCGGTACGTTCCCGACCAGCGAGGATCCCAAATCCTCGGTAATCTGGGAAGCCTTCCAGCCCGAGACCGAGCCGCGCCGCTCGTTTCGCCGCGAATACCTTGCCGCCGCCGAGCCCGAAGGGGTCGGCGGACCGCCTAAACGCCCGCGCCCCGTGCGGCCCAAATCAAACCAGCCCAAGCCGCCCGCGGACGATTTCTTGCAAAGGCAGGGCGGGATTTACTAGGCGGGCACGACCCCCTGTTGGAAAGCCATCACCATGCGCGCCGAAGCGCAAACCTTTATTGACCAGATCAACGCCGCCACCCAGCTGCTCCGCCGGTTCCTCGATTGGGACAAGGCGCACAAGCGGTTGGGCGAATTGAACGCCATGGTCGAGGATCCGACCTTGTGGAACGACCCCAAGGCGGCGCAGGAAGTGATGCGCGAGCGGCGGCGGCTGGAAGAAGCGATCGGCGCGACTCGCAGGCTCGAGACCGAATTGAGCGACACGGTCGAGCTGATCGACATGGCCGAAACCGAGGGTGACAATGGCTTGGTCGATGACGGGATCGCAGCGCTCGCCGAGCTGGCCGAGCGCGCCGAGCGCGATAAGGTCGCGGCGCTGCTCGCGGGGGAGGCCGACGCCAACAACAGCTATATCGAGATCAATGCCGGCGCCGGCGGGACCGAGAGCAACGACTGGGCGGGAATGCTGCAGCGGATGTATTCGCGCTGGGGCGAGCGCCACGGAATGAAGGTCGAACTGATCGACCACCATGCCGGCGAGCAGGCCGGGATCAAGTCGGCGACGCTGTTGATCAAGGGCGAAAATGCCTACGGCAATCTCAAGGTCGAAGGCGGGGTCCACCGGCTGGTGCGGATTTCGCCCTTCGACAGCTCCGCGCGGCGCCACACCAGCTTCGCCTCGGTTTGGGTCTATCCCGAGGTCGATGACGATATCGACATCGAGATCAACGAGAGCGAGCTCCGCATCGATACCTATCGCGCGTCGGGCGCGGGCGGGCAGCATATCAACACCACCGACAGCGCGGTTCGGATCACCCACATCCCGACCAATATCGTCGTCCAGTGCCAGAACCAGCGTTCGCAGCACAAGAACAAGGCCGAGGCGATGAAGCAACTGAAAGCGCGACTGTACGAAGCCGAGTTGCAGAAGCGGGAAGTCGAAGCCAATGCCAGCGCGGCGTCGAAGACCGATATCGGCTGGGGCCACCAGATCCGCAGCTACGTCCTCCAGCCGTATCAATTGGTCAAGGACCTGCGTACCGGGGTGATCTCGACCGCACCGCTCGATGTGCTTGACGGCGATCTCGACCGCTTCATGGCTGCGGCGTTGTCGCAGCGGGTAACCGGCGAGAAAGTCGAGGTCGAGGATGTCGATTAGGGCGCTCGCGCTGCTGCTCCTGGCGCTCGCGGCCTGCAAGGCCAGCGAGCCGCGATCGACCTTCCCCAAGGCGCAGCGCGATGTCGCGTCGATCGTCAGCGACAGTTACTCGACCGAGGATGCGCGCGACCGGCTGGGCGAGGCCGAGGCGGTGATCGCATTCGCCGGAATCGCGCCTGGCGTGTCGGTTGCCGACATCGGCGCTGGCGAGGGTTATTACACCGTCCGCCTGTCGCGTGTCGTCGGGCCCAAGGGCCGCGTGCTGGCCGAGGATATCGTGCCGGAAACCCGCGACCGGTTGGCCATCCGAGTCCAGCGCGAAGGGCTCGACAATGTCGCGGTACGGCTCGGCCTGCCCGATGATCCCAAGCTCCCCGCGGCGAGTTTCGACCGCATCTTCCTGGTCCACATGTACCATGAGGTAGCCGAGCCTTATGCCTTCCTGTGGCACCTGCGCGACGGGCTCAAGCAGGGTGGGCTGGTAGTCGTGGTCGACGCGCGGCGCCCGGTGCGCAAGCACGGCATGCCACCCAAATTGCTCCAGTGCGAATTCGCCAGCCTCGGCCTGACCAGGCTGCGCGAAGCGTCGATCGAGGGTAGCGACAGCTACATGACGCTCTATGCGGCAACCAGGCCGCGACCCGAACCGGGCGCGATCAAGCCATGCGCGGCGCAAGACTGAAGCCAAAGGTGGTTGGCTAGAGCATTCCCATCTGGCGCATCGAGCGGCAGTCCTTGCCGGCGATGACCAGATGATCGAGCACGGCGAGGTCGATCGCTTCGGCGGCGAGTGCGAGGCGGCGGGTCACGTGGCGGTCACTGGCGCTTGGCGTGGGATCGCCGCCGGGATGGTTGTGGGCCAGGATCACGCCGGCACTGCCGTGGATCGCAGCGTCGGCAATCAGCTCGCGAATCGGCAAACCGGCGCTGCCACTGTCGCCGTCGTGGCGCGACAGATGGATGCAGCGCGCCTGGTCGTCGACGTGGGCGACCCACAGATATTCCTTTGCCGGATCGGTCTCGGCGAGGCAATCGGCGAAGAACCGCCGGGCAGCGTCGAGACCGTTAAGGCGCAGCGGGGATTCGGCACGCTGATGGAACATGCCGCTTGCATAGGCCAGCCGGCGCGAGCAGGCGACGCGAACCGTGTCCGATGTGGAGCTCGGTTCCATCCAAAGCGGATCGAATTGCGGGCCCTTGCCGCGCGTGGTGGTGTGGCTAGGGTGGGGCGATGCGCAATTACCTCGATTTGATGCAGCAGATACTCGACCATGGGGTCGAACAGATGGACCGCACCGGCACAGGCACCCGATCCTTGTTCGGCGCTCAGTTGCGGTTCGACCTCGCTGACGGCTTTCCGCTGCTGACCACCAAGAAGCTCCACCTGCGCTCGATCATCGTCGAATTGCTGTGGTTCCTTCGCGGCGACACCAACATCGGTTGGCTAAACGAACGCAAGGTCGCAATCTGGGACGAATGGGCCGATGACAAGGGCGATCTCGGCCCAGTCTATGGCAAGCAATGGCGCGACTGGGAGGCGGTTGATGGACGGCACATCGACCAGATCGCCAACCTGGTCGCGCTGATCCGCCACGACCCCGCGAGCCGCCGCCAGATCGTCACCGCGTGGAACCCGGGGGAGCTCGAGCGGATGGCGCTGGCGCCGTGCCATTGCCTGTTCCAGACTCAGGTCGCCGCGGGTCGGCTCAACCTCCAGCTGTACCAGCGCAGCGGCGATTTCTTTCTCGGCGTGCCGTTCAATATCGCATCCTATGCGTTGCTGACCCACATGCTGGCGCGAGAATGCGGGCTTGAGCCCGGGGTGTTCGTGTGGACCGGGGGCGACGTGCATCTCTATTCCAACCATCTCGATCAGGCGCGGCTTCAATTGTCGCGCGACACGCGGCCCTTGCCGACCCTAATTCTCAAGGATCGGGGGCAGGATCTGTTCGGCTACGAGCCTGAGGATTTCGCTTTCGAGGGCTATGATCCGCACCCGCATATCGCGGCGCCAGTGGCGGTTTAAGTTGACGGACTGTCGCGCATGATAAACATTTCGGCTGCGTGATGGCACCTAAGCCAACTTGTTGCGTTCCTATTGCGCCAAACAGGAGATTTGAAAATGATCCAGAAACTCACAATCATCGCCATTATCGGCAGCGCTCTCGTGCTCGCCGCCTGCAACACCGTCCGCGGCGCCGGCAAGGACGTCCAGTCGGCCGCCAATTGCACCGAGAATGTGATCAACAACGTCCACTGCTAAGTCGCTTGGGCGACTAGCCAAAAACAAGCCCCGCCGGAGATCATCCGGCGGGGCTTTTTTTGTGCCTTCATGATGGAGGGCAAGCTTTAGCTGTTGAGATAGTCCCCGGCATCGGCGTCGGTTCCGGTGCCCGACGGGGTCACACTCTCCAGCGGGTCGCCGTGGATCGCGGCTTCGGGGCCCTGCGCCAGTTCGGCGGCATGCTCTTCGGCGGCGGTCTTGGGCGCGATCAGTGCTTCCTGCAGCTTGCGCTGCTGCGCACGAAGCGCGGCATCGCGGCTGGAGGCGGCAACCCGCAGGCGGTTCATGCCGGCGCCGGTTCCCGCCGGGATCAGCCGGCCGACGATGACATTTTCCTTCAGCCCGTTGAGCGTATCGATCTTGCCCTGCACCGAGGCTTCGGTGAGCACCCGGGTGGTCTCTTGGAACGAGGCGGCCGAGATGAAGCTGCGGGTCTGCAACGACGCCTTGGTGATGCCGAGCAGGACCGGCTTGCCTTCGGCCGGCTTCTGCTTCTTCGTCAGCGCCTTGTTGACCTCGTCCATCTCCTCGCGGTCGACCTGTTCGCCGGCCAGCAAGGTGGTGTCGCCGCCATCGGTGATCTCGACCTTCTGCAGCATCTGGCGAACGATCACCTCGATGTGCTTGTCGTTGATCTTGACGCCCTGGAGTCGATAGACTTCCTGAATCTCGGTGACGAGATATTCGGCCAGCGCAACCACGCCCAGCACCTCGAGGATATCATGCGGATCGGGCGATCCGCCGACGAGGTTGTCGCCGCGCTTGACGTAATCGCCTTCCTGGACGTCGATCACCTTGGACTTCTGAACGAGGTAGGCGACCTCCTCCGAACCGTCGTCGGGGATGATCACGATCTTGCGCTTGGCCTTATAGTCCTTCTTGAAGCTGACCTTGCCCGAGACCTTGGCGATGATCGCCGCGTCCTTGGGCTTGCGCGCTTCGAACAGCTCGGCGACGCGCGGCAGACCGCCGGTGATGTCGCGCGTCTTGGCGGCCTCGCGCGGCATCCGGGCGAGCACGGTGCCGGCCTCGACCGTCGCCCCGTCCTCGATCGCGACGATGGCGCCCGGAAGCAGGCGGTACAGCCCGGTTTCGGTATCGTCGCTGCCCATCAGGGTCAGTCGCGGACGAAGATCCTCCTTCTTCGACTTGGCAAGATCGTCGGTGACCACACGCTGGGTGATACCAGTCGATTCGTCGGTCTGTTCGGTCATCGTCCGATTCTCGGTCAGATCCTGGTAGCGGACTTTGCCCGCACGCTCGGTGATCACCGGCATGAAGCTCGGGTCCCACTCGGCGATGCGGTCGCCGCGGCTGACGATGTGGCCGGTCTCGCACAGCATGTGCGCGCCATACGGGACGCGGTGGGTGCTAAGCTCGCGACCGTCCATGTCGAGGATCGCGATTTCGCCCGAGCGCGACAGGCTGACGTGCCGGCCGCGGGGATCCTGGATCGTCGGCATGTCGCGGAACTCGATCGTGCCGTCGACCGGCGCTTCGAGGTTCGACTGCTCGTTGAGCTGCGCCGCGCCGCCGATGTGGAAGGTGCGCATCGTCAGCTGAGTGCCCGGCTCGCCGATCGACTGGGCGGCGATGACTCCGACCGCTTCACCGATGTTGACCGGGGTTCCGCGGGCCAGATCGCGGCCATAGCATTTGGCGCACACGCCCTGCTTGGACGAGCAAACCAGCGGGCTTCGGATCTTGAGCCCCTGGAGGCCCATCTCCTCGAGCTGGGCGACCATCGGTTCGTCGAGCAACGTGCCTTCGGGAATGACCGTGTCGTTCGACTTGGGATCGACGATGTCCTCGGCAGTGGTTCGGCCGAGCACTCGGTCGGCGAGCGAGGCGATGACCGCGCCGCCCTGGACGATGGCGCGCATTTCGAGCGCCCGGTCGGTCCCGCAATCCTCCTCGACGATCACCGCATCCTGCGACACGTCGACCAGGCGGCGGGTCAGATAACCCGAGTTGGCCGTCTTGAGCGCAGTATCGGCGAGGCCCTTGCGGGCGCCGTGAGTCGAGTTGAAATATTCGAGGACGGTCAGGCCTTCCTTGAAGTTCGAGATGATCGGGGTTTCGATGATCTCGCCCGACGGCTTGGCCATCAGGCCGCGCATGCCGGCCAGCTGCTTGATCTGCGCCTGGCTGCCACGAGCGCCCGAATGGGCCATCATGTAGATCGAGTTGATCGGATTCTCGCGGCCGTCGGCGCCGACCGAGGTCGAGCTGATTTCCTTCATCATCTCGGCCGCGACGCGGTCACCGCAACGCGACCAGGCGTCGATCACCTTATTGTACTTTTCCTGCTGGGTGATCAGGCCATCCTGATACTGCTGCTCATAATCCTTCACCAGCGCCTTGGTCTCGTCGACCAACGCGATCTTGGCACCCGGGATCACCATGTCGTCCTTGCCGAACGAGATTCCGGCCTTGAACGCGTGGCGGAAGCCAAGCCCCATGATGGCGTCGGCGAACAGCACCGTCTCCTTCTGGCCGGTGTGGCGATAGACGGCGTCGATGACGTCACCGATCTCCTTCTTGGTGAGCAAGCGGTTTACCGTTTCGAACGGCACCTTGTGGCTCTGCGGCAGCGTTTCGGCGAGCAGCATCCGGCCCGGGGTGGTCTCGACGCGCAGCATATATTGATCGCCAGCTTCGTTGGTCTGCGGTACCCGGCTGGTGATCTTCGTGTGGAGCGTCACCGCCCCCGCCGCAATCGCCTGGTGAACCTCGGTCATATCGGCCAGCAACATACCCTGGCCGGGCTCGTTTTCCTTCATCATCGACAGATAATAAAGCCCGAGCACCATGTCCTGCGAGGGAACGATAATCGGCTTGCCGTTGGCGGGCGAGAGGATGTTGTTGGTCGACATCATCAGCACGCGCGCTTCCAATTGTGCTTCAAGCGACAGCGGCACGTGGACCGCCATCTGGTCGCCGTCGAAGTCGGCGTTGAAGGCCGAGCAGACGAGCGGGTGAAGCTGGATCGCCTTGCCCTCGATCAGCACCGGCTCGAACGCCTGGATACCGAGGCGATGCAACGTCGGCGCGCGGTTCAGCAGCACCGGATGCTCGCGGATCACCTCGTCGAGGATGTCCCACACTTCCTTGCGCTCTTTTTCGACCCACTTCTTGGCCTGCTTGAGAGTCATCGACAGACCCTTGGCGTCGAGGCGCGAGTAGATGAACGGCTTGAACAGTTCGAGCGCCATCTTCTTCGGCAAGCCGCACTGATGAAGCTTCAATTCCGGCCCGGTAACGATCACCGAACGACCCGAATAATCGACTCGCTTGCCGAGCAGATTCTGGCGGAAGCGGCCCTGCTTGCCCTTGAGCATGTCGGACAGCGACTTCAGCGGACGCTTGTTGGCACCGGTGATGGTGCGGCCGCGGCGGCCGTTGTCGAACAAAGCGTCGACGGCTTCCTGAAGCATGCGCTTTTCATTGCGGACGATAATGTCCGGCGCGCGAAGTTCCATCAGGCGCTTCAGGCGATTGTTGCGGTTGATTACCCGGCGATAGAGATCGTTGAGATCGGAGGTCGCAAAGCGGCCGCCGTCCAGTGGCACCAGCGGGCGAAGTTCGGGCGGGATTACCGGAACCACGTCGAGGATCATCCACTCGGGCTTGTTGCCCGAATCGATGAAGCTTTCGACGACCTTCAAGCGCTTGATGATTTTCTTTGGCTTCAGTTCCGACTTGGTGACCGCCAGTTCGTCGAGCAATTCCTTGCGCTCGCCTTCGAGGTCGAGGTCCATCAGCATGATCTTGACCGCTTCGGCGCCGATCCCGGCGGAGAAGGCGTCTTCGCCATATTCGTCCTGCGCCGAAAGGAGTTCGTCCTCGGTCAGCAACTGATACTTCTCGAGCGCGGTCAGGCCCGGCTATATCACCACATAGATCTCGAAATAAAGGATACGCTCAAGCTGCTTAAATTGCATGTCGAGCATCAGGCCGATGCGGCTCGGGAGGCTCTTGAGGAACCAGATGTGCGCCACCGGGGCGGCGAGTTCGATATGGCCCATCCGCTCGCGGCGGACCTTCGACACGGTGACTTCGACACCGCACTTCTCGCACACGATGCCCTTGTACTTCATCCGCTTATACTTGCCGCACAGGCACTCGTAATCCTTGATCGGACCGAAGATGCGCGCGCAGAACAAACCGTCACGTTCGGGCTTGAACGTGCGATAGTTGATGGTCTCGGGCTTCTTGATCTCGCCGAACGACCACGACCGGATCTTGTCCGGCGAGGCGATCCCGATGCGGATCTGGTCGAAGGTCTCCGGCTTGGCCACCGGGTTCGCGAAGTTGGTCAGCTCGTTCATAATTTAAAGTCTCCAATCCCCTCCCCGCGCGGGGGAGGGGTGAGGGGAATATGGTTTATTCGGCGGCGATCGCGGCGGTCTCGTCGCCTTCCTCGGCGATCGAATCCAGTTCGACGCTGAGGCCAAGCGAACGCATTTCCTTGACCAGCACGTTGAAGCTTTCCGGGATGCCGGCTTCGAACGTGTCGTCACCCTTGACGATCGCCTCGTAAACCTTGGTCCGGCCGATGACGTCATCGGACTTAACGGTCAGCATTTCCTGTAGCGTGTAGGCGGCGCCGTACGCTTGCAGCGCCCACACCTCCATTTCGCCAAAGCGCTGGCCGCCGAACTGGGCCTTGCCGCCCAGCGGCTGCTGGGTGACCAGGCTGTACGGCCCGATCGAGCGCGCGTGGATCTTGTCGTCGACCAGATGGTGCAGCTTGAGCATGTAGATGTAGCCGACGGTCACCTTGCGATCGAAGGGATCGCCAGTGCGGCCGTCGTACAACGTCACCTGGCCCGACTCGTCGAGCCCGGCCATCCTGAGCATCGCCGACACGTCGGGCTCGCGGGCACCGTCGAACACCGGGGTGCCCATCGGGATACCGCCAACCAGATTCTGCGCGAGGTCCATGATGCTGTCATCGGTCCGGGCATCGATCTCCTTGAAGTAGGAAGCGCCGTAGATTTCTTTCAGCTTGACGCGCATCTCCTTGGCGTCCTTGGCGGTCAGATCCTTGCCGCGCTCGTGCATCGTCTCGAGCATGTCGCCGATCTGCTTGCCGAGGCCGCGAGCAGCCCAGCCGAGATGGGTCTCGAAGATCTGCCCGACGTTCATCCGGCTCGGCACGCCAAGCGGGTTGAGTACGATATCGGCATGGGTCCCGTCCTCCAGGAACGGCATGTCCTCGACCGGCAGGATGCGGCTGATCACGCCCTTGTTGCCGTGACGTCCGGCCATCTTGTCGCCCGGCTGCAGCTTGCGCTTCACCGCGACGAACACCTTGACCATCTTGAGTACGCCCGGCGGCAGCTCGTCGCCGCGCTCGAGCTTCTCGACGCGATCTTCGAACTTGCGATTGATGACGGCGACGCTCTCGTCATACTGGCCCTTGAGGGCTTCGAGATCGGCCTGACGCTTGTCGTCCTTGACCGCGATCTTCCACCAGTCGAACCGTTCCGCTGCATCGAGGGTCGCCTCGTCGAGCGTGGCGCCCTTCTTGATGCCCTTGGGAACAGCAGTCGCGACCTGCTTCAGCAGCATGGTCTTGAGGCGCGAGAAAGTGGCCCGGTTGAGGATTCCCTTTTCGTCGTCGGCATCCTTCTTGAGGCGTTCCTTCTCCTCGGTCTGGATGGCGCGAGTACGATCGTCGATGTCGATCCCGTGGCGGTTGAACACCCGCACCTCGACCACCGTCCCGGCGACTCCCGGCGGCAGGCGAAGCGAGGTGTCGCGAACGTCCGAAGCCTTTTCGCCGAAGATGGCGCGGAGCAGTTTCTCCTCCGGAGTCATGGGGCTTTCGCCCTTCGGCGTGATTTTGCCGCACAGGATATCGCCCGGCTCGACTTCGGCGCCGATGTAAACGATCCCGGCCTCGTCGAGGTTGCGAAGCGCTTCCTCGCCGACGTTGGGGATGTCACGGGTGATGTCTTCCGGCCCGAGCTTGGTATCGCGCGCCGCGACTTCGAATTCCTCGATGTGGATCGAGGTGAACACGTCGTCCTTGACGATTCGCTCGGAGATGAGGATCGAATCCTCGTAATTGTAGCCATTCCACGGCATGAACGCGACGAGCACGTTGCGGCCAAGCGCAAGCTCGCCGAACTGGGTCGAGGGCCCGTCGGCGATGATCTCGCCGCCGTCGACCACGTCACCGACCTTCACCAGCGGGCGCTGGTTGATGCAGGTGTTCTGGTTCGACCGCTGGAACTTCATCAGCGTGTAAATGTCGACGCCGGACTCGCCGGCACGAAGCTCGCCATTGGCGCGGATCACGATGCGGGTGGCGTCGACCTGGTCGACCACGCCCGAACGGCGGGCAGCGATCGCAGCGCCCGAATCGCGCGCCACGGTCTCTTCCATGCCGGTCCCGACGAGCGGTGCATCGGCCGGCAGCACCTGCACGGCGTGGCGGTGCATGTTCGATCCCATGAGGGCGCGGTTGGCGTCATCATTTTCCAGGACCGGGATCAGCGACGCGGCGACCTTAACGAGCTTCTTGGTGCTGTCGTCCATCAAGGTGATG